>JASHOI010000127.1 GCA_030041195.1 Streptosporangiaceae bacterium | reverse complement strand
GGTGCCCGGCAGGCGCGGCCGCGCGACATCCCGCCAGCGCCGCCTGCCGCTCCGGCCCAGCCCGCTCCGGCCCCTCCGGCTCCGGCTTCGCCCGCCCGCAGGCAACGGCCGCCCGTTCCCCTCGACGATGATCCGCTGACGAGCCCGTCCTTCCCGAAGGTTCCGGCCTCGGACAGCAGGTCGTACCGCAACGGGCGGGCCGACACGCCGCCGGGCGGCTCCCGCGCCCGGTCGCCGTACCCCGACCCCGCTGCCACCCCGCAGTTCCCCGGGTACGACTCACGCGCCGCGCAATACCCAACCGCGCAGTACCCGACGGCCCAGTACCCGGAGCCGCAGTATCCGGAGCCGCAGTATCTCGAGCCGCAGTATCCGGAGGCCCAGTACCCGACGGCCCAGTACCCGACGGTGCAGCCCTCTGCGGCGCCGCGTTCCGGGCAGCACTCCGCTCCCCAGCGAGCGGTGCCACAGCGGCCAGCGACCGACCGCCCGACCGCCCAGCACGCTGCTCCGCAGTACCCCGGCGACTCCGATCGCGGCAGCACGCGCGGCTACCAGACCGACCCCCTGACCGGCCGGAACCCATACCCGGCGGCGGCGAACGGATCGTCCGGCCCCGCCTCCACGCCGCCAGGGCGCGGGTCGGGCGCCCTCCCGGTGGCGGGCAACCCGTACGGCAGCTACGTGACGCCCGACAGCCAGCAGCAGACCACGGCTACCCCCTACAATGGCTACCCGGCCACGCCCGGCAATGGCCACGGGCAGCCGTACCTGCCGCCCGCAGTGCCCGGCGGCGCGGGACAGAACGGGAACGGGTACTGGCACCAGTCGGCGCCGGCTTCCGGCAGCCTGCCGGAACTGGGCGGTTCCAGCTACCTGGACGCGGCGAAGCAGGGCAGCGATCCGCGGCACGCCGACGCGCAGGAACCCGACTACCGGAACGGTTACGGACGGCACGGCCAGGCGGGCGCCGGTTACCCGCCGAACGGCTATCCGGTCGCTCCGGATGACCCGGCGGGATACGCGCCTGTAGACCCGTACGGGAGCGATGGATACGGCGGTTACCCAGAGTACGGAGCGGCCGAACGCTGACAATCCGCCCGGCGGGCGGGCTTGACAAGGTGGGCCTGCCCGCACCGACAATGTGCCGACCCCGCAAGGCAGGTGAGATGCAGGACGGCACGCACGACCATGTACGCAGTTACCACTTGCACCGGCTCGCTACGGCGCTCGACACCGTCGGTTTCCATGCCACGGTGAAAACCAGCTACCCGGCCGCCCTGCACGTGGCCGTCCCCGGCGCCTCGATGCTCGCCGAGAGCATCGACTGCACTCCGGGCACCGATGACGACGGGCGCCTGTGCTGGTTCTACCGGTGGTCGTGGGGAGAAGTACTCCACGACGCCGAGGACCCGCCGGGCGCAGCGGCAAAGATCGCTGAGGTTCTTGCCGCGCGGTGACCGCGCATGGGAGCGCCCCGGGATCCCAGTACGGCAACCCGGGGCGCTTTGTGGCGTGCCTTAGCGGATGAGCCCCGCCAGCAGACCCCCATACTGATCCTCGTCGGAGCTGCGCGGTGGCGAAGCGACTCGGAGGTTCGGCGCGGACTGCCGGCCCGAAGACGACCGGACCGAACTCGCCTTCGACCGCGTGGCCTTGGCCTTGCCGTTCGGCTTGGGCTTGGCGCTGGCGTGCGCGCCCGCCGTGGCGGTCGAGCGGCTGGCCGCGGTCCTGGGCCTGGCGCCGGCGGCGGTCCTCGGCCGCGCCGCCGTTGCCGACTTGGCCACTCGCGCCGACCCGGCCGTGGTGGCGGACCTCCCCGCGGTGCCCGACTTGGCGGTCGTGCTGGTCCGCCTTGCCCTGGCGGCGGTGGTCCTGGCCCTGGTGGTGCCGGTCGGCCTCGCCGAGGAGCGCGACCTGGTCGCGGTGGCCCTCGGTGCTGCGTCGGGCATCATCTTGGCAGTTGACATCGTCTTAGCGGCCGCGGTGAGCGACTTCGCAGCGGTGGTCATGGCCTTCGTCGCGTTGTTCATCGCCTGCATGGCGGTGGACATCGTCTTGGCGGAGGACGTGGCCTTTGTAGCCGCGGCCGTCATCTTGGTAGCGGCCGACGTGACCTTGGTGGCCGCAGACGAAACGGTCCGGGCCGCAACGGCGGCCGACGGCGCGGTGCTGCTGGCCGACGTGCGGTTGGACCTGGTCGAGGTCGTCCTTGTGGTGGCCCTTCGCTGCGGACGGCTCGCGGTGCGCTTGGGCGCGCTGCCGCTCGTCGACCGGGTGCGGGCGCTCGCCGGGCTTCGGCGAGCAGCCGTACGGGCCGTGGTTCGTGCAGGCACTGATCTTCCCCCCGTCTAGATCAATTACGGAAGTCCTATTCCACCCCCACCGCCGATTTACACACCGACAGCCGTTCTACCTGGAGAACAATGGCCACAAGCCGATGAAATAGGCGCTAATTCGCCCGCTCAGAAGCGGGCCAGCGCAGCCCGCGCACGCATGGCCGGAGCGAGGCGGGCAACGCCGGACCGACAGGTCCCCCCCTGACACCTGCGCGCCGAGAGTGGCTCGTCGCGCAGGCTCCTTTGGTCGACCGCAGGTGCAGGCGGCCGCCCCCAGTACATTGCCCGCCCCGCCCCGGCTAGGGAAAGCCAACCGCGCGCGGACGCCCATCGCCATCCCCGAACTCCGGGATGCGTACCCACCGAGCCGCTGACCTAGAATGCCGGCTACCGCGCGCGACTTCAGCCGACGGCGCTGCCGGACGGCGCAGACCACGCTGGCGCGGCAGGACACCCCGTGGGCAGGACGGTGATGGCGCTCGACTCGACTCCGGCGACGGCGCACGTCACCACCCCGGCGGGACGCGTGATCGCGATTCCCGACGGCAGCAGGCTGGTCTTTGGCCGGGGTCCCGACGCGGACCTGGTGATCCCGGCCGGGCGCGGGCTGTCCCGGCGGGCGGGCGCGATCAGCGCGACAGCGGACGGTGCCTGGGTGGCGAACCTCAGCCACACCCATGCGCTCTACGCCGAGGGCCACGGGTACCGGATCCGGCTCCCCCGCATGGACGAACCCGGCGAGCCGTCGGCGGGGTGGTTCCTGCGCCAGGGAACGGCGCTGATCGGCTCGCGCGCGATGCTGGAGGAAGGCCAGCCGCTGCGCGTTGTGGTCGCGGCCGGGGCGGTGGCCGCGAGTGAGCGCGGGGACGGCGCCGACGGCGACCCGACGCTGCTCCCGCTGTACCTGGACCCGAACACCAAGCTGTTCCTCGTCGCGCTGATGTGGTGCCGTCCCTGGCTGATCGACCCGGCGCGCAGCATGCCGCTGCCCCGCACTCCGGAGATCGCCCGCGCGGCGCTGGAAGTCACCGACGCCCATCACGAGATCGAGTGCTTCGACAGCGACCCGGCGTTCCGTGACCGGCTGTCCGCGCGGGTCGGCGAGCACATCAAGGTGCTGCGCCGCAAGATCGTCGAGCGCGGCCTGGTGCGGCCCGGCATCCGGCTGTCCGACGAGGTGGCGGTCGGCGCGCTCATCGACACCGGGATCATCGCCGCGGCCGACCTTGCTCGGCTCAGCGACCCGGCGTGGTGCTCCCGCCAGGAGGACCTGTGGTGGACCCAGGTAATCTGACCGGCCGGCGCTAGCCGGCCGGCGGGCCCTGTCCGCCCGGCGGCGGGGATCCGGGCGTCCCGGGCCCGCCAGGCTCACCCGGCCCGCCGGGGTGCACGGTGAAGCTCGCCGTGGCCCGGGCGCCGTTGGGCGTGGTGACCAGGACGTGGTAGGTCCCGGCCGGCAGCCCGTGGCGGAAGAACTCGTGGTCCTGGTTGATCGCGTAGCTGAACGTTCCGGCCTCGTCCACGATCGGATGCATGGGAGAGGCACGGCCGGCCAGCGTCACGGTCACGGCCTGGCCGGGCGTCCAGCCCTCGCCGTGCAGCACGAACACCGTGTGGCTGTCGCCGAAAGTCTGGTAGAAGGCGATCTGCGGCCGGCTGGCCTGCTGCGCCGACAGCGACGCCTGCGAGGCCGGCACCACGACGGTGTTCGTTTCCGGCGGTGGTGGCGGCGGCGGGTTGCCCGCGACCGTGAACCCGATCGCCGTGCCTGCGCCGAGCAGCACCAGGGCCGCGGCGCCGGACCAGATGGCCACGTGGACCCGGCGCCTGCGGTGCGGCCCAGCCGCGCCTGCCCGGGCGCCTGCGCGCACCACGCCGGCGGG
>JASHOI010000126.1 GCA_030041195.1 Streptosporangiaceae bacterium | reverse complement strand
GGCGACGCTGGCACCATGGTGCCCAACGCGACACGCAAAGATCGTAATCCGGCCCCGGGCAGGGAGGCGCTCGTGACGACGTCGTCGGAGAGCTGGGATGCGCCGTACGCCGCGACCACGCCTCCGCCGTGGGACATCGGCCGGCCGCAGCCGCTGTTCGTCCGCCTGGCCGACGTGGGCCTGCTGAGCGGGCGGGTGGTCGATCCGGGCTGCGGAACCGGGGAGCACACGCTGCTGGCCGCGTCGAAGGGCGCGGACGCGTTCGGGATCGACATCTCGCCGCGCGCGATCGAACGGGCACGGGGAAAGGCAACCGAGCGCGGCATTGCCGCGCGCTTCGAGGTCGCCGACGCGCTGAACCTCGGGCAGTTCGGCCTGACCTTCGACACGGTCATCGACAGCGGGGTGTTCCACGTCTTCGACGACGACGATCGAGCTCGGTACGTCGCCAGCCTGGCCTCGGTGCTCGGGCCCGGCGGCAGCTGCTACCTGGCCTGCTTCAGCGAGCATCAGCCCGGCGACATCGGCCCGCGCCGGGTCAGCCAGGACGAGCTGCGCGCCGCGTTCAGCGACGGCTGGGATGTCGCCGAGATCGTCCCGGAGAAATTCGAGATCAACCCGGGATTCGGGTTCAGCTCCATCGCGCAGGCCTGGCTGGCCACGATCCGCCGGGAGTGATTCACCCGCCGTCGAGGTGAGCCTCGGCCACCGGCCGCCACTGCCAGGAACGTCCTACCTGGGTCTGGGCGACCAGGCTCACCGACCTGATCGTGACCTCGGTCCTGGGCACCGACCGCCCCAGGGCGGCGATCACGGGCGCCGCCGGCCCGGTCGCGTGGCTGTAGGCAACCGAGATGTGCGGCAGCCACGGGTCGGTGTCGGTGTGGCCCTCGCAGCCGGCGCTGCTGGTGGCCGCCACGACCGCGTCGAGCACCGGTCGCAGCGCCCCGAGCGGCTGCACCGCGAGCACCACGGCCTCCGGGTGGTAGACGATCCGGCCGAGGCTGACCGGGATCGGGGCAACCCCGGCGAGCAGCCGCCGCGCCGTCGTGGTCATGATCTCCAGGCTGGCCTGCGGCACCTCGTCGGCGAACCCGACGATGTACGTGGTCAGGTGCAGCCACTGCTCCGGCACGGGGTCGAGGCCGGGCAGGCCCGCGAGCTTGGCCTGCGCCGCCGCCGCGAGCCGGCGGACCTCGGGCTGATCGTGAAACAGCATGTGCCAGTGGTAGAGCGGCCGCCCGGGCAGCCGGCCCGGCCGCTGCCACCAGTGGTCGGCCATCTGCGTGGGCAGCGGGCTCATCGTTCCCTGCCTCTCGGCGGTGCTGGTTACGATCGCCAGCATGCACGAAAGCCAGGGTGATTTGCTGTGGGACGCGTTCGTCCTGCTGATGCTCGCGGCCGGTCCGGCGCAGGAGCGCGCTTCCCGGTACGGCGACAAGCCGGCGCTGGTCACCGGCCGCCGCGAGATCGCTCACCTCGAGGCGCCCGGCGTGATCGACCTTCGGATCACGCGGGACGGATGGTCGCGGGTGGGCGCGGACTTCGGCGGCGACCCCGCGGTGGTTCGTGACCCCGGCCGCCGCGACTGGATCGAGCTGCGCCTGAGCTCGCTGGAGGACCTCGAGCGGCTGCGCCCGCTGCTGCGCACGGCGCTGGCGGCGAACGCGTGACCGGCGGGCCGCCCGCTCCCGCCTGGGTGGTGGCCGGACCGCCGGGGTCGGGCAAGACCACGGTGGCCGGGCTGCTGCTGGCCGCGCTGGACCCGGTGCCGGCGATGCTCGACAAGGACACCATGTACGGCTCGTTCGTGGCGGCGACCCTGCGCGCCGCCGGCCGCCCGCCGGGCGAGCGCGAGGGCCCGTGGTACGACGATCACATCAAGATCCACGAGTACGGCGGGATGACCGCGACGGCCCGCGAGATCCGCGGGTACGGCTGCCCGGTGCTGCTGTCCGGCCCGTTCACCCAGCAGATCCACGACGCAGGCCAGTGGCGGTCCTGGGTCGCCGACCTCGGCGGCGAGGACGTTCGCCTGGTCTGGGTCCGGTCGGACGCGGCAACCCTGCGCCGCCGCCTGGAGGCCCGGGGGTCGGGCCGGGACGCGGCAAAGCTAGGGGATTTCGCGACGTTCACGGCCAGCATGCACCTCGGCACCGAGCCGGCCGCGCCGCACCTCACCATCGATAACCGCCGCAGCGCCGGAGCGTCCCTGGCAGCGCAGGTGGCCGCCGCGGTCGAGGCGGTGCGGCTCAGAGCGCCAGGGTCATGAACGTGTTGCCCCGATCTGCCGGGTAGTCCCCGAACGGCCCGCACGGCGTGAACCCGGCTTGCGCGTACAGCGACCGGGCCGGGGCGAACGCTGGGGTGGATCCGGTCTCGAGGCTCACCCTGCTGAAGCCGTGATCGCGGGCGACGCCGATGAGGTGCTCGACCATCGCCCGGCCGATGCCGCGGCCTCGCGCCTCCGCCGCGGTGTGCATGGACTTCAGCTCCGCGTGCCGCCCGTTGAGCTGCTTCAACGCCCCGATCGCGAGAAGTTCCCCGTCGCGCCGGTAGCCGTAGAGGGTGATCGCCGGGCCCGCGAACTGGTCCACGTCGAGCGCGTGGATGTCCTCCGGCGGCGTGTTCGCCTGGGCGAACTCCAGATGCCGCCGCAGCAGCTCGCGTACGTCCTCGGCATTCGGGTCGTCAACGTCGATCTCGACCGTGGGCACAGCCAGAGCTTAGAGCCCGCCCGTGGTGCGCTCCCGGGCAACGCCGGCCGGGGCGGGTTGGGGGACCTGGGCGAGCGCAGCCCTCGGCGGGCGGTGTTGACTACTGCCATGCCTATCGACGGTGACTACGAGCCGAGTCCGCAGGCCTGGGTACGCGAACAGGTTGAGGAGTACGAGGGTTCCGGCGGCACGCAGGGGACGACGCTGCGCGACACCGGCCTTCCCGTGGTGATCATCACCAACCGCGGGGCGCGCAGCGGCAAGGTGCGCAAGACGCCGGTGATGCGGGTGGAGCACGACGGCCGCTACGCCGCCGTCGCCTCGCGTGGCGGGGCCCCGACGCATCCACTCTGGTACTACAACCTGCGGGAGAATCCCCGGGTCGAGGTGCAGGACGGCCCGGACAAGCAGGAGATGGTCGCCAGGGAGATCACCGGCGACGAGCGCGCCCGGTGGTGGGAGCGCGCGGTCGCCGCGTACCCGCCGTACGCGGAATACCAGCAGCGGACCACGCGCCAGATCCCGGTGTTCGTCCTCGAGCCCGTCGGCTCTGGCTGACCAGCCGCGCCGTTTACGCGTCCGCGGGCCGGGTAGCAGCCGACTCAGCCGGGGCTCGGGCCGGGTTCGCGCCGTCCCCTGATTTTGCCCCCGCGGGTCTGGCCCGCCCCGGCTGCATGACCGGACGGACCGGACGGCTGGGAGGTGCCAAAAGATGTCAGCGCCCGCTGGATTCTCGGTAACGGCGATCTCGGGCATGCCGGTGGTCAGGGCGCCAGCGGAGCTCGACATCGCCAACGCCGGCGAGCTGCGCGTGGCGCTGCTGAGCGCCGCCGCGCGCGGGCACGCCACGGTCGTGGCCGACCTGACCGAGACGGCGTACTGCGACACCGCGGGTCTGCAGGTGCTCGTGCTCGCGCACCGGCGGGCCACCGCCGAGGGCGGTGAGCTGCGGCTGGTCGTCACCGCGGCGACGCTGTCGCGTCTGTTCAGCATCACCGGCGTGGACCAGGTGATCCCGATCTTCACGACCCTGGACGAGGCGCTCAGCGAGCTGCCCTCGATCGCGATCCGGCCGCAGCGGGCCGGCGTGGCCGGGGCACCGGCCCGGATCCCCGCCGGCCACTAGAGCAGGGGAAACGCGTAGTCAGAGCGGGGAATCGTGTCAGTCAATACGACTGACACGATTCCCCGTTAACACGATCATGAGGATTTATGCCGGAATTGCCCGGATTCCGCGAGCAGCCAGGGACCGGGAAAAGGTGCGTTTCTGCTACCTGACCGGCGTTCCAGAGAGGCAGCTCCTGCATGGGGAGGGCTCCCCGCTCTCATATCCGTTTTGGCTCCCGCGCACTCTCAGTCGGTGCATAGCTCCTTAACGCTGAGCAGAGAGGGGACGCCATGCAACGCAACGCCGCGACGAGGTGGGTGACCGGCGGCCTGGCGCTGGTCACCGCGGGGCTCCTGACGACGACGATGGCGGCCTGCAGCGCCACCGGGAGCCCGGCCGGCGCCAGCACCGGCACCACCAAAGGCAGCCCGGGCGGCGGCACCGCGAGCCCCGCACGCAGCGCGGTAACCGACACGAGCCCGGCACGGGTCGCCTCAGGGCCGGCCGGCGGCCCGGTGCCGCGCGGCTTTCAGCCGGTTTCGATGACCTTCGTGTCGGCCAGCGAAGGCTGGGTTCTCGGCACCGCCCCCTGCGCGGAGCAGCCGTGCACGTCGGTCGTGCGGACCACCGACGGCGGCCGGTCCTGGATCGGCATCCCGGCGCCCCGGTACCCGCTCGCCGCCACGGATCTGCAGCGCGGCCTGCGCGGCATCCGGTTTGCCGACCCGCTCGACGGGTTCGCGTTCGGCTCGCAGCTCTGGGCCACCCACGACGGCGGCGCGACCTGGCGGCACGTGTGGCTCCCGGGCAGCATCGGTGACCTGGAAACGGCCGGCGGAGTCGTCTACGCGGCGGTGGTGACCGGGGCCAATGCGGTCACGATCTACCAGAGCCCGGCCACCGGCGGCCGCTGGACACCGGTGCCGGGCCTTCCGGCCGGGGTGCCCGGCGACGCCTGGCTGGGCATGATCACGCTGCACGGCCCGGCCGCGTGGATCATCCTGGGCGACCGGCTGTACGCGTCGCCGACCGGCCAGAACTGGGTCAGAGAGCCGGTCACCTGCGGCAGCGGCTACGCCATGGCGAGCGCCGCCGCATACAGCACGCAGCAGCTGACGCTGCTGTGCGTCGGCGAGCCGGCGATGGGATCGGCCGGGAAGGTGCTGCTGGCCTCCGGCGATGGCGGGGCGCGGTTCACCCGCGAGGGTGCGCCCCCGCTGGGCGGTGACAACTTCGATCAGCTGGCGCAGCCCGGCGCCGGGCACGTCTTCATCGCCACATCCTCGGGCGCCACCTGGCTCGACGTGTCCGGCAACGGCGGCCGCACCTGGACCCAGGCGCTGCGCCTGCTCGACGGCGGGCTGGGCTGGAGCGACTTCGGCTTCACCACACCCACCCAGGGTGCCGCGATCGAGGGCAGCCCGGCGCAGGGCAGCCGGATGTACCTGACCTGGGACGCCGGCCTGGCCTGGCACCCGGTGACGTTCTGAGCCGGTCGCGCGACATGATGTACCGGTGACCGACTCCCGTGACACCGCACTCGACCTGATCAGTTTCATCGACGCCTCGCCGTCGCCCTATCATGCCGCCGCTGAGGCCCTGCGCCGGCTGACCGCGGCGGGATTCACGGAGGTCGGCCTCGGCCAGCGGTGGCCGTCGGAAACGGGCCGTTACGTGACGATCGATGGCGGGTCGCTGTTCGCCTGGGTGGTCCCGCAGGGGGCTGCCCCGGAAGCGCCGTTCCGGCTGCTCGGCGCGCACACCGACAGCCCGAACCTGCGGATCAAGCCGCGCCCGGACACCGGCGCGGCCGGCATCCGCCAGTTCGGCGTCGAGATCTACGGCGGCCCGCTGCTGAATTCGTGGCTGGACCGCGACCTGGGGCTGGCCGGCCGGGTTGTCGTGCGCACCCCCGGCGGCCCGCAGACCCGGCTGCTGCACATCGACCGGCCGCTGCTCCGGGTGCCGCAGCTGGCCATCCACCTCGACCAGGACCTGCGGGCCAGCTCGGGCCTGAAGCTGGATCCGCAGCTGCACCTGGCTCCGATATGGTCGCTCGGCCCGCCCGAAATCGGAGCGTTCAGGGCCCTCATCGGGACCGAGCTTGACGTGCCGCCAGAGGACGTGCTGAGCCATGACCTGATGACGTACGACCTGACCGGGGGCTCGCTGACCGGGGCGGACGAGGAGTTCGTGAGCTCGGGCAGGCTCGACGACCTTGGCTGCGCGCACGCCTGCGTGGCGGCGCTGGCCGCGAGCGCCCGCGAGCCGGCCGGCGAGCACGTCAGCGCGCTGGTCCTGTTCGACAACGAGGAGATCGGCAGCGTGTCCGCAACCGGAGCGCGCGGCGCCTGGCTGGGCCGGCAGCTGGAGCGCTCGGTGCTCGCCAGGGGAGGGACGCGTGACGAGTTCCTGCGCGCGGTCGCCGGGTCGATCCACGTGTCGGCGGACATGGGGCACGCCACCCACCCGAACTACCCGGACAAGCACGAGCCTGAGCACCAGGTCGCGCTCAACGGCGGCCCGATCCTGAAGATGAACGCGAACGTGCTGTACGCGACCGACGCGAACACGCACGCCGCGTTCGTGCTGGCCGCAGAGCAGGCCAACGTGCCGGTGCAGTATTTCGTCATGCGCAGCGGCGTGCGGACCGGGTCGACGATCGGGCCGTACGTGGCCGGCGGGCTGGCGATGCCCACCGTCGACGTCGGCAACCCGGCGCTCGCCATGCACTCCGCGCGTGAGCTGGCCGGCGCCGAAGACCCGGCGATGATGATCGCGGCGCTGCGGGCGTTCCTGGTCCCCGGGTAGCCGGCCGCTAGATGTCCCCGGGCGATTCCTGCGGCTCGCCGTACTTGGCCGCGACCGGGTTCCACACCTGGACGAACGCCTGCTTGGCCGAGCCTGCCTGCTCGTCCGCGCTGAACGCGGCGTTGTAGGAACCCGACTGGCTGGCCGGTGTGCACCCGGAACGCAGCTGCTGGCGGGCCCACGCGAGGTAGTCCCGGTCGGCGTCTCGCGAGGCTCGCAGCGCGGCGAGCAGGTCTGACTTCACCACCGTGCCATTGGCCAGGGCGGCCATGGACAGCGCCGACGCCCGGCGATATTCGGCGCTGCGCTGGCTGGCCACGGCCTGGATCTGGCTGGTCGCGCTGCGCAGGTTTGAGCAGTTACGGACCTCGCTGACCGCGTCCTCCAGCGACCGGCGGGTGGCCGCGCTGGAGACCAGCAGGCTGCTCACGGCGGCTGCCTGCCGGGATGCAGTGCTGCCCGCCGGTGCCGAGGGCGCCGGGGAGGCGGGGTGCGACGACGCCGCGGGCGTGCTCGGCGACGACCCGCCGGACACAAGCAGGCCGACGACGACCCCCACGATGACGACGGCCAGCGCGGCGACGGAGAAGACGAGCCTCTTGCCGGCGGGCAGCGAACCGCGCTGCGGGTAAGCCCCGCGCAGCCGGCTGATGAAATCGCCGCCCGGCCCGCGTGGCCCACCCTGCCCGGTTGGCCCGGGCGGCCCGGGCGGGACCCCCAGCGGCGGCTGTGCCGGCTGCTGCCAGCCGGGCCCGTACAGCGGGGGTGCCTCGGCCAGCGTGGCGTCGGCGTAGCCGGGGTAGTCGGGGTATGACT
>JASHOI010000010.1 GCA_030041195.1 Streptosporangiaceae bacterium | reverse complement strand
ACGGGGCGTCGGCAACCTCGGCGAGCGCCGGTCCCCGCCACAGCCGCAGCGCGCCGCGGAGCAGGCCGGCTGCCGCCGCCTGGTCCCCGTCGGCGAGCCTGGCGCGAGCGGCGGTCACGCCCCGCTCGAAGGCCCGGGCGTCGATCTCGCCGGACGGGATCGTCAGCCGGTAGCCGGCCGGGCCGTGCTCGACGATGTCCCTGCCCGCCGCGGCGCGCAGCCGGGAGACCAGCGCCTGGACGGCGTTCGGGGCGTCGGCCGGTCCGCCGTCCGGCCACAAGTCTTCGGCGAGCCGGTCAACGGGCACCGCGTGGCCGTCGCCGATGGCCAGCCGGATCAGCAGGCTGCGCAGCCGGGCTCCGCCGACCGGCAGCGGCCGCCCGCCTGCGTCCCGCACCTCCAGCGGGCCGAGTATGCCGATGCGCACGTTTCGATCCTGGGTGTATTCGTGCCTGGCCCGCGTCACGTGCGGGTGCCTCGGTTTTCACCATAACGGCTGCACCCCGGCTGCGGTCAGGACGCAGGGGCCTATTGACAAGGTGGGCCGCGGGGTTGCTACATGGCCGTGCAGGATCCGGCTTGGTGACGGCGACCGGCTCGGTGCTGCCGCCTGTCTTGTCCAAGGGGGAGATCATGGCTGGAGCATCCGTAGACGCGATTGGCGCGGAGATCGGCCCCATCCAGGCGGACCTCGGCATGATCGTGGCGCGTGCGGCGGAGCGGTTCGGGCCCAGGGCTGCCCTGATCGCTGGCGGGCGGACCATCACCTACCAGGCGCTCGATGACATGTGCGGCCGGGTGGCCGGCGGCCTGCACGAGCTTGGCGTGCGGCCCGGCGACCGGGTCTCGCTGTACTCGCCGAACCGGTGGGAGTGGGTGGTCGCCTATCACGGCGCGTTGCGGGCCGGGGCGGTGGTCAATCCGGTCAACGTGATGCTCACCCCGGAGGAAGTGGCGTTCGTCCTCAACGACTGCGGCGCGGCGGCGATCTTCACCGCCGGGGAGCACGCCGAGGTGATGCTGGGGCTGACCCGGTCGGTGCCGACGTTGCGCCGGGTGATCAGCTTCGACCGGGTGGACGGCGCAGCGTTCTTCGATGACCTGGTGCGCAGCCCCGCGGAAGCACCGCAGGTGCCCCGGCCGGCTCCGGCGGACCTGTCGACGATCGGCTACACGTCCGGTACCACCGGGCACCCGAAGGGCGCGATGCAGTCGCACCGGGCGGTGTTCCTCAACACGGCGGCGCTGTTCGCGGTGCAGACGCGGACCGGCCGGGACGTGATGCTGAACGCTCTGCCGCTGCCCCACGTCTACGGCAACATCGTGATGAACGGCACCTTCATGGCCGGCGCCACGCTGGTGATGATGGAGCGCTTCGATCCCGCCACGGCTCTGGCCGAGATCGCCCGGCACCGGGTGACGGTGTTCGACGGCGTGCCGACCATGTACGCGATGATGCTCGCCGACCCGTCCCTGCCCCGGGCCGACCTGTCCTCGCTGCGGATCTGCGCGGTCGGCGGCCAGACGATGCCGGCGGCGAAGATGGCCGAGTGGGAGCGCCGCTCCGGCGCGCCGCTGCTGGAGCTGTGGGGAATGACCGAACTGGGCGGCGCGGGCACCAGCAACTGCAGCTACATGCCCAACGTGCACGGCTCGATCGGGTTCGCGCTGCCCGGGGCGGAGGCCCGGGTGGCCGCGTTCCACGATGCGACGGTCACGGTCGCCGACGGCGAGCCGGGCGAACTCATGATCCGCGGGCCGCTGGTGATGCTCGGGTATTACGGCAACCCGGAGGCGACGCGCGACACGATCGAGCCGGACGGCTGGATGCACACCGGTGACATCGCCACCCGGGACGACGAGGGCCACTACTTCATCGTCGACCGCAAGAAAGACCTGATCATCACCGGCGGGTTCAACGTCTACCCGGCAGAGATCGAGCGCGTGGCCGCCTCCCATCCCGCGGTGGCGATGGTCGCGGTCGGCTCGGTGCCCGACGAGACCCGCGGCGAGCTGGCCCGCGCCTACGTGGTGCTCCGTCCCGGCGCCACGGCGACCGAAGCCGAGATCATCGACCACTGCCGGCCGCACCTGGCCGCCTACAAGCTGCCCCGCTCCGTCCGGTTCGTGCCCGACCTGCCGAAGACCTCGACCGGCAAGGTGATGCGACGGCAGCTCAAGACCCTGGACAGCTGACCTCGCTGGCTTGCACGACGGGCCTCGGGCAGATATGTTACTGACTAATATATTAGTCGATAACATTCTGGAGGTCCCGATGCCGGCGAGGCGATGGTGGATGCTGGGTGCGACGTGCCTGTCGGTGGTCGTCGTCGGCCTGGACCAGACGATCTTGAACGTCGCGCTGCCGGCGATCTCGGCGGCGCTGCACGCGGGCACCGGCGACCTGCAGTGGCTCGTCGACGCCTACGCGCTCGTGTTCGCCGGGGTCATGCTGGCGGCCGGAATCATCGGGGACCGCCTCGGCCGCAAGCGGACGCTGCTGGCCGGGCTGGCGGTGTTTCTGGGGGCGTCGCTGTGGTGCGCGCTGTCGGTCTCCGCGGCGGAGCTGATCGCGGCGCGCGCGGCGATGGGGCTGGGTGCCGGGATCGTGTTCCCGCTGTC
>JASHOI010000125.1 GCA_030041195.1 Streptosporangiaceae bacterium | reverse complement strand
ACTGGCCGCCTGCCTGCTCGGCCGTGGTGGGATTGCTACTGGCGCGGAGGTCACTTGATAGTCGCGCGCTGAGCCGCCGTTGGTTGCGGCCGGGCGATCCGAGATTCGGCCGGTGATGCCCGTCAAGATCGGGTCGTTCTGTAGCACCGTGTCCGGCGCGCCAACGCTAGTTGCTGACCGGGGCCAGCAGCTCGCGCGGCTGCTCCTCTCCCCCTTGATCGTCCAAGGCCGCTGCAGCCGGGCGGGCCAGTTCAGCTAGATCGGCTCGCCGAGGTCTCGCGACATCCAGCCGGGGGTGTCCAAGCGCACGGGCGGCGTGCCGACCAGCTCCGTCAGGTGGGTCTCAAGGTTCTCGAGCTGGGCGGGACCGATCTGCCGCTCCCATTGATCGCGCAGCTCATCGAAGATCGCTTCACCTTGGCGCAGCACCTCGAAGCCGAGCGGGGTGACCTGAAGGAGCATGCGGCGGGCATGGCGGGGGTCTGTGTCGCGCGTCACGTATCCGCGCTCCTGCAGGACCGTGATGGTTTTCGCCGCTGCCTGCTTGGAGACGGACAGGCGGCGGCCGAGTTCTGAGGCGTTGCCGGCGCCGGCGGCGATGGCCCGCATCGCGAAGTCATGGACGGGACGCACATCCTCGTAGCCGCGGCGGGCTAGCTCGGCTGTCGCGGAGTCCACCAGTGAGCGGAAGCCTCCGAGCAGGAGCAGGGCGAGGTCGGCGCCAGAGCGGGACATGGCAGAAGGCTACGGCAGCGACTGGACAGTGACAACCAGGTTGCCTAGAGTCAATGACATCCAGGTTGTCCAAGCAAGGAGAAGAGATGAGCGTCACGCCAGCTGGTCCCGAGCTGCCGGGGATCACGCACCACTATGCGGAGGTCAACGGGACCAGGCTGCACTACGTCGCGGCGGGAGCCAGCGGATCTGCGGTCCTGCTGGTCCACGGGTTTCCCGAGACCTGGTGGGCCTTCCGGAAGCTCATTCCGCTGCTCGCGGCCAGCCACCGGGTCTTCGCCGTCGACCTGCGCGGCTTCGGTGACTCCGGCAACGAGCCGGGCGAGTACGACAGCACGACGTCAGCCGAGGACCTGCACCTCCTCATCAGGCAGCTCGGCGTCGGCCCGGTCCATCTCACAGGGCAGGACATCAGCGGGGCGACGGTCTTCCGCCTCGCGGTCACGCATCCGCAGGACGTGCTCAGCCTCACCGCCATCGAGATGGGCCTGCCCGGGTTCGGCCTGGAGATGCTGGCCGACGTCACCCACGGCGGCACCTGGCACATCGGCGTCCTCGCCGCGCCCGGCATCCCGGAGATGCTGCTCGCCGGGCGCGAGCGCGAGTTCCTGGGGCAGTTCGCGTTCCCGGCGATGAGCGCGACCCCGGGAGCGATCACCGACGCCGACATCGACGAGTTCGCTCGCACCTACTCGCGCCCCGGCGGCTGGCGCGGAGCGGCCGGCCTTTACCAGTCGATGCTGCGGGAGGGCCCCGACATCAGGGCTCTGGCCAAGACGCCCGGGCTGACAGTGCCCGTGCTTGCGGTAGGCGCGGGCGGAGGCCCCTTCACGGCCGGCACCATGTCTCAGGCCGCGCCGGGTGAAGTCAGCTCCGTGTCACTCGACGGTGTGGGCCACTACGCCGCCATGGAGGCCCCCGACGAGCTGGCGAAGGCTCTTCTCGACTTCACCGCAAGCGTCGACGCCACCTGATTGCTCTCAGTACTCCGCGGACCAGCTGGACAGCCCGCCCCATCGGAAAGTGCGCCAGCGTGGTCCCGGGATTCTGCGCCAGCTGCTTAGCTTGATCCGGTTTCAGCCCGCTGGAGATTGCCGGGCAGAACCACGGCCGGCCCACCGCACGGCCACGGCGGGGACGGGTCGGCTGCCGCGTGCAGCCGGCCGTCGCGGCAGGTAAGGCCGGAACCGAGACAGGGCCGGAACTCACCCGTGAATCCGCCTGGCGGCAGAGCGCACCGGATGCGGGCGTCAGCTGGCGGCGTGCCCGGCTCTGGCTCGGGTTTGCGCCAGGCGGTAGGAGTCGGTGCCGGTCTCGATGATGTTGCCGCCGAAGGTGAGGCGGTCGACGATGGCGGCGCTGGCGAGATTCCGCATCCAGCGTCAGCGCGCCGACATCCGTGAGTACCTGTCCGAGGACACTCCGTTCTCGTCCAGGGAAACCGCGGAAGAGAGCTAAAAGCTCACCCCGGGGTACCGCAGGCTTTTCGACCGCCCTGCTGGTCGGCGGAGAACCGAGACCGCGGCGAGGCCGAAACAGAACATCACGGCAGCACGCGGCCAGCGACCCTTACCCGATCAACCCCACCAGCCAGGTGACCGCCGGCCCCACCCCCGGTCTAATGGCCGCTCATACCGTGGGTGAATGCACGCCAGAAAGGCTGATCTGCGCGCTGTCGCCACACGGGGCATCAGCCGAGCCAGCAGCGCGTATTCGGCGTTCTGTGCCATATTCGCCGAGGTCGCTGTGGTGACGATGCGTGTTTGTCCGGGGAGGGCTGGGGCTTTATCGCTGGATTGTGCTGGGCCGCCTTGCCAGGCCCGGGTGGCATCTGGTCGCGGCGCAGGTGATGGCGGGCTTGTGATGGCCAGCCGCCGGGCGGTTTTGGTGATCCGGGGTCCGGTCGCTGTGGGGGTCGCCTGGTCAGGCGATCTTGAGTTGCTCGTCGCCGAAGTCGGCGATCAGCTTGAGGGTGCCGCCGAGGGCGGTG
>JASHOI010000009.1 GCA_030041195.1 Streptosporangiaceae bacterium | reverse complement strand
TACGAGGATGCGGTGCGGCTGCTGTCCGCCGCGCTGCCCTTTGCCGGCCCCGACAGCGACCGCGGCGAGCTGCTCTGCGCGCTGGGCGAGGCGGCCCTGGCCGCCGGAAACCCGGACCGCGCTCGCGCGGCGTACGCCGAAGCCACCGAGCTGGCACGCCGCACCGGCCAAGCGCAGCTGCTGGCCGCCGCCGCACTGGGGATAGCTGGCGGACAGGGCGGCTTCGAGGTCGACCTGCGCGACCCGGACCGGGTGGCCGTGCTCACGGAGGCGCTGGAGGCGCAGCCGGACGGCGACCGGGCGGCCCGGGCCGCGCTGCTTGGGCGGCTTTCGCTGGCGCTGGCGTTCACCGGGGCCGCGCCGGAGCGGCGGGAGGCGCTGTCGATCGAGGCCGTCGCGATGGCCCGGCGGCTGGGTGATCCCGCGGTGCTGGCCGCCGCGCTGGCCGCGCGCTGCGACGCGATCTCGGGCCCGGACCACGTCGCCGAGCGGCGCGCGGCGGCGGCGGAGATCATCGAGCTGGCCCGGGCCAGCGGGAACCGGACGGGCGAGCTGCTCGGACGGCGGCTGCTGGTGGTCGCGCTGGCCGAAGCCGGGGAGTGGTCGGCGGTGGACGCCGAGATCTCGTCCTACGCCCGGCTGGCCGAGCACCTGGCCCAGCCCAGGCTGACCTGGTATGTGCCCCTGTGGCGGGGAGCCCGGGCGCTGATGCGCGGCGATCTGGCCCTCGCCGACGAACAGGCCCGTCAGCTCGCCGATCTGGCCGGACGGGCGGGCAGCGTCAACGCACGGCTGCTCGGGCTGGTGCAGCGGTTCATGCGGCTGGACATCGAGGGCCGGGCCGACGAGATGGCCGACGCCTTCGCCGAGATAGAGGGCCTGCTCCCGGACGACCCGCAGGCGGGCGTCGGCGCACGCGCGTTGCTCAATGGCCGCCTCGGCCAGCTCGCCGAGGTGCGCGCCGACCTGGATCGGGTGGTGGCCGGGACGGTGGCCCGCGACGGTGATTGGCTGCCCAAGCACGTGCAGGTCGGTCTCGCGGCCGTGCTGGCCGGCCACCGTCCCGCGGCCGAGGCCGCCTACCGGTCGCTTCAGCCGTACGCGGGGCAGTGCGCCGTGGCAGGGATCCTGGCCGGAAGCTGTGGCTCGGTGGCCGCGCACCTCGGGCTGCTGGCCCGCTACCTGGGCCGGGCCGGCGAGGCCGGCGCGCATTTCGCCCGGGCCGGCGAGCTGGACGCGGCGGCGGGCGCGGCCCTGGCCGCGCGGACGCGGGAATGGGCGGGCGGCGGCGCGGCGGCGGACGGCACGGCGGTGTTCCGCCTCGACGGACAGGTGTGGACGCTGCGCTACGCCGGCCGGACGGTCCGGCTGCCGGACAGCAAGGGGCTGCGCGACCTGGCGGTGCTGCTGGCCCGCCCCGGCGAACAAACCCACGTCAGCGAGCTGGCCTGCGCCGCCGGGCTGCCGGGGTCCGACGCGGGGACGGTCGCTGACCGGCGTGCGCTCCGGGCCTACCGGGAGCGGTTGCGCCGGATCGATGCCGAGCTCGACTCCGCGGGCGCCGGCGCTGCCGAAGCGGAAGAGCTGAGCCGGGAACGAGAGGCGCTGCTCGCCGAGCTGTCCGCCGCGACCGGGCTGGGCGCCCGGCCCCGGGTGGCCGGGTCGCCGACCGAGCGGATGCGCAAGGCGGTGACCTACCGGATTCGTCACGCCATCGCGCGGGTCGCCGGCGTGCATCCGGAACTCGGCCGGCACCTGCAGGCCTCGGTGCGCACCGGCACCTGGTGCAGCTACGCGCCTGAACACCGCGTCGACTGGCAGCGCGAGTCGCGAACTAGCGCCCTAAGGGCGTGATCACCACTTACCGGCGCGATGACGAGCGGTAGGACAGCCGCGACGGCGGCGGCGTTGCTGGCGACGCTGGGGCTCGCCGCCGTGTGCTGGTTTGTCTCGGTCCGGCAGATGACCGGGATGGACATGGGGGTGGCGACCCGGCTCGGGCCGTTCGCGTTCTTCGTCGCCTTGTGGGTGTGGATGATGGCGGCGATGATGCTGCCGGGCACGCTCCCGGCGGTGCTCAGGCGCGCTCGCCGCGGCAGCGTCCGCACCGTGCCGCTGTTCGCCGGGTCCTACCTGGCCGTCTGGGCGCTGACGGGTGTTGTCGTCTACGCGTTGTACCGGCCGCACGGAACTCTCGCGGCCGGCCTGGTCGTGATCGCCGCGGGTGTCTACGAGATCACGTCGTTGAAGCGCCGGTTCCGCCGCCGCTGCGCCGAGAGCGCCGGATCGGGTTTCGGGTTCGGGCTGTGCTGCGTGGGCTCCAGTGCCGGGCTGATGGCGATGCTGGTGGTGCTCGGCGTGATGAGCGTCGGCTGGATGGCCGTGATCGCCGTCGTTGTCACCGGGCAGAAGCTGCTGCCCCCCAGGGCCGCGCTCGACGTGCCGCTCGCGCTCGCGATCGTCGCATTCGGGGTTCTGATCGTCGTTCATCCCTCGTCGGTTCCGGGGCTGATGCCGCCGTAAGGAGAAACAAGGCAATGACCAGTCACAAGATTGCGACACGGGAAGACTGGGCAGCTGCCCGCGACGAGCTGCTCGCCCGCGAGAAGGAGCACACCCGGCTGGGCGACGAACTGGCCCGGCTGCGGCGCGAGCTGCCGTGGGTCCGGGTCGAGAAGGAGTACCGCTTCAACACCGACGACGGCGCGCGCACGCTGGCCGATCTGTTCGACGGCCGCGGTCAGCTGCTCGTCTACCACTTCATGTTCGGCCCAAGCTACGCGGCCGGCTGCCCGACCTGCTCGTCGATCGCCGACAGCGTCAACGGGGTCCTTCCGCACCTGAACGCCCGCGATGTGACCATGCTGTTCGTCTCACAGGCCCCGCTGGAGACCTTGCAGGCGTTCAAGCGGCGGATGGGCTGGAGCTTCCCCTGGGTGTCGTCGGCCAGCAGCGAGTTCAACATCGATCTTGGTTTCTCCAGCAGCCAGGAGCAGACGCGCGAGTGGGCCGCGCCAATGCTCGAGCAGCTGCCGCCGATCGCCGCCCGCAACGCCGCAGAGAGCGGCACCGACGTCGTCGGCTACCTGACCGAGAATTTCGGTTTCAGCGTCTTCGTTCTCGACGACGGGGCCGTCTACCAGACCTATTCGGCCGGGTCCCGCGGGGTCGAGTTCCTGATGGGTTACTACGCGATACTCGACCGGGCACCGAAGGGCCGGGACGAAGGCGACGGGTTCCAGCTGTGGATCCACCGCCACGATGAATACGGCAACCAGTGACACTGGCCGGAGGCGATCATGGCGAACCGGGCTGCCGGCGAGGGCAGCGACTACAACAGCGAGATCATCAAGGAGTTCCGGGCGAACCAGGGACGCGTCGGCGGGATGTGGACCGGCACCACGCTGATCCTCCTCCACCACATCGGCGCCAAGTCCGGAGCCGAGCGGGTCACCCCGGTGGCGTGCTCGCCTCAGCCAGGCGGCCGGTTCGCGATCTGGGCCGCCAACGGGGGCTCGCCCACCAACCCGAACTGGTACTACAACCTCAAGGCCAACCCCAGGGTCATCGTCGAGGTGGGCGCCGAGACGTTCCCGGTTCTGGCCGAGGAACTCGGCGCCACAGCGCGCGCCGAGCTGTGGCCGAACCTGGTCGCCGAATGGCCAAAGCCGGTCGCCGGGTCCCCCGACCTCGGCGCGGCCCAGGCCAAGACCACGCGGCAGTTTCCGGTGTTCATGCTGACCCGCGAGGACTGACCAGGGTCGCGGCTCTGAGCCGGGCACTCCGGCAGCCTCGGCCCCGGCTAGCCGCGGCCGATGAACGGCATCTTCGTCGCCATCAGCGTCATGAACTGGACGTTCGCCCCTAGCGGCAGGTTGGCCATCTGCACAACCGCGTCGCCGACCAGCGCCGCGTCGATCATCGGCTCGGCACGGGTGCTGCCGTCCGGCTGCAGGGCCCCGACCGCGAGCTGGCCGGACAGCTCGGTGACCGCGTTGCCGATATCGATCTGCCCGCAGGCGATGTCGTAGGCCCGCCCGTCCAGGGACGTGGACCGGGTCAGCCCGGTGACCGCGTGCTTGGTCGCGGTGTAAGCCACCGAGTGCGGCCGCGGCACGTACGCCGAGATCGAGCCGTTGTTGATGATCCGGCCGCCGCGCGGATCCTGGTCCTTCATCACCCGGAACGCGGCCTGGGTGCACAGGAACATGCCGGTCAGGTTCACCGCGACCACCGACTGCCAGTCCTCGAAGGACAGGTCCTCGATGGGCACCGGCGGCGACGACCGGCCCGCGTTGTTGAACAGCACATCCACCCGGCCGAACTCCTGCAGCGCCAGGTCAAACAGCTGCTGCACGTCCGCCGGGTTGGTGACGTCGGCGACCATGGCCAGCAGCAGCGATCCCTCGGCGGCACCGTCGGCCGCTGTCTGCTCGAGCGGGCCGGGTCGCCGGCCCGCGATCACCACCGAGTACCCGTTCCGCCCGAGGGCCAGGGCGGCCGCGCGCCCGATTCCGGTGCCGCCGCCCGTGACGATCGCGATCTTGCCTGCCATGCGCCGGAACGTAGCACCCGCGCGCCCGGGCTCGTCAAGCTCTGGCGTCGGCGAGCTCGGCGATCACCTCCGCGTGGCACGGCAGCGGCGCGCACCAGCAGCCGAGCCTGCGCCCTCGCAGGTCCGGGAGCAGGGCCAGCAGGTCAGGCCGGCCGAGCAGGTACGCACGGTAGGCGGCCACGATTTCCTCGCGGCTGCCATCCCGGCCCGGCCGGAACGGGTTGGCCAGCGGGGAGGCGGGCAGCCGCCAGCCGCCCCGGTAGGCGGCCCGCCCCACGTAGACGACGTCGGCGAACTCCGGGTCGTCGCGATGACCCTTCAGGTTCACGACCGTTGTGCCCACGCTCCGACTTTACGGGTCATGCCCTGGCCCTGGCCGGCCGCTTCGCCGCCGGGCGGTGCGGCTCCCAGCGGAACAGGATGACCGCGGCGACCAGGCCGGCCACGACCCAGGCCACCAGCACGGCGACGTCGCGGCCGGGCAGGAACGGCGCGCCCGCGCCGTGCCGCAGCGAGTTGGTCAGCGCGCCGACCATCGGCTCGGCGGGCAGGTAGCTGGCCAGCGTGGTCAGCCAGTGCGGCAGGACGCTGGTCGCGCCGAGCGCGCCGGAGATGAACACCACCGGGAAGTAGATGATCATGAAGATCGGGTTCGCCGACTCGGCCGTGGGGATGAGGCCGGTCAGTGCGGTCGCCGCCGCGGCCCAGGCGAGCGCGCCGAGGATCATGGCGATGAGCATCGCGCCCGCCGCCGTGGCGGTCGCGTGCGCGTGATAGAAGAGCACGCCGACGGCTATGGTGACCGCCCCGGCCGCGGTCGAGAACAGGGCCGTGGTCACGATCCGGCCGAGGAAGTAGCACCACCGCGGCAGCGGCGTGGCCCGCCACCGCTTGAGCACGCCGGCCTCCCTGGCCTGGATCAGCCGGATCCCGTGGGTGTTCCAGGCGGTCACGGTGAGGCCGAAGATGGCCACGCCGGCCACGCTGGCCGCGGGGAAGCTGCCGCGCTGGGGGTGGAACAAGATCAGCAGGAGCACCGGCAGCCCGATGCCGATGAACAACGCGTTGGGGGTGGCCAGCAGCAGGCTGAGCTGGTAGCGGATCTGCCCGATGAGCAGCAGGCCCACGCTCGGGAGCCGGGGCGGCGCCTGCGCGGCGCGGCTGGCGCCGGAGGCGGGGGCTGTGCCGGGGGCAGCCGGCTGGGTCATCGGGGATTCCTTTCCGGGTGCAGCGGCTCGCCGGTGGCCGCCAGGTACGCCTCTTCGAGGCTGGGCGGGCCGACCTCGAGCCCGGCGAGGTTGAGGTGGTGCCGGTCGGCCCAGGCCACCAGGTCGCGCAGCGCGGCGGTGACGTCCGGGCTGCGGATGACCAGGGAGCGGCTGTCGGCGTCGAGATGCCGGGCGAGCGATTCGGGCAGGCCGGCCGCCAGCGCCCGGTCGGTCAGCCGGTACCGGATCGTGGTCAGCCCGCCCCGGCTCCGCAGCTCGGCCGGGGTGGTGTCGGTGACGATGCGCCCGCCGGAGAGCACGATCACGCGGTCGGCGAGCTGGTCCGCTTCCTCGATGTAGTGGGTGGTGAGCACGACAGTGGTGCCGGCCGCCGTCAGGTTCTGCACGCCGGCCCAGGCCCGGCGGCGGGCCTCGGGGTCGAGCCCGGTGGTCGGCTCGTCGAGGAACAGGATGTCCGGCCGCCCGATGACGCCGATGCCAACGTCGACCCGGCGGCGCTGGCCGCCGGACAGCACCCCGACCTTGGTGCCCGCCTCGTCGGCCAGGTCGACGAGCTCGAGCACCTCGTCGACGGACCGCGGGTGGGGATACAGCTGCGCGAACACGCTGAGCGTGCCGCGGACCGTGAGCGAGGCGTCGAGGCTCGTCGACTGCAGCACCAGCCCGATCCTGGCCCGCCAGGTCCGGCCGGCCCGGTGCGGGTCAGCGCCAAGCACCCGGACGGTGCCGCCGCTCGGGGCCATGAAGCCTTCCAGGATCTCCAGCGTGGTGGTCTTGCCGGCGCCGTTCGGGCCGAGCACGGCGAGCAGCTGGCCGTCGGGCACCTCGAAGCTCACGTCGTCGACCGCGGCCAGATCACCGAACCGTTTCGTCAGGCGGCTGACCTCGACGGCCGTCATCGGTCGCCGGCCTCCCCGCCGTGGCCGCCATCGTCGCGGTCGCCGCGGTCGCCGCGATCCCCGCCCCGGCCGCGGCTGCGCAGCGCGCCGATAACCGTGTAGAGGCCCCACACGGTGAGCACCGCGCCAACCAGCGTGAGTATCAGCTCGTGGACAACGATTCCGATGATCACGATCACTATGCCGAGGCCGAGCCTGGCCGGCTCCTTGAATCGGCCGAAGAGAAGTAGCATCACGCTCTCCATTGGGTCGTCGAACAGGCGCTCAAAGAGTGCGCGGAACGGACCCGGGTTCTCATCGGCGCGGGGTTAGAACTTCCCCGGGCCCCGGCGGGCCATCTCTGGCCAGAGGCGTCTCCATCCTGGGTTAGAGCCTGGGCTCTAACCACCGGGCGATGTGGCCAGGCGCTGCGGGGTCGTACATTCCTTTCGTGAGCCCGGACCCGGCGACCACCCCGTCGCTCGCGGGGCTGCGCCAAGCGCGAGCGCGGCAGGAAGCGTTGCTGCGGCGGCTGCGTTTCATCGGGCCGGCGGTGCTGATCCTGGTGACGCTGGCCGCGTTCCGTACCCATCCAGGTCCCGGGCTGAGCGGCCGCGGGCTCGCCATCTCAGCCGCCCTGGCCGTGTTCGCCGCCGCCGGGCTGAGCGCGCTGGCCACCAGGGACCGTCCCGGCCGGTTGCACGTCGCGTCGCTGCTCGTGCTGCTGGCCGGGTCGGCCGCGCTGATATGGCTGCAGCCCGCCGGCGTGGCGATCATCGGCATCTTCACCGGGGTGATCCTGCTCTCCCGGCTGGTGCCGCGGCGGTTCGAGATCCCGCTGTACGCCGCGGGCGCGGTGTTCCTCGCGATAGTCACCGGAACCAGTCACATCGGCACCGGGCTCTCCGGGCTGCTCGGCTCGATCGCGGTCGTGGGATTCTTCGGCATGTCGCTGCTCGCGCGCCGGCTGCGGGAGGCCAACGAGCAGGCCGAAGGGCTGCTGGCCGAGCTGGAGCGAACCCGGGCCGCCGAGGCGCGGGCGGCCGGGCTGGCCGAGCGGCACCGGCTGGCGCGGGAGATGCACGACGTGCTCGCCCACTCGCTGTCCGGGCTCATGCTGCAGCTCGAGGGCACCCGCATGCTCGCCGCCGAGAACGCCGGCGACCCCCGGCTGCCAGCGGCCATCGAGCGCGCTCACCACCTGGCCCAGACCGGCCTCGACGAAGCCGGGCGGGCCATCGGGATGCTCAGGGGAGACGAGTTGCCAGGGCCGGACCGGCTTCCCGCGCTGGCAGCCCAGTTCCAGCAGGACAGCGGCGTCCCATGCCGGTACACGGTGTCCGGCGAGGCTCACGCGCTGGGTTCGGAGGCCCGGCTGGCGGTATACCGCGTGGCCCAGGAAGCCCTCACCAACATCACCAAGCACGCCAGCCCCGAGCGGGTCGCGGTGTCGCTGGCTTACGATCCGGCCAGCACCCGTCTCACGGTCGAGGACTTCGCGGCAAACGGCAGCCGTCCCGATCCGGCAGGCCACGGCGGCGGATACGGCCTCACCGGCATGCGCGAGCGGGCCGAACTGCTCGGCGGTACCCTCACCGCCGCGGCCACCGGCAGCGGGTTCCGCGTCGAACTGCGGCTTCCGGTGCACGCGCCAGAGGACGCAGGGTGAGCCAGCCGATCCGCGTGCTCATCGCCGACGATCAGCGCGTCGTCCGCGAGGGGCTGGAGATGGTGCTCGGGCTGCTGCCCGGCATCGAAGTCGTTGGCTCGGCCGGGGACGGGCTCGAAGCCGTCGACCTCGCGGCCAGCCTGCACCCCGACATCGTGCTGATGGACCTTCGGATGCCCCGCTGCGACGGCGTCGAGGCCACCCGCCTGCTGCGGGAACGCGAGCCGGAGATCAAGGTGGTCGTGCTCACCACGTACGCCGACGACCGGTCCGTGCTCGACGCGCTGCGGGCCGGGGCTCGCGGCTATCTGACCAAGCACGCGGGCGGGGCGCAGATCCGCGAGGCGCTGGAGCAGGTCGCCGACAACCACGCGATCATCGACCCCGCCGTGCAACATCACCTGATCGACGCGATCACCGCGGCCCCGCCGGCGCCGAGCCACTCGCCGCGGCTCCCCGCTGGGCTGACGCCCCGGGAGGCCGAGGTGCTGGCCCTGATCGCGGAGGGCCTGTCCAACACCGAGATCGCCGACCGCCTCGTGGTCAGCGAGGGCACGGTCAAGTCACACATCAACCACATGTTCGCCAAGATCGACGCGCGCGACCGGGCCCAGGCCGTCACCTACGCCTACCAGCACGGGCTCGCCTCGCCCGGCAGCGCCACCCCACCGCCCGGGCCCGCCTCGCCCGGCACCGCCACCCCATCGCCCGGACCCGCCTCCCCCAGCACCGCCACCCCACCGCCCGGCGAAACGAGGTAGGCTCGGCGCCACTCAGTGCGGCTCGCGGAAGGGAGACGCCGTGATGTTGACCTTCGGTTCTGCCCGCCGCGCCGCCCGCCCCCGATTCCCGCTGACCTCTCAGCGCTGAAACCTTCGCGCGGGGCCTGGGCCACTGCGGCCATGTGTCCCTGGCCGTCGCTCCGTGTGGAGGCAAGCCTTGCCCGCGTCCCTGCCACGGCCGCGCCGGGACCGGTTCCCGGCATCGCGGCCGGTCCTTCCGTCTTTTAGCGACCGCCGCTTCGCGTTCCTGCTCGCCGGCGAGGCGGTGAACTCGATCGGCAGCTGGGCATCGGCGATCGTGCTGTGGGGGTTCGCCGCCTACCGCTTCGATGCGAGCCCCGGCGCGGTGTCGGTCACGATCGTGTGCTGGGCGGCACCATCTGCCGTGCTCAGCCCGGTACTCGGCGTGTACGTCGACCGACTGGGCCCCAAGCGGGCGCTCGTCGCCGGGTATCTGGCCGCTGCGGGCGCCGCCCTCGGCCTCGCCCTGGCCGCCGGGTCCCTGGCCGAGCTCGACGGCCTCGCCGTGGCCTATGGGACCACAAGGGCGCTGACCGGGCCAGCCGCCGCCGCGCTCCCGCCGCGAATCGTCGCTCCCGGCGACCTGCTCGCCGCCAACTCGCTGCTGGGCGGGGCCGCAACTACGGGGCAAGTCATCGGGCCGCTGGCGGCCAGTGCCGCGCTTGCCCTGTCCGGATTCGGGGCCGCATTCCTGGTCGATGCGGTCACCTACCTGATCGGCGCGATGGTCGTGGCGCCGCTGCAGCTCCGCCAGGAGCCGGGCCGCGACCTCACCGGTGGAGGCGTGGCGGGCTGGGGGCGGGAACTCGCCGAAGGCCTTGCCAGCGTCGCCCGTGACCGCGGGCTGCGGCTGGTCGCGCGCGTCAGCGCCGGCGTCGCGCTCACTTCGGGCGCCTTCCTTGTGGTCGAGCCGCTATACGCCCGCCAGGTGCTGCACCGCCCACCCTCGCAGTTCGCCTTGTTCGAGGCGGCAGCGGGGATCGGGGGCATCCTGGCCAGCCTGGTCCTGCCGCGGCTGAGGGATCGCATCGGCGGCGCGGCGCTCGCCGCGAGCGCCGTCGGCTACGGCCTGGCCGCGTGCGTATTCGCGGGGACACCCTGGGTTCCGGTTGCCTATGCCGGGGCTTTCGCGTGGGGCGTCGCCGGCGCGGTCTTCGCCACGGTCGCGGTCACCTCGCTGCAGCGCCTGGCTCCGGTTCGCGCGCACGGCCGGGTCATGGGCGTGGCCGCGACCATTCAGTCCGCTGCCGACACCATCGGCCTGCCGCTGGCCGGAGCTGTCCTGGCCGCCGTTGGCGTCCGCGCCGGAGCCATTGTGCTCGCCGCCGTGGCCGTCGCGGCCGGGGCCAGCGCGGCCGCTACTCCCCCGCCTCCCGCGCCTGCTCATGTTCCGCCGCCCGCTCCTCCTGCCGAGCCTCCTCGACCGTGAGCTCGGCCGCCGGGTCGGCCTCGAGCCGCTCGTCAGGGATAGCGACGCCGCTGCGGACCGAACGCCCGTAAGTGCCATCGTCGAGCCGCTTCAGCGCGCGGTCGATGGCCGCCAGCCGGTCGCGCATGCTCTCCGTGATCGCATCGTCCATGCCCTCGGCGGTCAGCTCGGTCGCCGGGTCGACGGAGTCGACCCCGCCCTCCTCGTCCTCGGCCTCCCGGTCTTCCTGCCCGGCCTCCTCCGAGCCGGCCAGCAGGCTCTGCACCTCGGCCCGCTCGGCCTGCAGCAATGATCGTGCCCGATTCTCGTCCATAAGGCTCCAGTCTCCCGCAGCTCAGCGCGCCGGCACAGGCGGCAGGTCACTGAGCCGCCCCTGGGCAGCAGCCGCGACCCCGTCGGCCACGTCCGGCCAGCCGAACCCGGTCCGCGCCACTTCGCCAAGGGAGGCCGTGGCCTGCGCCCAGGCATCCGGCGTGTCCGATGCGAACGTCAGCCACCAGGCAAGGTTCCCGGCGATCTGGCGCACGACGTCGGAGCCTAGCTCGAAAGACAGCAGCGGGCGCAGGTTCTCGCTGACCGCTGGCTCCAGCACCGCGGTCACCTCGGCTAGCCCGGAGTGCGCCGCCGACAACGGCACCGATCCGCAGCACGCTGCCTCGGCCAGGACCATGCCGAACGCCTCGGGGAACGTGCTCGGTACCACCAGAGCCTCGGACGCGCCCATCAGCTCGGACACGTCGGCGTGCTCGATGCGGCCGACGAAGTGCACCCGGCGCATCGCGGCCGGGGCGGCCTGCAGGTACCGCTCCCGATCAGCGCCGTCGAGGGTGTCGAGGAACGCGGCCAGGTAGCGCAGCTCGCCCGGCTGCCCGCCCTCGAGTTCTCGCCCGCGGCTGGCGATCACGCGTGCGGTGGCCAGGTCCCCGTCGCCCAGGGCGCTGGCCAGCAGCACCAGCGCATCCCGGTACTCACCGAACCCGGCGATCATGAGGCGCGCGTCGGGTACCGCGTCCACGACCAGCGGCCAGGCCGCGATCAGCAGGTCCACGCCCTTGGACACGATGAGCTTCCCCACGTAGCTGACCACGCGGTCGCTGGTCGGATCGGCGGCCCTGAGCGCCTCGGCGGCATCGGCGGCGCCACCCCAGGCGGGCGGGTCGGCCTCCAGCCGCGCGGCGAGCGCGCCCAGCCTCGCCTTGGCCTCCTCCGGCGCCCGCGGCCGGAACATGTGAACATCCACACCGGGCGGGAGAAGCCTCGTACGGCGCGGAAGTCCGGGCAGGCCGACGACCTCCCACAGGCTCTCGGCCGTGTGCCGCGAGCCGACCAGCACTCCGGCGGCGCTTTCCAGGCCCTCCCTGGCGTAGCGGCCGAAGCGCTCAGCATGCGGCCGCACCGTGTATTCCAGCGCCGAGCCGTGGATCTTGACCGCGTATGGGATCGTGCCCCCGAGCGCCCTCGCCATGATCACCGGGCCCATGATCAGGTGGTTGGCCAGCGCGACGTCGGGGCGCACCGCGGCGGCGACGTCGCGGATCGCCTCGGCGTTCGCCGAGATGTACCGTTCGATCTCATCGTCGGTCAGCAGCGGGAACGGGCGGGCGTCAAACCCGGCGTAGTGATCCGCCACGTAGACCGGCAGGATGCGGCCGATGTCCGGCAGGTACACGGTGCACCGAACGGGCTCGCGCAGGCGCTCGACCTCGAGCCGCCCGTCCCGCCATCGCCCGACCGCGTCGACGAACTCGTAGCCGGCGGCATCTCGCTCCTGGCAGAAAAGGTGCACCTCGTGGCCGAGGTCAACCAGCGACCGGGCGAGCTCCGCGTTGTAGACGTTGCTTCCCGTGCCGCGCAGGAGGTAGCCATGAAAAATAATGATTCGCAAGCGATCACATCCCCCGCCGAATGCGTCTGCCGCCCGAACCTAGTCACAATTAGTAGCCGATTTACTACCCATGGTACAAATCTTCATACCGGGCTGACCCGGCCGGGGGCCGCCGGGATGATGGCGGTGACGGCGACAGGAGGTGGCAGGCGTGACGATCAGCCCGGCGCAGGCTGGCCGCCCCCGCGACCCCGACGTCGACCGCCGGGTAGCGGACGCCGCGATCACGCTGTTCGGCGAGGCGGGCTGGGCGGGCTTCAGCGTGGAGGCCGTCGCCAAGCGAGCCAGCGTCGGCAAGGCCTCCATCTACCTCCGGTGGCACACCAAGGAAGCCCTGCTGGTCGAGGCGCTGCGGCTGCGGGTGGGCATCATCGACGAGGTCGACACCGGCTCGCTGCGCGAAGACCTGATCCGGCTGGCCCGGCAGATCCTTGACCTGTACCTGGGAGACGCCGGGCGCGCCGCGATGCGTCTCAACCTGGAGGGCGACCTGATCCCCGGCCTCGCCGACCGGCTCATCGCGCTGCGCACGTCCCAGGTCCTGGCCGCCCGCGGCATCGTCCGCCGCGGCATCGCGCGCGGCGAGATCCCCAAGGACACCTCGATCACCTTGCTGCTCGACACCCTCGTCGGGGGCGCGACCACGCACGTTCAGAGCACACCAAAGGACCGGCGCGACGCGCTGCAGGCGGACGCGACGCGTTACGCCGAGCAGCTCGTGGACTTCCTCCTCTCGGCGGTCAACTCGGCCGGCCGGCTCTGATCGTCCCCTGCCTTCAGCCGATCCGCGCCTCCCGGCGCAACAGCGCGGCCAGGTCCCCCGGGCCGATTGCGGCTCCGGCCAGGCCGCGTGCCGCGAACCACCTGGCCACGTTGGCCGCGTCCCGGTCAAGGAACCCGGGGCCGCCCGGGTTGGCGATCACGTCGACCACCTGCGGGAGGTCGATCATCACCAGGCGACCACGGTGGACCAGCACGTTGTAGGGGGACATGTCGCCGTGGGCCAAGCCCAGACGGGCCAGCATGACCAGCCCCTGCACCAGCTGGCCCCACAGGTCCGCCAGTTCACTGCCCTGCGGCCGGGTCTCGGCCAGCCGGGGAGCGGCCGTGCCGTCGGGCTCGCCGATGAACTCGATCAGCACCTCGGTGCCGATCACCTGCACCGGGTAGGGCACGGGAGCGCCGGCCGCGTGCAGCTGGCACAGCGCGGCGAACTCGGCGCCGGCCCACTGCGTGGCGATCATCGCCCGCCCGGCCGTCGTGCGGCCGGCCATGGCCCGGGCGGTCCGGGACTCCCGCGCCCTCCGGCCTTCCAGGTACGCGCCGTCGCGATGGAACATCTTGTGCTCGGCCGCGCGGTATCGTTTCGCAGCCAGCAGGCAGGACCGGCCGGTTCCCGGCACGCCGCGCCGGACCAGGAAAACGTCGGCCTCCTTGCCGGTCTTCAGGATCCCGAGCTCGGTGTCCACCGCCCCCAACTCGGTAACCAGCCAGTCAGGGTAGGGGCGAGGCCCGCGCTCGCTGGCTGACGGCTGATCCCAGGTGGACCAGCGATCGCCCTCGGTCAGGCCGTCTGCGGCATCAAAGGCATCCAAGGTGGGCAGCCTGCGGCGGTGCCGATTCCGCTTGGCAAAAACTGGTTCGTCGTCCTCGGCGAAGGCGTATTCCTCGTCGTCGTCGCCGTCAGGTCGAAAACGCCTCTTGGCGCGGCGGTCGAACGCAAAGTCGGGCACTGGGGGTGCTCCTCTGTCGAGCGGTGGTCAGGGAAGGCGGCATGAGCCGCGCCACGAAAACGGCCATCTCGGGCCTCCCTTCCGCTCGACCGGCAGCACCGGTACCGTCTGGTCCGCCCGAGCGTGTCACGCGCCCGGCGGCCGCGGCAACCGAATTAGCTCCGTCCCGGTCGTGCATGATTCCGGTATGGGCGATCGTGTGGCACTGCGGCCGACGCGCGAGGAAGACCTGCCAGTGCTGGAGGGGCTGACCTGGGACCCGGAGACCGCGGGCGAGTTCGCGCAGTTTGGCTGGTTCGATCCCGGGTTGTGGCGGCGGCGCTGGGCGGCGGACGAGATGATCGGCCCGGACGGCGGGGTGCTGATGGCCGTCACCGGAGAGGAGACGCTCGGCTTCGTGAACTGGCGGCCCCAGCCGTGCACGCCGGCCGCCTACTACTGGGAGATCGGCATAGCGATCCTGCCGCGGGCCCGCGGCCGCGGTCACGGGACCGAGGCACACCGGCTGCTGGCCCGGTACCTGTTCGCGCACACGCCGGTGAACCGGGTCGAGGCCCGCACCGAGACCGGCAACGTGGCTGAGCAGCGGGCCCTGGAGAAGGCCGGATTCACCAGGGAGGGTGTGGTGCGCGGCTGCGGCTGGCGGGATGGCGCGTGGCGGGATGGAGTCATCTACGGCCTGATCCGCGCCGACCTGACCACTTGAGAGGAAGCGCGATGGGTGTCGCCTACGCGGCAGAGCACTGGAACGATTTCGGCGTCGCCACGGCTGGGGCAGCGGCCGCCCTCGCCGGGCTGCTGGTCGTGGCGATATCGATCAACCTGGAACGCATTCTGCAGTTCCCGAGTCTGCCGCACCGCGCCGCGCAGACGCTGATCCTGTTCGCGCTGCCCCTGGTCACCTCGCTGCTGCTGATCGTTCCCGGGCAGCCAAGGGCCGTGCTGGGCGGTGAACTGCTGGCGATCGGGCTCGGCACCGGGACGTTTATGGTGGTGACCGACGCTCGGGTGCCGATGACCAAGGAGGAGACCAAGGCGACCCGGCTGTTCTCCCGGATCCTCCCGCCGATCGTGAGTTGCGGTTCCTTGGTTGTCGCCGGCGCGACGCTGCTCGCCGAGGGCGGGGGCGGCTTGTACTGGCTCGTGCCCGCCGTGTTGGCAGCGATCATCTTCGGCTTGATCAACGCCTGGGTGCTGCTGATCGAGATCCTGCGCTGACCGACGCGGCTGAAAACGGACGCAAGCCACGGTTACAGAAATGCGCCAAGGCCGTCCGAACGCATCTTTAAACCAGAACAAATAGGATGTTCTGCCACTATTCGCAGCCCGGCTCGGCGGGGCCGCGGGGGCTGCCCGGGCGGAGCGACAGTGTGGTGGGACCCACGCTGTTTATACAGCAACAGCATGGGTCCCTTCACCACATTGAAACCGCGACGGCGGGGGCGCACCGGGCGGCGGGAGCAGGCGGAGCAGGGCGGAGGCGAGCAGAGGCGGGTGGGCGGGGTGGCCGGGGCCGGGGCGGGCGTGGTTGGCTGGCCGGAGTAAGGGTTAGGAGAGGACGGGGCGATGCAGTTCACGGCCGAGCACGAGGCGCTGCGCGCGAGCGTGCGCGATCTCGTCGAGCGCGAGATCAACCCGCACGTCGACGAGTGGGAGGAAGCGGGCCGCTTCCCGGCGCACGAGCTGTTCCCGGTCCTGGCCAAGATCGGGCTGCTCGGCCTGGAGTACGACCCGGCGTACGGCGGCGAGGGAGCCGACCACTCGTTCACCGTGGTCGCGGGCGAAGAACTCGGCCGGATCGACTGCGGCGGGGTGCCGATGGGCATCGCCGTGCAGATGGCGATGGCCACGCCGTCGCTGCACCGGTACGGCAGCCACGAGCTGAAGCAGCGCTTCCTGGCCCCGGCGATCAGCGGCGAGATGGTCTGCTCGATCGCGGTGACCGAACCCGACGCGGGCTCCGACGTCGCCGGGCTGCGCACCCGGGCGGAGCGCGACGGCGACGAATGGGTGATCAACGGCAGCAAGCTGTACATCACCAACGGGGCGCAGGCGGACTGGATCTGCCTGCTGGCCAGGACCTCGGGCGAGGGCGGCTACCGGGGCATGTCGCAGATCGTGGTGGAGACCGACCGGCCCGGCTTCCGGGTGTCCCGCACCCTGCACAAGCTCGGCAACTGGTCGTCGGACACCGCCGAGCTCTCGTTCACCGACGTGCGGGTGCCGGTCAGCCACACGATCGGCGAGATCGGCCGCGGCTTCCAGCAGCAGATGGAGCAGTTCCAGCAGGAGCGGATGATCGCCGCGTACCTGCAGGTGGGCTCCTTGCAGAAGGCGCTGGAGCGGACCAGAGACTACCTGGCGCAGCGGCAGGTCTTCGGCAGGCCGCTGCTGGCCAACGACCACATCGGCTACCGGCTCGCCGAGCTCTCGGCCCAGCTCGACCTCGTCCGGCACTACAACTACGCCTGCGCCGAGGCCTACCTGCGCGGTGAGGACACCACCCGGTTCGCCACCATCGCCAAGCTCGCGGTCGGCCGGCTGTCCCGCGAGATCGCCGACACCTGCCTGCAATTCCATGGCGGCATCGGGTACATGGAGGAGACCTGGACCGCGCGGTTCTACCGCGACAGCAGGCTGATCGCCATCGGCGGCGGTGCCGACGAGGTGATGCTCAACGTGCTGGCCAGGCTCGACGGATTTACTGGCCTGAACGCTACGCCACCGGGCCGGTCATAGCGGACGGAGCCGACGCGCGCGGTACGGGCGGCCCCGCGCCGTGCACGACCTTCCCCGGGCCCTGGTTGACCCGCATGTCGCCGAACGACCACACGCCCAGCCCGAACATGGCGGCCACGACGGCCACCGACGTCGCCGCGGCCAGCGAGGACCGGCGCGGCACGCGCACCAGCAGCCAGGCGCCGAGCAGCGCGATCGCGCCCAGTGCCGGAACGTAGAACCGGGCGGACTGCAGCGTGGTGACGAAGCCGTTGGCGGTCCAGGTGTAGGCGGCGTACAGCCCCCAGATGCTGACCCATGAGGCGGCCAGCGCGAGGCCAACCGCGAGGTCGCGGCGGGCACCAGCGGCCGGGCCGGCAGAGGCCCGGCGCAGCCGTGCCCACCGCGCGATCATCCACGCGACGGCCGCCACCGCGAGCACCAGCATCGGCATCGCTTCGAGCAAGTGCGCGGGCATGTACCGCAGGTTCGGCCCGACCGCGCCGAGGCTGAACTGGATCTCGCCGGGCGGGTACCCGGTCTTCAGCGGACCGCCGTAGACCAGGTCGTCGAAGGCCGCCACGCCGGCGACGAACACGGCGGCCGAGCCTAGCCACCAGGCCAGCGCCGCAGCCGGCACCTTCCGCAGCCGCCAGGCCACCGTTACCGCTACGGCGGCGCAGCCGAGCACCACGATGTCGGTGTAGCGGGTGAACGCCGCCGCCTCCAGCGCCACGAACCCGGCCAGGCCCGCCGCGATGCGCCACCGCGTGCTCGCCTCGGCGGCCAGGACCGCCCACAGCAGCGCGCCGGTGCCGGCCGCGATCAGCGAAGCGTCGGTGAACGTCGGCATGTAGTCCCGCCAGGCGAACAGCAGCGCCGCGCCCGACGTGCAGTACAGGCCGACGGCCGCACCGCCGCCGAACCGGCCCAGCCAGCGGCGGGCGCCGACGAACAGGCCCAGGCAGCCGAGCGCGCCGTAAAACAGCGGCGCCAGCCGGATGATGCCCAGCGCCTGGAACGGCGCGGCCAGGAACGGGTAGCCAGGATCCTTCTCGCTGATCCACCGCCCGTCGGCGAGCTGCACCCACTGCGCAACCGGGGCCGCCCCTGGCTGCGTACCGCCGCCGCCCGCCCGGCCGGGAGGCGCGTTCCCTCCCTGGGGCGACGGCACCGGCTTTCCTGACGACTGTTTCGGCACCCGCTGAACCGACGCCACTCCCCCGCCGGGGCTGCCTAGCTGCCGGCCTAACGCGTCGGCCTGGGCCGTTGACAGGGTCAGCCAGTGACCCTGGGTGATGCCGACGATCGAGGCTTGGTACGCGTGATCGTCCGGTTCAACCAGGCGGGGCGCGAAGCTGAGCGCCGCCGCGCACAGCGCCGCGAACGCGGCGAGGGCGAAAAGAATCTCGGCGCGGTCCAGGCGCGTCGCGGCTACTGGCCGCCTCACCTCGGTGGCAGCGGTCGTGGTGTCCATGGCGCTCATCTCGGCGCTTCGCGCGGAGCCGGGCGGCTCTCAGCGGACGGCCGCGCTGGCCGCGATCGCCGAACCCCGCGCCCCGGCCATGTCCAGGTCGGGAACCAGCGCGATGCACGCGGCCCGCTCCTGCTCCGCGCGCAGGATCGTGTGCTCGCGCACCCGGTCAAGGAACCAGTCGCGGAACTGCGGCGCGGCCTCGACCACACCGCCCCCGACGAAATAGACGTCCGGGTCGGTGAAGTTGGCCGCGATCGTGAACAGGCGGCCCACGGCCATGGCCTGCTGCGTGAAGATCTCCAGCGCGAGAGCATCGCCGGCCTCGCCGTACCCGCGGACCAGCTTCGCCGCGGTGCCAGCCGGGCTGATCCCGGTGAGCTCGTGCTCGGGGAACCGGGACAGCCAGTACGGGAGCAGGTTCTTCTCGATCCCGGTCAGCGACGCAATGCTCTCGGCGTCGCCGGACAGCCCGCAGTTGCACACCGGGACCGGCTGCCCGGGACCGAGCAGCCCCTCCATCGGGATCCAGACGTGCCCGAGCTCGCCGGCCATGCCTGCCGCTCCCTGCACCACCTGCCCGTGCTCGATCACGCCGCCGCCGAGGCCGGTGCCGATGATCGCGGACACCGAGGAGCGCCGGTCCGCCTCGCCCCCGGCACCGAAGTACACGTGGTGCGCGTAGAGCGCCGCCGCGTTGGCGTCGTTGTTGTACAGCACCCGGACGTCCAGGGCCCGCTCCAGCGCGCCGCGGACGTCGAAGCCACGCCAGTCCGGGTTGCCGAAGTTCGTCGCCCCGCGCGACGAGATCACGCCGTCCGCGCTGACCGGGCCCGGCGTGTCAAGGCCGACCGCGCGCACGATCTCGCGCGGCGTCCCGGTCAGCTCGAGAACCTGCTCGAACGACCGGGCCAGGGCCTCGATCGCCTTTTCCGGGCCCTCCCGAACGTAGCTGGGCGTCTCGACCATCCGGTCCACAAGGAATCGGTCCTCGCAGTCGAGCACGGTGGCGTTGTTCGTCGTTCCGCCGTTGTCGAGGCCGACCACAACCCAGCGACCGAGATCACCCATGTTGCCTCCTCGGCCAAAGGGTAGCCGCGTCCCGGGCTGGCCCGGCTGGCGGGCCGATATCGCGCGTCCCGGTATGAGGCTGGTAGCAGACGCTGACGCAATCTCATACCAGGGATCGGCTCACGAGCCGATGCCGATCCGGCGCCAGCCAGCGATAATGCGCTCATGCAGCGAGTCGCGAACCTCACGGCGCGGGCCGACCTGCTGCGGGCCGCGAACCTGTCGGCGCGGGCCGTGATACTCGCGGCCGTCGGCCTGATCACGTTCACGTCAAGCTGGCCGCCGCACACCCCGCACCGCGGCGCTCAGATCACCCTGCAGGTCGCGGCGTACATCATTTCCGCCCTGCTGATGGCCGCGTGGGCGGCAATGGAGTTCGCGCCGAAGCTCCGATCGGCCTGGGTGCCCTGGATCCTCGGGGCCATCGCGCTGGTGAGCGGCGCGGCGGCGGCGACCGCGACGGGCGGGAACTTCCTCGGCCTGGGCCTCATCGCCGCGATATCGGCGGGCAGCGCCGACAGCCTGGCAGTCGGGTGGGTCGTGGTCGGTCTGGGCACGCTCGGGTATGAATCGCTCGCGCTGAGCGGGGGCCTGAGCTTCTGGGAACTCACGCCTCCGGCTACCCTGCTCGGCGGGCTGCTGCTCGGCCTGACCCGGCGCGATCACCGGAAACGAGCCGAGCAGTCGGCGGTGCTGCTGGCCAAGGCGGAGCAGTTGCGGGAGGAGCAGGCGACGGTGGCGATGCTGGGCGAGCGGGCCAGGATCGCGCGAGAGATCCACGACGTGCTCGCGCACTCGCTCGGCGCGCTGGCGCTGAACATCCAGGCCGCCCGGGCCGTGCTCACCGACCAGCATGACGAGGCCCGCGCGGTCGAGCTCCTGGACCAGGCCCGGCGGATGGCCAGCGACGGGCTGAACGAGACCCGCCGGGCCGTGCACGCCCTGCGCGGCGAGACCCTGCCGCTGCCCGAAGGGCTGGCCGAGCTCGGCGCGGCCCACCAGCTTCGTCACGGCGCCAGGGTGACCTTCGAGGTCACCGGCGCGCCGCGGCCGCTGCCGCCCGATGCCGGGCTGGCGATCACCAGGACCGCGCAGGAGGCACTCGTCAACACGGCCAAGCACGCCCCGCATGAACCCATCCAGATCCGCCTGGACTACGCGCAGGCCAGCACCAGCCTCAAGGTGGTCAACCACCTCGCCGAGAACGGCCACGGCCGCGAGGCCAGGCTCGCCACCGTGAACGCCCGCTACGGTCTGGCCGGGCTGCGCGAGCGGCTGCTGCTCCTCGACGGGACGCTGAGCGCCGGCCGGGCCGGGGGCGACTGGGTCGTGGTGGCGGAGGTTCCGCAGTGACCGCCCATCCGGCCCCGGCGGCACCTGCATCGTTGCGCATCGTGGTCGCCGATGACCAGGCCAGCGTGCGGGAGGGGCTCGTGGTGCTGCTCGACCTGCTGCCCGACATCGAGGTGGTCGGGTCCGCGGCCAACGGTGAGCAGGCCCTGCAGCTCGTCGCACACACCCGTCCTGACGCGATCCTGCTTGACCTGCACATGCCGGTGCTCGACGGCATCGAGGCCACCCGCCTGCTCACCGAGCAGCATCCGGACGTGGCGGTCGTGGTCCTCACCACGTTCGCCGACGACGCGTCGATCCTGGCTGCCCTGCAGGCCGGTGCGCGCAGCTACCTCACCAAGGACGCGACCCGGGCCGACATCGCCCAGGCGCTGCGCAGCGCCGCCGCCGGCCTTACCGTGCTCGACCCGGCGGTCCAGGCGGCGCTGCTCGCCGCGGCGTCGGGACCGGGGAAAGCGTCCCTGCGGCAGTTGCCCGACGGGCTGACGCAGCGCGAGGGCGAGATCCTGTGCCTGATCGCCAAGGGCAGGACCAACCCCGAAATCGCCGCGGAACTCTACCTCAGCGCGCACACGGTCAAGAGCCACATCAACCGGATCTTCGCCAAGACCGGGTCGGCGGACCGCGCCGCCGCGATCCGGTACGCGCTCGACCACGATCTGGCCTAGCCACGCCCGTGAACGAGGTGGTGGGACCCTCGCTGTTCCTACAGCAGCAGCGTGGGTCCCTTCACCACGTACGCTCAGTCGGCGGCGGCCACGCCGGAGGCGCCGCTGGCGATCCGGGCCGTCCCCGGCTGGCGCGGCGTGATCAGGTAGTAGAGGACGCCCGCGACCACGAATCCGACCAGCCAGGAGAAGTCGGCGCCGCCAAAG
>JASHOI010000124.1 GCA_030041195.1 Streptosporangiaceae bacterium | reverse complement strand
TGGCCTTATTTCGGCCTTACAGCAGCGCCCAACGGCGCGTGCCGTAGCGCATAGATGAGCAGCAATCCAGCAGGTCAAGGGTGTATTCGCCGATAGCGGACATGGCCGCAGATCTCTACGGATCAGAAGGTTGGGGGTTCGAGTCCCTCCGAGCGCGCCAGGTCAAAGGCGCCGCTGGTGATCACGCAGGCAAGCTCCGGTCGGGCCGAGTTCGGCACCGCCCGCGGGCGGCGCGTACTGGGTGCCTGGCAGTTCGATGGCCCCGATGTCATCGCTGCCGCACAGCCACGGCGTGGTGTGATACGACAGCCGGATGGGACCCAGAGGCCAGGTCGTCAAGGCCATGGTGGTGATCCGGCGGCCACGCGACGGCGCGCTGCTGGTGTCTGAGGACGCCGACCCGTCGGGCGAGCTGTTTCACCGGCCGCTCGGCGGCCATGTCGAGTTCGGCGAGTATGCGCTGGACACGGTGCACCGCGAGTTGCAGGAGGAGATCGGGCAGGCCATCACCGGAGTGCGGCTGGCGGGCGTACTGGAGAACATTTTTCAGTGGGGCGGCGCCACCCAGCACGAGATTGTGTTCATCTTCACTGCCGCTTTCGCCGATGAGGCTGCCTATGAGGTACCTGAGCAGGGCATTGCGGATGATCGTGGCAGGGCTCGCGTGATCTGGCGGGCACCGGGGGCAGCTCGCCCGCCTCTTTATCCGGCAGGCGTGGCTGACCTGACCGCGCCCGGGAATCTCGCCAGGTTTCTGCGCGGCGAGGGCGATGAGTGACCGCAACTCCCATCGTCTACCTCGTAATAGGTCACCGATTCGGAGCGAGTCGTTCGAGTTAACAGGCTGATGGAGTAGGCCGCCGGGACCAGGGAGTCATGGGATGACGCGGTACCTGATCTTGTTCGATGCCCACGCGATGGACCACATCCCAGACGAGGACGGGCCCGCCGTGGCCAAGGCCTCGCACGAGGTGGTTCAGGAGGCTGTCAACGCGGGCGTGTGGGTTTTCGGCGGCGGACTGGAAACCCAGAAGGCGAGCATCGTGGCCACCGACGGGACGGTCACCGATGGCCCGTACCCGGAGGCCGTCGGCGGATTCTGTGTCGTCGACGTGGCCTCACGCGCTGAGGCGCTGAAGTGGGCTGCCAAGACCGCTAGCGCCTGCCGCTGCGCGCAAGAGGTCCGGGAGTTCATCCCCGACCCCGAAACCGACGCGATGCTCCGCCGGGCAGATAGCCGACGCTGAAACCCCGACTACGGCAACAAGGAGAGCGGCAGTGACACCTAGTAGGCATGGACCGGCACGCATCGAGTTCCCGAACGAGCTCGACGTCCTCATCACCCGAGAGTTCGACGCTCCGATCGCTCTCGTCTTCGACGTGCTGACCAAGCCCGAGCATGTGAGCAAATGGGGCGCTACACCCCCGGACCAGATGACGGAGTGCACCATCGACCTGCGCGTCGGAGGGAACTACCACTACTGCTTCGTGACCGAGGACGGAACCGAGTGCTCGTTCCGCGGGACCTACCTGGAGGTCGATCCGCCGACCCGGACCGCGGAGACATGGCTGTTCGGCGGCTGGCCGGATGCGGAGGCGGTTGAGACCTGGCAACTGCATGAAACTGACGGAGTGACGACGGTCACGATGAGGCTCGCGTTCCGCGACAAAGCTGGCCGTGACCACTATCCCGCCAGCGGTCCGGAAGCGGGCGAACTGACCAGCTCCGACGGTCCGGGCGCTAGCTTCGACGCGATCGAAGAGATCCTCAGGTCACTACTCGGCCCGACGGGAACACTCTCTGAAGCGCCGACAGGCTAGGAACTCTCCGCGTGCTCCCACGGCGTGACGTCCAGCCGCTGTGCGTAGAGCCGCTCATAGAACGGCCTGTGGTGGGCGGCGAACCGGGCCAGGTCAGCGGAGTTCTCGACGGTGTGCAGGTACACGTGCTCGTGCCGCTCGAAACCGGAGCTGGCGCTGGCGTCCACGTGCCAGCGTGCGTACCGGCGCCACTCAGGCCGTTCACCGGGTTCCCAGGTCAGCGCCTGAGGAATGAACGGCAGGCCGACCGCCGCGCAGTAGGCCGCCATCGTCGCCGCAGGTCGTGCCACGAGGTCATCAGAGTCGATGACAACCGAAGCGTCCCCGCCGGCATCGCGGACAGCGTCCTGCACCTCGCACAACCTCTCCAGGCCGATCGCGGTGATGTTCATGCCGGGGTGCAGCGCGTAGCTGGACGCCGCGATCTCCTCGGGACGGCGGATGAGGAAGGCATGCCGGGTCTCAGCGAGGAAGCGCCGGTCGGCGAGCACCTCCCGGAGGTAGGTGGTCGGGGGGTGGTCCTTCAAGAACACCCGCATGCCATGCGTCTCATCACGCAGCCAGTCAAGGAGCGACAGAGGCGAATCGAAGCTTCGCGGTCCGGCGTCAGCCTCGCCAAAGTCCCTTAGTTTGCAGAATGGCTCGTGGAGCACGGTCATGTCGCCGCGCTCAATCATCGACCGAAAGAACGCCGTCGATCGTGTTCGTGGTGCGCTCCACAATGCGAACACTGCCATCGGCACAACGTACCGCTGCGTGCAAACTAAACCTCTAGATGCATGGCCGGAACGCTATCCTCGCCCGGGCGCCGCGGCAGGTCACGCAGGTGCCGCATCGGAGACAGCAGGAGCGTGAGGCCGGACGCGGCGATCAGGGCAGTGAGTAGCCATAGCGCAGCCCTGACCCCCAGCGCGGTGGCGAGGACGCCGGCGAGCAGCGCGCCGACGGGCATCATCGCGAACCCGGCGGCCCAGGTCGCCGACGTGACGCGGCCCAGTATGTCCGGCGAGACGTAAGTCTGCATGAAGCTGTCGACGATCACGTTCCCGATGACGATCACGCCGCCGCCGCACACCATCGCTGCGCTGGCGAACGCGAGCCGCGGTCCCTTGTCCGCGAGCGGGAGCAGCAGCGCGAGGCAATTGCCGGCCGGGACGGCGATGAGCATGGCCCGCGCTGTGCCGAGCCGTCGCCCCAGCGGGCGGGCGGCAAGCGCGCCGAGGACGCCGCCAACGCCGAGGCTGGCCATGACGAGGCCGGCCGCTGCCGACGACAGCCCGATGGTACGGACCAGGAAGACGACGAGGAGGGCGTCGACACCGGTGAGTGCCAGGTTGCCGAGCGACGAGAACGCCGTCATCGCGCGCAGGTAGGGATCTCGCCAGGCGAAGCGAAGACCGTCGAGCACGCCCCCGGCGGCGGGGCCACCAGACCGCCGATCCCGCGGCGGCTGCATGGCGGTCAGGCAGCAGAACGAGACCGCGAAGCTCACCGCGTCGGCCAGCAGCCCGGTCACGGGGCTGGCCGCCTGGGCGAGCAGCCCGCCGAGCCCTGGCCCGCCGATCTGGGCGACCTCGCGGCTGCCGAGCAGCTTGGCGTTCCCCTCGGTAAGGTCCGCCTCGTCGACTACCCCCGGGAGCAGGACCTGGTAGGCGCTGTTGAAGAACACTGCCGCCGCGCCGGCGATCAGCGTGACCGCGATGAGTTGCGCGACGGTCAGCACCCCGCACCAGGCCGCGACAGGGACGCTCGCGTACACGGCCACCGAGATCGCATCACTGACCAGCATGACGCGCCTGGGTGGCAGCCGGTCGACCCACGCTCCGGCGGGAATGCCGATGATGACCCAGGGCATCCAGACCATCGCGGTCAGGAGCGTGACGATGAACGTGCTGGTGTGCAGGGTGTCGATGGCGACCAGCGGAATGACGACGATGGTGACGGAATTGCCGAGCTCGCTGATGCTCTCCCCGGTCCAGAACAGGCGGAAGTTCCGCTGCCGCAACAGCCCGCCCCGCCTGCCGGTCATCGCCGAGAGCTGATGCCGGCGAAGAAGAACACCCGGGCGGCGCGCGGGTCAGGCGGCCGCCGTGACGGGTCCTCCACGCGGTCAGTGTAGCGTTCCAGGATTTGCCAGATCCGGTTATGCCTGCTGTTCCCGGCGCTTTGCCAGTTGCCGCGCTTGATCGGCAAAGGCCCGCCACCGCTTGATCCGGGTCGGGAAGTCAATACGCCAGAAGAACAGCAGGAAGATCACCAGGAAGATAAGCGCGACCGGTAGCACGTCGAGCAGAACGCTGCTCTTGGGGCCGTTGACGTTGTACCCGCCCGGCAGGTGGCCCTTGTCAAGTTGTGCCTGCAGCGCATTCTGGAACTGCAATTGCTCGCCGGAAACCCACGACGCCTCGAGCTGCTTGCCGCTCTTCGTCGTGATCTGGATCGTCTGGTTCGTATCGGTGATCAGCGCACTCTTGACCCGGCCCTGATGGACGAGGGAGACGATTTCGGAGGGGCGGACCTGCCGGTGAGAGCTTCCGGAATTCGCGTGGTCGAACAGGAAAAGCAACAGCAGCACCGCAACCGCGATCAGCAGAGCGGTGCCCAGAGAAAAGCGCCTGAGCTTCATCTGTGACAGGTCCCGTCGGCTCGGGGCTTCCCTCCTGACCAGAGTCACAGCCCCGACGACCTCCGGCGGGACGGCCGCCCTCCATCCTCGCAGCCAGGTTCGGAGGATGGCTAGTCGGACCGCCCCCGGTGGACAACCGGTGACCTTGACACATGCCGATATCGGAATATGATCGGGTCGTGGCACGCGCTTCCACGACGTCGGACGTCTTCAACGCGATTGCCGAGGCTGACCGTCGCGAAGTACTGGACGTGCTGATCGCGGGCGAGAAGGCGGTCGGGGCGATCGTGAACGAGCTCTCGATGTCCCAGCCTCAGGTTTCCAAACACCTGCGGGTGCTCAGTGAGGTGGGGCTCGTCAGGTGCCGGGCGGACGGGCGTCGCCGGCTGTACCGCCTGGAACCCGCGCGCCTCAGGCCGTTGCACGACTGGCTGGCCAAGTACGAGCAGGCATGGAATGACCGGATGGACCGGCTGGATGACTACCTCAAAGAGCTGCAACAACAAGGAGAGCGGCAGTGACACCTAATCGGCACGGGTCGGCAGTCATCGAGTTCCCGAACGATCTCGAGATCGTCCTCACCCGGGAGTTCGACGCCCCGATCGACCTCGTCTTCGACGTGTTGACGAAGCCGGAGCATGTGACCAAATGGTTCGCTCCCTATGGGGAGGAGATGAAGGTCTGCTCCATCGACCTGCGCGTAGGAGGGAACTACCACATCGTCTTCGTGACCAAGGACGGAATCGAGTGCTCGTTCCGCGGGACCTACTTGGAGGTCGATCCGCCGACCCGGACCGTCGAGACGTGGCTGTTCGACGGGTGGCCAGATGCGGAGGCCGTCGAGTCCACCGAACTGCACGAAACTGACGGAGTCACCAGGCTGACGCAGAGGATGACGTTCCGCGACAAGGCTGGCCGTGACCACATGACCACGACCGATGGTTTCGAAGCGAGCTACGACAACGTGGAAGATTACTTGAGGTCGCTGAGCAGAACGGTCTCATGACCGAAGACTGTGTCTTTTGCGATCACGACACGTTGCGCCGGTCGGATCCGTGGCGTCCCGGCAATGGCAGGCACATGACCGGATCGTGAAACTTCTCCGCTTAGAGTTTCAACGCGGCCGCGCGGATCGCGGGCAGCCGGAGCGAGGCGCAGGCGACGCCGTGCGGCAGAAGGAGGCCCAGGTCATGAGCGCAGCCTCCACCAGGGCCAGACGCCGCGACAGGGGCGGCGGCCGGGACCATCCGCACGGAGGCGGCCCGGTCGCGCGGCCGGCCCGGTCGCGCGTGCCGACGTGGCGGATGCTGCTGCGGCGGGGTCTCGCGCTCACGCTCGCAGGCCTGGGGATCTACCTGGTGATGCCCAGCCTGACCCGGGTACTGGCATCCTGGCCGCGGCTGGAAACGCTGAACCCTGTCTGGCTGGCGGTGGCCCTGGTTGCCGAGATTGGGTCGTTTACCTGCTATTTCGGCTTGGAGCGGCTGGCCCTGCAGACCACGGCGTGGTTTTCTGTCGTGACGGCGGGGCTGAGCGGGAACGCGATCTCGCTGAGTGTGCCTGGCGGCGCGGCGGCGGGTGCCGCGGTCCAGTACGAGATGCTCGGCGCGGCGGGCTTCGACACCGACACGGCCGTCGCCGGGCTCAGCGCGGTATCGCTGCTGAACGTGGGCGCGCTGCTGGCGCTGCCGCTGTTCGCCCTGCCGGCCATTCTGGCCGGGATCCCGGTGCGCCCGGGCCTCGCGCACGCCGCCGAGCTGGGGGCCGGGGGCTTTGTTTTGCTGGCGATCGCTGTCGCGGTCGCGCTGCATACGGACTGGCCGCTGGAGGCCATCGGCCGGGCTCTGCAGTGGCTGCGCAACCGTATCGTCCGCCACCGCCCGCCGCTGACCGGCCTGGACCAGCGGCTGCTGGCCGACCGGGACACTGTCAGGCGAGTCCTCGACCCCAAGCGGCTGCAGGCCGTTGCGCTCACGATCGGCCGGGTAGGCCTCGACTACGGCTGCCTGCTGGCGGCGCTCGAGGCCACCGGCGCCCACCCCCAGCCGTCGCTTGTGCTGCTGGCTTACGCGGCGGCCAACATTCTCGAGCTGATCCCGGTTACCCCCGGCGGGCTCGGCCTGGTCGAGGCCAGCCTCGCCAGCTTGCTCGTCCTGGCGGGGGTGCGTTCCGGTCCCGCGGTCGTGGCCACGCTCGCCTACCGGCTCGCCTCCTACTGGCTCCCGCTAGCCTCCGGGCTGCCGGCCTATGCCCTGTACCGGAAGCGCTTCGGCCGCCCGGGCAACCGCTCACCACGGCCCTCACGTGCGCATCCGTGAGGGCCGTGGAGTGGCTAGCCGCTGGCTCAGGTGGCTGGCCGCAGCTGCATGTTGCCGCGGTGCTGCGGGCCGCGAGGCCCGTAGTCGAGCTCCGCGCCGGTGTTGCCTCCCAAGATGACCGGGTCGGGAGAGTCGTGCGAATCCATGACCGATTCGATGAAGATGAGCCTGTCGTTCGGCGCGCTGAGGGCCTCCTCCAGGTCGGCGATGGTCTTGACCACGAACGACCGCGCCGTGGTATCGGGCCGGAACAGCTTGGGCAGATCCGCGTAAGCCCACGTCGCGATGTCGTTGTAACGCGCGTTCTTGCCGAGGTAGCCGCGCTCCACGGTGTACCCGCCGTTGTTGATCAGGAAGATCACCGGCTTGTAGTCGTGCCGCAGCATCGTTGACAGCTCCTGCGCCGTGAGCTGGAACGAGCCGTCGCCGACGAACAGCAGGTGGCGGCGCTCCGGCGCCGCGGTCAGCGTGCCGAGCAGCGACCCGACCGTGTAGCCGATCGAGCCCCAGATGACCTGCGAGACGAAGGTGCAGTTCGGCGGGAGGCTCAGCCCTTGCGCGGCGTAAGACGTGCCGTCCTCGGCGATCAGCACGTCCCCGGAACGGATGTAGCCCTGGATGGCCTGCCAGTACGCCGCCTGAGTCAGCTTCGCCGAGCCGTCGGCATGATTGCCGTTTGCCGCCGAAGCCATGAAGCTGCGGGTGTTGCGGTTCGTGACTTGCGGGACCATGTCGGTGACGCCGCGCAAGACCTCTTTGAGCGTGACCGCCTGGTAGTTGTCATTCCCGACGTCCACCGAGTGCCCGCGGGCATGGATCATTCCGGCCGGCAGCGATGCGGTGAAGCTGCCCGAGTCCAGGTCGATCGGCCGGTAATTGATGGAGAGCAGGCAGTCGCTGTTCTCGACGGTCTCGCGCACGTGCGGCTGGCTTGCCTTGCCGTTGTACATGCCGACGTAATACGGGAACGTCTCGTCGATCACCGCCTTGGCCGGTGCGGCGACGGCCACCGGAAGCTGCATCTTCTCCGCCAGCCCCATGATCTCGGTCGCGACGCCGAACCGGTCGGCGTCCAGGTCGACCAGGATCGCCGGTGACTTGGCGTCCGACAGCCGGCCCGCGATCGCCGCCGCGCACGACCGCAGCCGTTCCGGGTCTGACGGCGGTTCTTCGAGCATCAGCGGCGTCGCCGGAACCTCGATCTCGAGGTAAGCGATATCGGAGGGAACCTCCATGTACACCGGGAGCTTGTCGTGCCAGGCCGCGCGGATCAGCCGGTCGATCTCGGTGACCGCGTTGTCCGGGGACAGCCGGGCCTGCGCGACGGTGACCTGCGCGTAGGCGCTGATGAACCGGTCCCAGGTTCCGTCGGCCATGGTGTGGTGCATCCCCAGGCCGCGCTCGATGGACCGGTACGGTATCGACCCGCAGATGCAGATCACCGGGACGTGCTCGCTGTACGAACCGGCGACCCCGTTGATCGCGCTCAGGGCACCCACGGCCTGCGTCACGATCAGCGCGGCCATGCCATTCAGCCGCCCGTAGCCGTCCGCCGCGTAAGACGCGTTCAGTTCGTTGCACGTCCCCATCCACTCCAGCGTGCCGGTGTCCTCGATCTGCTGCAGCAGTTCGAGGTTGAAGTCGCCGGGCACGCCAAACGCATGCCGGACGCCGGCCTCCCGGATCCGCCGGAGCAGAAACTCCCCGACCGTCATCGTCAAGCTCTCTGCGCCCGGCCCCATCTGCCCGGACGTAGCGGTGGCCCGCTCAGCCATCGAAGTTGTCACTTAAATCCCCCCGAGACCAGGCGCTTCCGTTCTCACCGGAACGCCTGCCGTACTAGTCGTTGCTTTGAGGTTGCCAACAGAGCCAGCCGTGGCTCACGACAGCCAGTTACCCGCGGCATGTGAGGCTCACACTGCGAACGGCGCCCGTCACGGCGCGCTTTCTGGTTACGGCCCGACGACCCGCGTGGCGAACTGCGGGAACGCAAAATTCGCCCGGTGCGCCAGCCGATTTCCGGATTACCTTGCACATTCTCGTGCGCGCCGGGCGTGCCCGCCGGGCCCGGCTGGCTTGAAAATCGGTTGGCGACCACAACGGGCCTGGTTACATTCGCCTGGTGTTTCCCGATCCAGTGATCATCAAGGCTGGTGGCAGGGACATCGCGGTCGAAGACCCCGGCCCTGGGTCCGGCTTTCCGATCATCATGATGAACGGGGCTGGCTGCCGGCACCTGTTCCCGCCGGCCGTACGCGAGGGCCGCGACCTGGGTTTCCGGCTCATCGGCTACGACCGTCCCGGCTGCGGCGGGTCCACCGGCCGGCCAGGCCGGGTGATCGCTGACTGTGCCGACGATCTGCGGGCGATCACAGCGGAGCTGGGCATCTCGCGCGCGGCGGCGTGGGGGTCTTCCGGTGGCGGGCCCTACGCCCTGGCCGCAGCGGCCACGATGCCGGACACGATCGCTGCCGTGTGCGTCTTCGCCTCGGTCGGGCCGTACGGGGAGCCCGGGCTCGACTTCGCCGAAGGTCTCGGCGAAGGGACGCGCGAAACGATCCGGAAGCTCTTTGAGGAGCCGGAGCAGGCACGAGCCGAATTTCACGCGCATTCGGCGATCACGCTCGCAGAGCGCGGCACCCCGGAATGGTGGCTGCAGAGATGGGGTGAGCGGGCGGAACGGGACGCCGCACACAGCCGCGAGCGGGCCGAGTACCTCGCCGCCTGCCACCGGGACGTGCTCCGCGCGGATGACCAGGGCTCATTTGACGACGATGGGTCCTGGGACGACCACGTCGCTTTCTATCTTCCGTGGCGGTTCGGCCTCGCCGATATCCGTGCTCCCGTCGCCCTGTGGCACGGGCTGAAGGATTTCCTCCCGGTCGCCCACGCGCGCTGGCTGGCAGAACGGATACCGCGTGTCATCACCCACTTTCCCGCCGACGAGGATCACACCAACATCGAGGACAGCAATCGCGCCGCCGCGTACGCGTGGCTCAAGGACCAGCTCCGAGGGAGCGGGCGTGTTCGGTGACGACCAGCGCGCAGAGCGACCTTCGCTTCCAGAGCGGCGGAGTGGGACCTGCCGCGGGGCGGCGCGTGGCACCGCATCCTCGCCAGCCCCGGGCACTGCTCGGCGAGCAACCATGGAACGGGCAGGTAAAGGTCGCTTGACATCCGGGGCTGTGTAAAGGTACCTTTACATCATGCGGAATCGGGTCCGAGAGCAGCGCACCCAGCAAGGACTGTCCCAGGCTGACCTGGCGGCGGCACTCGGCGTGTCGCGCCAGACGGTGATCTCCATCGAGAGCGGCCGGTACCTGCCGTCGCTGCCGCTGGCGTTCGCGATCGCCCGGTTCTTCGACCTGACGGTCGACAAGATGTTCGACCCCGACGATGAGGAGGCGGGCAGATGATCAGCTTCATCGGGCCCCGCTGGCGCAAGCCCGCAGGGGTAATTGTGGCCGGGGCGGTGTTCACCGCCGCATGGGCTGTCCGCGGCGGCCCGCACTGGGCGCTGTGGACCACCGTGTTCGGTGTCATCGCGGTGACCCGGGCGCTGTGGGTTTACCTGGTGGCCGGGGAAGACGCCGACGCGGGAGCGCTGGCCGGGTCCCGGGCCGATGAGCGCCAGAAGCAGCTCAGCGCGCGGTCGTGGGCGCTGACCGGGCGGCTCGCCATGACCGCCGCGTTCATCGGCCTGACCGTGGCGGTCGCGGTCAAGGCGACCTGGTGGTGGCCGTTCCTGGTCATCCTCGCGGTCACCGCCGCCGGCTACCTGCTCGGCCTGGCCACCGGCGGCATCGCACGAGAAGACTAACCGGCTTGGGCAGAGGGATTACGGTCCCTCTGCCCGCCCCAGCTCCGGGGTCGCGCGGCCCGCCTGCCACGCCCCGCGGAGCCGTCGGCTCCGCCTTGCCCGGTTATTTGTCCGTGCCGGATGAGACCAGATAAGCTGCTAGTGAAGGGGAGTAGTCCCTCGTCGGCTGGCCGACATACCGGCGTGCAGATGCGCCCGGCCGCCGGGCCACGGCACGTGGTGGACGAGACCTTCGGCTGTTGAGCAGATCCGGCCGGAGCTTCCCTTTTCCCGGCCGGGTTGACCGACCGGAGGCCTCATGCCGTATGTCGCAGTGATCGGCACTGCGTTCGTCCTCGCGTTCCTGGCCGAACTCCCGGATAAGTCGATGTTCGCATCGCTGGTCCTGGGCACCCGGTACCGGCCGTCCTGGGTGTGGGCCGGGGCGGCGGCCGCGTTCGCGGTCCACATGGCCATAGCCGTCACCGCCGGGCGGCTGCTGGCTTTGCTCCCGCATCACGTCGTCGACGCGGTGGTGGCCGGCCTGTTCCTGGCCGGGTCGGGTTACCTGTGGGCGACCAGCTTCAGGCCGCAGCACCGAGACGGCACGGACGCCGCCCGCCAGGGTGGCCGCGCCCCCTCGTTCCTGCGGGTCGCCGGGGCGAGCTTCGGGGTGGTGTTCCTCGCCGAGTGGGGCGACATCACGCAGCTGACCACCGCAAACCTGGCCGCCAGGTACGACCCGCTGCTGGTTTTCGCCGGGGCGACGCTGGGCTTGTGGGCGGTCGCGGCCGTCGCGGTCAGCGTCGGCGCCAAGAGCCTGCAGCTGATCCCGATGACCTGGATCCAGCGGATCACCGCGACGATCATGCTCGGCCTCGGCGTCTACACCGCCCTGGCGGCCCTTGGCTAGCTCACCGCTTTCTTGACCAGCGCGCCGATTCTCGCCTCGGTGGCAGCGGTCAGCTCCGCCAGGGCGTAGTAGGTCGGCCACATGGTGCCGTCGTCGAGGTTCGCCTTGTCGCTGAAGCCGAGCGTCGCGTACCTCGTCTTGAACTTCTGCGCGCTCTGGAAGAAGCAGATGACCTGGCCATCCTTGGCATAGGCGGGCATCCCGTACCAAGTCCTCGGCGACAGGGCCGGCGCGCTGGCCCTGATGATCGCGTGGAGCCGCTCGCCCATGACCCGATCCCGTTCCGGCATCTCGGCGATCTTCGCGAGCACCTCGCTTTCCCCGTCCGCCTTGGCCCCGCGCGAGCCGCGGCGGGCGCCCGACTTGAGCTCCTCGGCGCGATCCTTCATCGCGGCTCGTTCTTCGTCCGTGAACCCCTCGTACCTCTCGCTCATTTCAGGTCTCCTCCCCGGACGAGCTGGACCAGGCCGGTCAGGAATCGAGAAGCGTCTTCTGGTCCGCCGTCGTCATACTCCTGACTGGACACGGTAGACAAGGACAGATGGAGACACCATGAGCGCGGTCACGAGGACGGACACGCAGCGCGCCGCCGCGGGCCACGAGCTGATCCGGGTGCACGGCGCGCGCCAGAACAACCTCAAGGACGTCAACGTCGAGATCCCGAAGCGCCGGCTGACGGTGTTCACCGGCGTCTCCGGCTCGGGCAAGAGCTCGCTGGTGTTCGACACCATCGCCGCGGAGTCGCAGCGGCTGATCAACGAGACCTACAGCGCGTTCGTGCAGGGCTTCATGCCGACGCTGGCGCGGCCCGATGTCGACGTGCTCGAGGGGCTGACGACCGCGATCATCGTCGACCAGCGGCGGATAGGCGCCGACCCGCGCTCCACGGTCGGCACCGCCACCGACGCCAACGCGATGCTGCGGATCCTGTTCAGCCGGCTCGGGCAGCCGCACATCGGCTCGCCCAAGGCGTTCTCGTTCAACGTCGCCTCGATCAGCGGGGCGGGTGCGGTCCGGTTCGAACGCGGCGGGAAGACCGTGAAGGAACGGCGCAGCTTCAGCATCACCGGCGGGATGTGCCCGCGCTGCGAAGGCCTCGGCACGGTCTCCGATATCGACCTCAGCCAGCTCTTCGACGACTCCAAGTCGCTCAACGAGGGCGCGATTACCGTGCCCGGGTACACCGGCGGCGGCTGGAACTCCCGGCTGTACCGGGAGTCGGGCTTCGTCGACCCGGACAAGCCGATCCGCAGGTACACCAGGAAGGAGCTAGACGACTTCCTGCGCCACGAGCCGGCCCGGATGAAGATCGCGGGCATCAACATGACCTACGAGGGGCTGATCCCGCGGATCCAGAAGTCGATGCTGTCCAAGGACAAGGAGTCGATGCAGCCGCACATCCGGGAGTTCGTGGACCGGGCGGTCACGTTCACCACCTGCCCGGAGTGCGGCGGCACCCGGCTCACCGAGGCGGCCCGTTCCTCCCGGATCAAGGGCACCAACATCGCCGAGGCGTGCGCGATGCAGATCAGTGACCTGGCCGGATGGGTCGACGGGCTCGACGAGCCGTCGGTGGCGCCGCTGCTCGCCGCGCTCAGGCACTCGCTCGACTCGTTCGTGGAGATCGGCCTGGGGTACCTCAGCCTGGACCGCCCGTCGGCCACGCTGTCGGGGGGCGAGGCGCAGCGCACCAAGATGATCCGGCAGCTGGGCTCGTCGCTGACCGACGTCAGCTACGTCTTCGACGAGCCGACCATCGGGCTGCACCCGCACGACATCCAGCGGATGAACGACCTGCTGCTGCGGCTGCGCGACAAGGGCAACACCGTGCTCGTCGTGGAGCACAAGCCGGAGGTGATCGCGATCGCCGACCACGTCGTCGACCTGGGTCCTGGCGCCGGTGCCGAGGGCGGCGAGGTGGTGTTCGAGGGCACCGTGGCCGGGCTGCGGGACAGCGGCACCCTGACCGGCCGCCACTTCGACGACCGGGCCACCCTCAAGGAGACGGTCCGGGCACCGGCCGGCGCGCTGGAGATCCGCGGCGCGACCGCGCACAACCTGCAAGACGTCGACGTTGACATCCCGCTCGGGGTGCTCGTCGTCGTCACCGGGGTCGCCGGAGCCGGCAAGAGCTCGCTGGTGCAGGGCTCGATCTCCGGCCGCGACGGTGTGGTGACCGTCGATCAGGGCGCGATCCGCGGCTCGCGGCGGAGCAACCCCGCGACGTACACCGGGCTGCTCGACCCGATCCGCAACGCGTTCGCGAAGGCCAACGGCGTGAAGCCGGCGCTGTTCAGCGCCAACTCCGAGGGCGCCTGCCCGAACTGCAACGGCGCCGGCGTGATCTACACCGACCTGGCGATGATGGTCGGCGTGGCCACCACCTGCGAGGAGTGCGAAGGGAAGCGGTTCGATGCGTCGGTGCTGGACTACCACCTCGGCGGCCGCGACATCAGCGAGGTGCTCGCGATGTCGGTGGCCGAGGCCACGGAGTTCTTCGGCGACGGCGAGGCGCACACGCCGGCCGCGCACGCCATCCTCGGCCGGCTCGCCGACGTCGGGCTGGGCTACCTCACCCTCGGCCAGCCGCTCACGACGCTGTCCGGCGGCGAGCGGCAGCGGCTCAGGCTGGCCACCCACATGGCCGAGAAGGGCGGCGTCTACCTGCTCGA
>JASHOI010000123.1 GCA_030041195.1 Streptosporangiaceae bacterium | reverse complement strand
TGGCCTCAGCGGCCGGCGTGGTGCGCCGGCGGCCGCGCGCCAGCGCGACGCCCGACCCGATCGCCGACAGCCCCGCCAGCGCGAACGCGCAGATCGCGGCGATGTAGGTGATCTGCGACACCTTCCACCACCCGTACGCGTTCAGCAGCAGCCCCCGCAGCGTCTGGCCACGGAACACCGTCTGCACCAGCGCCGCCAGCTTGGCATTGCCCGGCTGCGCCAGCGACTTGGCCGACAGCGTCGCATACGTCTGACCCGGCGCCATGTTCTGCAGATGCTGCGCGATGAAGTGATCAGCGTACGCCTCAGCCTGCTGCCCGGTCAGCAGCTGCTGCCCGGCATACTGCGACACACTCGGGATCATGTTCGGGGTGATCTCGGTACCCACCTTCGGGTGCGCGAACGCAGCCTTAGGCGGAAAGTAAATCTGCTGCTCGGCAAGCTGGCTGCGCACCGTGTTGTGCACATAAGTGGACCCCCAGATCAGCAGTCCGCCTGCGATCCCCAGGACCACCGTCAGCGCCAGCCCCGCCCTGCCCAGGACGGTGAGGGCCTTCGGGCTCATTGTCGTGCCTCCTGTCTGCAACCCGGGCCTGCTGACCCGGGTGTAGCAGCCGCGCCCGCCATGGCTCAATGACCCCTCATGCGAAGGGCCTTGGCCATCTCGGCCGGGGCCGCTTCGGCTTGCCCGATATGGGCCAAGGTCCCTGTCGGCTATCACTCCGACGACGGGGCCGCCGATCGGCGTGCTGCGGGTGAGCGTCACCGACGACAGCGCAATCACCCGGGCGCCGCCGCGAAGCCCGTCTCAGATCTGTGACCTCGCCGCATGTGGGGCGGTTGCTGACTGGCGGCCCGGCACTACGGGACCTTCGGCCCTCGCTGCAGGCGGCGCCCGGCTGCAAGCCTGAGCAACGGAGGAGACGGAGCGTGACATGAATACCTTGATTGTGGTTCTGGTAGTTGTCGCGGTACTGGTGCTGGCAGCGATCGCGCTCGCGGTGCGGCTGGTCTGGCAGTACGAGCAGGGCGTGCTGTTCCGGCTCGGGCGGCTGCGGGGGACGCGATCGCCCGGGCTGCGGCTGATCATCCCGTTCGTCGACGTGTTGCGGAAGGTGTCGTTGCGGGTGGTGACCATGCCGATCCAGTCGCAGGGCATCATCACCCGCGACAACGTCAGCGTCGATGTTTCCGCGGTCGCGTACTTCCGTGTGGTGGACGCGGTCAAGTCGGTGCTGGCGGTCGAGAACGTCCGCGCGGCGATCAACCAGATCGCCCAGACCACGCTGCGCAAGGTGGTCGGCCAGCACACGCTGGACCAGACCCTGTCCGAGACCGATGCGATCAACCTCGACATCCGCAAGATCCTCGACGCCACAACCGCCGACTGGGGCGTGGAAGTCACGCTGGTGGAGCTGAAAGACATCCAGCTGCCCGACAGCATGAAGCGGGCGATGGCCCGCCAGGCCGAGGCAGAACGGGAAAAGCGCGCAAAGATCATCAACGCTGAAGGCGAGTCCCTGGCCGCCGCGGCGCTCGGCCAGGCATCGGACACGATGATGACCCACCCGCTCGCGCTGCAGCTGCGCAACCTGCAAAGCCTGGTCGAGATCGGCGTGGACAAGAACACCACCATCGTGTTTCCGGCCCCGCTGATGAGCACGATCGAGGAACTCGGTGCCTTCCTCAGCCGCGAGGCAGCAGCGGCCAGCCGCAAGCCGAACCGGCCGGCACCAGCGGCGGTCTCCGGGAACGGCTCCGAACCCGCCGCCGACGCTGGCTAGCAGAACGCCCGCACGCCTTCCCGAAGCCCGGGCTCATGCCCCACGGCACCGGCCCTTCCGGCCGCCTTGCCACGGCCAGAGATCATGAGAGCTTCGCCTCCCGCAACCGGCAGAACGGAATAAACGGAGTTAAGACCTTGCTCCTGGGCCAGCGTGCGAGTCACGGATGATCACGACCGGGCACGTCGCATGGTGTACGCAGTGCTGGCCGACCGAACCGAGCAAGGCCTCAGCGAATCCGCCGTATCCGCGGCTGCCGACCACCAGCAGCTCAGCCCCTGCCGCTGCGTCCAGCAGCACCTGTGCGGCGTTGCCTTCGATAACGTAGGGCCTGATCTCGGCCCGGCCTGCGGAATCGGCAACACCGGCCATGGCATCGCCGAGTCTGTCCTCGGCGAGAGCCTTGAAGTCCGTCATCGCCCCTATCGGCCATGGGGTCCGGAAGGTCAGTGGATTCTCCCAGGCGAGGACGGCATCCACTACCGCGCCGGTGAGGTTGGCTTGCCGGACGGCCCATGCGAGTGCCGCCTTCGACGGCACGGACCCGTCAACACCCACGACGATCCGGCCCTGCCTGCCTGTGCTGACTGTTGTCATGGATCCTCCCCCAGGGATCACCGATCGTTTCCGGATCCTCGTTCCCCGGATGACTGATCCGCTATCGGGCTGATCGCGCTCACCGCCGATGAGCCGAAGGGCCACTGCGTGAGGCCGTGAGGACGGGCCCGGGCCGGTCCGGCTTGCGCGATGCGGACCAAAGTCCCTACTGCGCAGCGCGAGGACGCACTGGGCTGGGATGCAGGAGGTGATTTGCATGGCGGGACTGATGAGGCCTGATGGGAACTTAGCCCAGATGGCGCCGCGGAACGGCGCCCAAGCCGACGCCGCAGCTGTATCCAGGTCAGTTGCTGGCCGACGCGGCGGTGTCCAGCTTCTCGACCACGTTCACCACGCCGTCGATATCCCAGATCAGCCGGACAGCGATCGGGATCAGGTCGTGCAACTCGGCCGCGGCCGGGTGGCCGGTGAGCACCACGACTCCCTCATGCACTGCCACCGACACACTGGCAGGATCGGCGAACGGGATCTCAGCCAGTACCTCACGGACCTCGGCGGCGATCTGCGCATCCGGGCGCAGGAACACCGTCAGCAGGTCACGCCTGCTCACGATCCCAAGCAGCTTCCCATCAGGATCGACCACCGGCAGCCGCTTGACGTGGTGATGGTGCATGATCGACGCCGCCCGCGGGATGGGTGCGTCAGGGTGAATCGTGACCGGCGGCGAGGTCATCAGCTGCTCGGCGTTCAACCGGGGATGCTGCCTGTGGCTCCGTGGCCACGGGAGGTGATCAGCCGTGCCCGTCTTCGCCTTCCGGGCCTCCTGGTCCTCGGCCGCCAGCAGGTCCGCCTCTGACACCACCCCGGCCACATGTCGACCCATCGTCAGCACCGGAACCGCACTGATCTTGTGCTTGGCCAGCAGCCCGGCGATCTCCTTGTACGGCGTGATCCGGTCCACCGTCACCACCTCGGTGGTCATCACGTCGCGCACCGTGCTGTGCCAGCGGCCGTGGTGATGGGCGACGTTCGGCGGCGTTCCGCCCCGCTTCTTGCCGTCGAACGGATCGGTCGCTTCAGGCTGCTCGTCCAGCCGCTCCTCAATCGCGGCGCGCGCCCGCGCCACATCGGCCGCGCTGGCCCTGCCATGCAGCGACTCATAGTACGCAGCCCCAAGGTGACGGAGCATGGCATCGAGATATGAATCATGCGACATGCTCATTCCCTCCAACATCTCCGGGTCCCGCCCGCAGGCCCTGTCACTGTCAGTGTCCTGCTGCGAAACCAGCCTGATCACGGCTGAACGTCATCAAGCGATGGGACCTTCGGCCATTGCCCCAGGTACACCTGCGACGCACGACGGGCCCGGACTTCCGTCAGGTCAATAGGGCAGAAGGGCCCTGCCCGGTGCACAGTGGGCCGGCCATCGTCGCAGGCATGGCGAAGGGCATGTTGCGGGTGTACTTGGGCGCCGCCCCGGGCGTGGGGAAGACCTACGCGATGCTCGCCGAGGGCCAGCGGCGGAAGGCACGCGGGACGGACGTGGTCGTGGGGCTGCTGGAGACCCATGGCCGGCGGCTGACAGCGACGATGGCCGAGGGGCTGGAAGTGGTGCCCCGGCGCGAGCTGAGCTACCGCGGCGTGACCTTCACCGAGATGGACACCGATGCGGTGCTCGCCCGCCATCCGCAGGTCGCGCTCGTTGACGAACTCGCCCACAGCAACGTGCCTGGCTGCGGGAACGTCAAGCGATGGCAGGACATCGACGTACTGCTCGATGCGGGCATCGACGTGATCACCACGCCGAGCAGATCGAGCTCGTCGACATGACTCCCCAGGCACTGCGGCGGCGGATGGCGCATGGCAACGTCTACCCTCCAGACCGGATCGACGCCGCGCTCACCCACTACTTCCGGCCAGGGAACCTGACCGCGCTCCGGGAACTGGCGCTGCTCTGGCTCGCCGACCGGGTCGAGGAGGGCCTGCAGCGCTACCGCGCCGAGCACGGCATCGCCGCGCCGTGGGAGACCAGGGAGCGGATCGTGGTCGGCATCGCCGGAGAGCAAGGGGACCAGGCCGTTATCCGGCGCGCCGCGAGGATCGCGGCCCGGACGCCGGGCAGCGACTTGATCGCCGTGCACGTCACCGCCGACGACGGGCTGACGGCCGACCGCACGGAGCTCCTCGATGCACAGCGGGAGCTGGTGACGTCCCTCGGCGGAAGCTTCTGGCAGATACCCGGCGAGGACGTGGCCGACGCGCTGCTGCAGATCGCCCGTGCCGAGGACGCCACGCAGATGGTCCTGGGCGCGAGCCGCCGCAGCCGGTTCCTCACCCTGATCGCCGGGAAGAGCACCCCGACCAGGCTCGCCCGCCGCGCCGAGCACCTCCACGTGCACCTGGTCAGCCGCGAGGGTGCCCGCACCGGCGGGCAGCGCCACCCCGGAGTGCTGGCCACGCCGCACTCGCGCCGGGTTCGGGCCGCCCAGGCGAGCGCGGAGGCCGCGGCGCTCACCCGGCTCGCCGCGAGCGTGCTGCGTGGGCGCGGTGACCCGCCCGCCCTGCTCGAGGAGATCCGCGAGATGTTCGGCCTGGCAGCGATCAGCCTGCTCGAGCGCAGGCCGGATGCCAGCGGCGGCTGGTTCGTCGTTGCCAGCGCGGGAGAGCAGGCGCCGGAAAGCCCGGGAGCCGACGTGGAGCTATTGATCAGCGACACGTTCATCCTCGCCGCCCGCGGGCACGCGCTTGGCGCGCAGGACATGCGGGTTGTGCACTCCTGCGCCAGCGAGATTGCGGCCGGGATCATCCATGGTCGCGAGGCCGAAGAAGCCGCCCGCGCCGCCGAGCAAGCAGCCGGCCCGCGCTCGCGTGCCGCATTGATCGCTGCGACCACCCGGAAGGCGCATGAGCTGACGACCGCTGCCCAGGCCGCCGTTGCCCGGCTCGCCGACCCCGCCCCCCGCACCGCAGAGGAGAACGCCGCCCTAGTCGGCTCGGCACGCCAGGCGCTCGAGCGGGTGGCCAGGCTGGTGGACGACGTCAGCGACCTCAGCAGGCTGCACGCCGGAACGCTGGAGACCTACCTCCGCCCGGTGGACCTGGACGACGTCATCGCGGCCTCTCTTGAGGACCTGGGCCCGGGCGGGCATCACATCACGCTGCAGACCCATGACGACCTGCCGGACGTGATCGCCGACGCGGCGCTGCTCACCCGGACTCTGACCAGCCTGATGGCCGACGCGCTGCACCGCAGCCCGGCCGACGCCCCGCCAGCCCTCACCGCCGCGGTCACCGGCAGCAACGTGACGATCCGCCTGACTGACCATGGTGCCGGCCCTGCCGCGGGCAATGGCGGCGGCCTGGCGCTCAGGCTTGCCCGGGATCTCACCGAGGCGATGGGTGACACATTCCGCTGCGGCCAGACCCCGGCCGGGGGCCGCAGCGTGGCCATCACCCTGCCCGCTGCCCGCCCGTCGTGCCACCCGGTAACGGCGGACGGCGAGCCGCGTGAAGACGAGGAGGATGCCGGCGCTCCAGGCGATGGTGCCGTGCGCGTCGAACCACACCAGTCCCGGCCGGATCCCGCGCCGCTGACGCGGCGACCGCGTCGCTGAGCCGGGCGGCAGCGTCACGTTCAGGCCATTGGCTAGGTAATCGGTCAGGTGCCAAGGCAGTACCTGCACGCGCCCCACCGTAACCGCCTGCTGCCAGGTGGGTCCGGACATGCGTCAGCCCGGGCCGGTGGTGTGCCTGGCCCGGGCTGACGGCTTACGGTCATGCGGCCTTGGTCTGCGATGTGCTGGGACCGGCCGGGGCGATCATGGCCTCAGCGGCCGGCGTGGTGCGCCGGCGGCCGCGCGCCAGCGCGACGCCCGACCCGATCGCCGACAGCCCCGCCAGCGCGAACGCGCAGATCGCGGCGATGTAGGTGATCTGCGACACCTTCCACCACCCGTACGCGTTCAGCAGCAGCCCCCGCAGCGTCTGGCCACGGAACACCGTCTGCACCAGCGCCGCC
>JASHOI010000122.1 GCA_030041195.1 Streptosporangiaceae bacterium | reverse complement strand
ATCCACGATGCCTGGTCGCTGGTCACGCTGCCCTTGCGGAGCAGCTTGGCCAGGTCCCGGTACGGCTGCAGCACGCTCGGGCCCCTCCGGGACGCGAGCACCGCCTCGGCCCGGGTGAGCACGCCCGCGTACAGCGGCGCCAGGCACAGGACCACAAGGCTCTGCAGCACCTGTACAAGCACTGGGACAGACAAAATTACCTCCACCTGTAGGCAACGCTCCAAGAGCGTCCATGCAGGTAGAGGCCATTAGCCCAAGCCGCCAAAACGAGGCGCAGGCGTTACGCGAGCCTCATCGCGTTACCACTCCAGGATACACGGGACAACTCCGGACCTCGCAACTCAGACACGAGCGGACGGCTAGGTAGCCTGCTGCGCATGGAGCAGCCGGCGCCGGACATGAACGCAGCCATCTGGCAGTCCCCGGAGATCATCCGGAACTGCCGGATGAGCGCAAGCAGGGCCTGTTCACCGAGATCTTCGGCCGCCTCGCCCCCGGCGGCTGGTACCTGAACTACGACCCGGTACGGGCGGACGACCCCGTGGTGGCGGCCCCGCCGGCCGCCGCCCCGGCGGCGGCACGAATACAGGGTGAAGGGACCCTTACTGTTCCTGTTTGAACAGCGTGGGACCCTTCACCCCGAATAAGGCTGGTCGGATCCGCTCGGGATCAGGATGGGGGGGCGGTGGGCGGTTCCTGGGCCGGGCCGGCTGAGGTGCAGGATGGCGGTGTGGCAGGAGGTATTCGAGGGGTCATCGACGGCACCACGGCGGACGCGCTCCGGGCCCGCGGCAGCGTCAAATGGACGGTCCCAGGACCGGGCGGGTTCGGCGCGGGCGTCGCCGAGATGGACTTCGGCGCCGCGCCAGAGATTCTCGACGCGCTCGCCGGGCTGTCCGCCGACGCGAACTTCGGCTACCTGGCGCCGCGCCTGGCCGATGGACTCGCCGCGGCCTGTGCGGAATTCCAGCGGAGCCGCTACGGCTGGGAGGTCGATCCCGCGCAGGTCCGGAACGTCCCGGACGTGCTCAGGGCGCTGCAGATCGCGATCACGCACTTTTCGCGCCCGGGCTCCCCGGTCATCCTGCCGACGCCGGCCCACGTCCCGTTCCTCGCCGTTCCCGGGTTCCTCGGCCGCGAGATCCTGCAGGTGCCGATGCGCGGTGACTCCGGCTTCTTTTCTCTCGACCTCGACGCGATAGACGACGCGTTTCGCCGCGGCGGGCACCTGCTGATCTTCTGCAACCCGTACAACCCGCTCGGGCGGGTGTTCACCGCCGACGAGATCGCGCGGCTGACCAACGCCGTCGATTCACGGGGCGGCCGGGTCTTTGCCGACGAGATCCACGGCCCGCTCGTCTACCCGGGAATGCGGCACATCCCCTACGCATCGACCTCCGATGCCGCGGCGGGGCACACGCTGACCGCCACGTCCGCCGGCAAGGCGTGGAACCTGGCCGGCCTCAAATGCGCACAGGTGATCCTCGGCAGCGAGGCCGACCAGCAGCGCTGGGATGAGCTGCCCTACTTCGCCACGCACGGCGCCAGCAACCCCGGGGTCGTCGCCAGCATCGCCGCGTTCACCCGCGGCGGGGCGTGGCTGGACGAGGTCGTCGGCTACCTCGATGACAGCCGCCGCCTGCTCGCCGGCCTGCTCGGCCGGCACCTGCCGGGGGTCCGCTACCGGCCGCCCGAAGGCACCTACCTCGCGTGGCTCGACTGCTCCTCGCTGGACCTGCCGCGGTCGCCCGGCGAGCTGATCGCCGAGCGCGCGCAGGTCACGGTCGTCGACGGGCCAGCGTTCGGCCCCGGCGGCGCGGGAGCCTTCCGGTTCAACTTCGCCACACCGCAGCCGATCCTGGCCGAAATCGTGACACGCATCGCCGCGGTACTCGACTCCGCGGGCGGGTAAGCCCCGGCCCGTCCGGTTCACGACGCGCTGAGCAACAAGACCGGGACGGCGCTGCCGCGGGCCGCCGTCTCGGCCGCCCGGCCGAGACGCGGACGAAGCCGCGTGCCGTCGCCGTGCCTGCCGAGCACCAGCAAGTCGAAGCCGTGCTCGGCGGCGTACGCGCACAGCGCCCTGCCTACCTCCCCACCTTCGACGATCTGCAGGCTCATCCGGACACCGTCGACCTCCGGCCCGCGCATCCGTTCGAAACGTTCTTCGGCGCGCCGCCTGATCGCTGCCCGCTCGCTTTGCTGCTCGTCCGCTGCTTCGGTCTCTGGACCAACCGGTACGACGGTGAGCGCGACCACATGGCCCGCATAGCCGCCCACGATCGCCGCCGCCGCGCAGAGCGCCTCCGCGGCGTCGGCCGAAGCGTCCCATCCGACGAGCACCCGGCGGAACGGCCCGGCAGTCATCTCGTCACCTCGGTCTCGCCATCGCTCTCTTCACTATGACCTCCTCCAGAACCAGGGCGGACGCCAATAGGCAGAGGCCATCAGCGAGCTGTCATCCCGCGGTTACGGCGAGCCTCATCGCCAGGGACATTGTTAGCGGCAACCCGGCCACGCCACAAGTGGCGGACCGGATCCTGCGGCGGCCGCCGGGCCGGGCCGCCCGGTCAGGACAGCGCGATCACCACGGCCAGCACGGCGACGAGCGCGATCAGCATGTACGCGAGATACGCGTCGAGCCGCCCGGATTGCAGCCGCCGGGCCGCTCCCCCTAGGGCCAGGAGTGGGCGGAGCAACGGCCGGTACAAGTACTGCTCGACGACCTCGATCACGTCCGACTCATATCCGATGTGCGGCGCGGCTGGTCCGTCCCGGCCAGAATGATCGTCGCCCAAGTCAGGCGTTGTCACGCTGCCGCCGGGCGCGAATCGCCGGACCTCGGTCCTGGTATGCAGCACCGTGGCGAGCACCCGCCGGGTCGGGTTGGCAAAGCCGAACGCGGTATAGCGGGCAGAGCCGGTCACGCCAGCGGTCGCCGAGCGCCATGCGGGCACCCGCCGGACGCGAAGCGGCCGACGGCCGGAAAGGCCGAGCGTGAGCACCGCGACTATGACGAACAAGGCAGGCATCGCGATCCACAGCCAGGACGGCGACAGGATCGAGAAACCCGCGAATACCGGCTGCAGCACCCAGGGCCCCTTGAGCGCCCCCCTGGTCACCGTCGCGGGCACGATCGGCGAGAGCCCCGCGGCGATTACCCGGATCTCCAGCGGCGTCAGCGCGGCAATCGCCAGGCATGCCGCACCGAGTCCGGCGATCGCGGTACGGCCGCCCAGGCGGAAATCCCACAGCTTGGGGCGGATGCCAGCTGGCCGTGGCTGGCCCAGCACCACCATTCCGATCAGCCGCACGAACGTGACGCCGGCGAATCCTGCGGTCAGCGCGACCGCGGCCCCGGCGACCGCCAGCACCAGCCGGAAACCGAGCCCCGGTACCCGAAACTGCTGCATCAGCGCCTCGAACAGGAACCACTCGGAGACGAACCCGGCAGTCGGCGGCAGCCCAGCCAGCGTGAGCCCGCCGATGGCCAGCCCGGTGCCCCGCCACGGTGCCAGCCTGGCTATACCCCGCAGCGCATCGAGATCGTCTGTGCCCGCGACAGATTCCATGCCCGCTGCCGCGGTGAACAGCAGCGATTTAGCCGCAGTGTGCGCCACCACCTGCAACGTCGCGGCCAGCAGCCCGGCCGCGACCAGACGCCGGTCGTGTACCGCCGCGCCGGCCAGGGCAACGCCGAATCCGGCCAGGATCAGGCCGGCATTCTCCACGCTGGAGTACGCGATCACCCGCAGCAAGCCAATCTGCACGGCGGCGTGTGCGATCCCGAGCACCGCGGTCAGGCCGGCGAGAACCAGCAGCAGCCCGATCAGCCAGCCGGGTGGCGGGCCGAGCACCGCCAGCGTGCGCCACATCCCGTAGAAGCCGACGTTGACCGCCACCCCAGCCATCACTGCCCGGGCTGGCCCCGGGGCGGCCGGGTACCCTCGCGGCAGCCAGATCTGGAACGGAACCAGGCCCACCTTGACCGCGAAGCCGAGCAGCAGCAGCACCTGTGCTGTGGTGCGCGCGCCGCCCGGTGGCACGTGAGCGAAGCTGGCCACCGCCAGCGAACCCGATCTGCCTGCCAGCAGCAGCAGCCCGGCGAGCAGCGCCATCCCGCTGCCCTTCCCGAACGCGAGCGTGATCATCGCGGCCGGCGGACGGCCGGGCTTGCCGCGCTCGAACCCGGCCAGGAGATAGAACGCGACAGTCAGCATTTCCCACGCGAACAGCAGGGTGAACGCGTCCTGCGCGGTCAGGAACACGGCGACCGCAGCGAGCGTGAGTGCGTAACACGCGCCGAGACCGCGGCGGCTGGTGCCGCCCTGGCGTGCCCAACTCGCGAAGCCCATGGACACCCAGGCCGCCGCGCCGAACGCGATCACCAGGAACAGCCCGGACAGCCGGTCGGCGGCCAAGCCGACCGTGCCCGACCCGAGCACCCCCGCCGGCCATACCGTCGCGCGATGTCCGGCCAGCGCTCCCGCGCCGCCGACCGCGAGGCACACACTGCCTGCTCCGCCGATCAGGTACGGCAGCGGCGCGATCAGACGCTTCCGCGCACCTGCCGCCAGATCGACGGCGGCCGCGCAGGCCAGCAGCACAAGCCCGGCGACGAGCACGGCCGAGAACCCGGTCATGACCGTGCTCCTTCGCCGGACCCGGCCGGCAGGCGCCCCACCGCGAGCAGCAGCGCATGCAGGATGCTGAACGGCGTCGGCGGCGAGCCTGGCACCCACACGTCGACCGGCACGATTCCGCCGATCCCCCCGGTCAGCGCGTACGAGGGGCTGGCCAGCCCGCCGCTCACCGCGTCGGTGCCGACCGCGATCACGATCTTCGGGGCCGGCATCGCGTCGTGGGTCTGCCGCACCGGCTCGGCCATCCCCCGCGCCCCGGCGCCGGTGACCAGCAGGATGTCCGCGTGCCGGGGGCTCGCGGTCAGGAAGATGCCGAGCCGGTGCACGTCGTACACCGGGTTGAACAGCGCCAGGATCTCCCACTCCTCGGTGCCGTCCGATCCGGCGTCCACGTGCCGCAGGTGCACCGAACGGCGCAGCGCCGCTGTCCTGGTTTTCAGGCCGTTACGCAGCGCGGCCAGCCGGTCTGGCTTCTCGGCGATCTCGGGGACCACCAGCCCGCCGCGCCAGAGCGCGGCGGCGGCGGGTCCTTCGGTCCACCCGAACACGTCGGGCCGCGCGGCCACGCAGCGCCCGCACTGCACGCACCTGCCCTGGTCAAGGAACACGCCGCCGTCGGCACGGCTGATCGCGCCGGTCGGGCAGAGCCGGTCGAGCGGGTCATCCGCGTCGGCGGGCTGCGCCAGCACCGTGGCAGGCCCGCGCACCGCGGTGGCGTACGGGTCGGGCCTGGCCGGCCAGCGGGTGGTGACCACACCATCGCGAAGGCCTCTGAGCGCCCACATCTAGCGTGTCACCCCCGCAATGGACAGCCCGAGGCTCGCCTCGATGAACGGGAAGTCGGTGAGGATGTCACCACCGAAAAGCTCATGCATCAGCACCAGGTTGTGGAACGAGGCGGAGCGCGGATGGCACCGGGTGATCAGGCCGTTTTCCAGCCGCACGTCATAGAGCACCTCACCCTGCGGCGCTTCGGCCCAGCCCACGGCCCGGCCGTCCGTCACGTGGCAGCCGGCCTGCAATGGCGCCGTCCCGGCCTCGGCCAGTTCGTCGGCCACCTGCCGGAGCAGATGGAAGGACTGGGCGACCTCGTCCCAGCGGACTCGAAGCCGGTCCAGCGCGTCACCCGCGGGCCGCGGTGCGGGCTGGCGCAACCCGAGGAACGGATACGCGTCGTAGGGCCGGAATTCGCGGGCGTCGTCAGAGTACCCAGATCCCTTGCCGACGGGGCCGAGCGCGCCGTGCTCACGGGCGCGTTCCGGGCGCAGCAGCCCAGTCCGGCGCAGCCGGTCCAGGAACGACGCGGTTCCCATCAGCGCGACGACGTCGGCGGTCACCGCCTTGTCGAGCTTGCCGATCTCGGCGAGCAGTTCCGCTGGCCCGGTCAGCGGCAGCCGACTGATCCCGCCGGGAACGACCACGCCGCGCCCGAACCTGCTGCCGCAGGCGCGGCTCACCAGCCGCAGCACCCGTTCCTTGTGCCAGCCGAACCGCGCGGTAGCAACAGCGAGCCCGGCGCCGTCGGCGAGCCGGACCGCGACGTCCAGGTGGCAGGCGAGCCGCTCGAGTTCCGCGTGCAGGACCCGGACCAGCGCTGCGGGCCAGGGGACCTCGACACCACAGATTCGCTCCAGCGCGTGGCAGTAGGCGAGCGCGTGCGCGACCGTCGCCGTGCCCTCGACGCGCTCGGCCAGCAGCACACCGTCGGTCGCGGTCATCTGCTCGAACCGCTTCTCCAGGCCCCGGTGCTTGTAGAACACTCGCATGTTCAGATGCGGTATGTCCTCGCCTGGGGTTTCGACCAGGTACTCGATCGACTCCACCACGCCCGAGCGCACTGGGCCGTACGGGATCGTGAACAGGCCTGGGCCGACCACGTGCAACGGCAGGGCGCGCGGGTCAGGCTCGATGGCCGCGGGGCCGCCGGCCTGCCCCGGCCTCGGCCGCGGCATGCGACCGGGCGACTCCGGGAGCAGCAGTGGCTCGGGCCTCGGATGCCCTTGCGGGATTATGCCGAACATGTCGGCGATCTCGCGCTCGTACCAGAACGCGGCGCCAAGCCGCGGGGTCAGCGCCGGATAACTAGTGGCGGTTTCCGGCAGCACAGCCTCGGCTGCCGTGACGCCGTCACGGCCGGCCAAATGCGCCGAAAGCAGCAGCCCCTCGGGCCGGGCGGTGCCAAACAGGCCCGCGAACCTACGGCCGGAGGCGACCGCCTTGGCCACTTCGTCCCAGACGGCGGTCATATCGCCGGACAGCATGGCCCCCGCCACCACATCGGAACTCATTCTCGCACCCCCAGCAGATGCACCGCCCGGGACAGCAGCCCGGTCAGCTCGGCCGGCGGATGCACACCGAGCACCAGCAGCGCCGCGACCCCAGCGACCACGGGGACCACCATCCAGGCGCTCGGCTCGCCTCGGGTCAGTGCTGCCGTGGCGCCTCCGGTCATTCCGGATCGCCGTGGGGTCAGCAGCATCCGGTTGGCGGCGACCGACAGGCCGAGGAACGCGACCGTCACCAGCACGATCAGGATGGCTGCAGCGGCGTTGGACGAGGCGGCGAACCCGCCTTCAACGATCTCGAATTCGCTGCGGAAGATGCCGAACGGCGGCATCGCGCAAAGCGCGAGTATCGCGATTCCGAACAGCGGCCCGCTCCACGGCAGCAGGTCCAAGCCGCCGGTCATCCCGGAGATGCGCTTGCTGCCGAATTTGTGCACCAGCACCCCGGCGCCCATGAACGCGTTGCCCTTGGCCGCCGCGTGCGCCAGCACGTGCAGCAGCACCCCAGCCAGCGCGATAGGAGCGCCGAAACTCACTCCGATCGCCAGAATTCCCATGTGCTCGACGCTCGAGTAGGCCAGCATCCGTTTCACGTCCCGCTGGTCAAGCAGGTACAGCGCGGCGAGCAGCAGCGACGCGATCCCGAAGACCAGCAGCACGTCCCGCGGGAAACGCGGCCCGAGCACGGCCGCCGCGACCTGGTAGTAGCGCAGGATCGCGTAGAAGCTCACCGCGAGCAGCGACCCGGACAGCAGCGCCGACACCGGCGTCGGCGCCTCGGAGTGCGCGTCGGGGAGCCAGGTATGCACCGGGACCAGGCCCATCTTGGTGCCGAACCCCACCACGGCGAGCACGAATGCGAGCCGGACGGCAGTGTGTGGCAATCGCGCTCCCGCCTGCAGCAGTGGAGCGAACGAGAGGTCATAGTGTTCGCCGAGCACCTGGGCACCCGCGTAATAGGCGAAGATCGTCGCTAGCAGCGCGAGGCCGAGTCCCGCTGAAGCGATCAAGATGTATTTCCAGGCTGCCTCGGCCGCCCCGTCGGTGTTCTCGATCGCGACAAGCAGCGCCGAGATCACCGTGGTCACCTCGATCGCGATCCACAGCAACGCGAGGTTGCTCATCATCGGCGCGGCCAGCATCGTCCACGCGAAGAGGTTCAGCCCGGCGTAGAACCTGCGGGAGTACCGAGAAAATCCTGCCTCGCCCCGTCGACGGCTGGGAGCCAGGTAGCCGATCGAGTACACCGCAACCGCGCCGTACAGAAAGCTGGTGGCTAGCAGGAACACGACGCTGACCGCGTCGATTCGCAGGTAGGAGAGGTAACGCAGGTCCCCCTTCGCGGCCGCGGGAACCAGCGCAAGTACCAGCCCAAAGCACGCTACTCCGGCGATGGCAGTGACCGCTTCGGCTGCGGCGGAGGGGGCACGAAGCGACACGATCGCAGCGGTGAACGGGAGGATGAGCAGCAGCAGGACGACCACGATCATCGCTCAGCCTCGCAGACTGGTCAGGTCGGCGGTGGACAGCGATTCGGCGCGGCCATGGTGCACCCGGATCAGCAGCTCGAACACGACCACGGCGACCAGCAAGTCGAAGAGGAACGCGACCTCAAGGATCAGCGGCAGCCCGGCGGCGACCACGAGGGCAGCCAGGGAGATCCCGTTCTCCAGCGACAGGAACCCGATCGCCTGAGACGCGACGTCGCGCCGCATGATCATCAGCACGAACGCGACCAGCGCCACCGACACCGAAATCTCCAGCGCCGTGGGCGGGAGGACCGCGCTGCGGATGTCCAGCGCCCTGATCGTGAAGAAGCCAAACGCGGCCACCGTGATCGCCACCAGCACGGTGTTGGCCAGGCTAAGCGACCCGCTGCCCGCGATCTCGGTCCAGCCCCGGGCCGGTTCGTCCTCGCCCGCCTGGCCGACGCCGCGCAGCAGCCGACGCAGCACGATCGGGACGACTACGACCTTCAGCGCCGCGGACAGCGCTGCCAGCACGTAAAGGTCGGGCAGATGGCGCACAGCAGCGACCAAGATCGCGAGCACCGAGATCAGCCCGGACTGCACCGCGTAAAGCCGGACCTGGTCGCGGAGCAGCGCCTGCCGGAACATGCCGAACTCCGCCAGCAAAACGCCCAGCGCGATGACGCTCGAGCCGCCCGAGTAGACGCTAGGCGCCGCGACTGCCGCTGCGGCCGACATCAGCCACCCCCCAGGTACAGCGTGAACACGCCGAGTACCGCGAGCAGGAACGCCGCGGAAACGTATTCGGTGATCTTGAAAAGACGCAGCTTGGCGAACGAGTTGTCGATGACGGCTACCACGATCCCGAGAACGACGGCCTTGCCGAGCAGCGCGACGATCGCCAGCGCCACGGCCGGCGCCTGCGAAGTGGCGGCCAGGCCCCACGGCGCGACGAACACGTTGAGCAGGATCGTGTACAAGATCAGCTGCTTCATCGACGACCCCCACTTCAGCAGCGCGAAGTAAGGACCGGAATGCTCGAACGGCCGGGCCTCCTCGATCATCCCGAACTCGTTGGTCCCGGTGTGCGTCTCCACCGGGATCCGGCCGGTCTCCGCCAGGATCACCATGAACAGAGCGGCCGCGGCGAGCAGGTGTGCGGGCCGCACGATCTGGCTCGCCGACGAGCGCACGGTAGCGGCCAGCGCATACGGCAGGTCGGTCCCGGTCACCAGCGCGACGACGAAGATCACGAACAGCACGACGGGCTCGGTGATCGCGCTGAACGTCTTCGCCCTGCTGGCGCCGAGCTGGGCGTACGGGCTGCCAGTCTCCGAGGCGGCGATCGCAACCAGGAAGCTGGCCAGCGCCAGGATCAGCCCGCCGCCGAGGATGTCGCCCATGTACCCGAGCGGCAGCCCGAAGCTGGTCAGCACCGGGATCAGCAGCGGCACGGTCAGAAAGCACGCCGCCGCGCCCACCGGCGCGGCCAGGAACACCCAGCTGGCGCCCTCGGGCGCAAGCGCCTCCTTGCGGAGGAGCTTCGCCAGGTCGTAATAGGGCTGCAGCACTCGCGGGCCGGCCCGGCCCTGCAGGCGCGCCTCCACCCGCGCGATCACGCCCGAGATCCCCGGTGCGGCAAGCGCAACAGTCGCGACCTGCAGGAACTGCACGACCGGTATCGGGAGGTTCCCGCTCACCGGTCCGCGCCTGCGACCTGGGCCAGGGGCAGTACGCCCCTGCTATCTTTGCCGGGCGCCTCCGGCACGACGTCAGTCACTGATTGCCTCCTGTAAGCTCGCCGGTCTTCCGGTCGAGGTTGCAGAGGCCATTAGCGCGTCCCGCGGTTACGGCGAGCCTCATCGCCGACCTCCCATTGTGGTGTAAGCCCCGCCGGTCCTGCAAATTCACTTGGCTAAGCTGTGGCCGTCGGCGGAGGGGCCCGCCGTCGACCGCGGAGCCGCCGCCAACGGTCCCTGCCAGAGGCGGGAGGCTGGTTTCGTGTCCGAACCTGCTGGCGCCGGGACGACTGGCGAGCCCGGCCGGGGCGCGTTCCGGCGACAGGTCGCGGGCGCATCCCCGGCGCTGAAGTTTGTGCTGATGGTCGGCGTCATGAGCTTCTTCGCCGACTTTACCTACGAGGGCTCGCGCTCGATCATCGGCCCCTACCTGGGCACGCTCGGCGCCAGCGCACTGGCGATCAGCGTGATCAGCGGGCTGGGCGAGTTCCTCGGCTACGGGCTGCGGCTGTTCTCCGGGCGTGGCGCCGACAGGACTGGGCGATATTGGCCGATAACCATCGGCGGCTACGTGGTCCAGATGGCCGCGGTGCCGCTGCTCGCGCTGGCTGGGAGCTGGCCGCTGGCCGCGCTGCTGATCATCGCCGAGCGCGTCGGAAAGGCCACCCGCAACCCGCCGAGGGACGCGATGCTATCCCACGCGGCCAGGGAAATGGGTTATGGCTGGGGCTTCGGCGTGCATGAGGCGCTGGACCAGTTCGGCGCGATGTTCGGGCCGTTGCTGGTGGCTCTGGTTCTGGCCGTGAGCCGACATGACTACCGGCTCGCGTTTGCTGCGCTCGCGGTCCCGGCGGCGATAACGCTGTCGCTGGTGCTGGTCGCGCGCAGGTTCTTCCCACGGCCGCAGGACCTGGCGGCAGGCCCGAAGGTGGTGACGACCGCGGGCCTGCCGCGGGTGTTCTGGGTGTACCTGGCCGGAGCCGCGCTGGCGGCCGCCGGCTTCGCGGACTTCCCGCTGATCGCCTTCCACTTCCAGAAGGCCGCTATCGTGCAGACGCCTCTCATCCCGGTGTTCTACGCGGTCGGAATGGCGGTCAGCGGCGTCGGGTCGCTTATCTTCGGTCGGCTGTTCGACCGGGCCGGGATCGGGGTGCTGATCCCGCTGACCGCGGCCACCGCGGCATATGCGCCGTTGGTGTTCCTCGGCGGCCTGTGGGCCGGGCTGGCGGGTGTGGCGCTGTGGGGTCTCGGCATGGGAGTGCAGGAGTCGATCATTCCCGCCGCCGTGGCGCCGATGGTTTCGCCAGACCGCCGGGCATCCGCGTACGGCCTGTTCACTGGGGCTTACGGCACCGCCTGGGTGCTGGGCAGCATCGTCATCGGCGTGCTGTTCGGCAGCTCGCTCGGCGCGGTGACCGCGTTCGCGGTGACGGCGCAACTTGCAGCGACCCCGTTCTTCCTGATCGTCCGATCGCGCACGGCACCCTAGGGCTCGGTGTGCCCGCGAGCTGGCCGCCAAAGGTTGGCTAGGTACGGTGCGTACAGTTCGCGGCGCCGGTCGAGCATCGCGCGCAGGTGGCCGGCGACCGGCGGCCGCAGGTCCAGCTCCCGTATCCGATCGACGGGGACGAACACTGGCGCGAGGCCCTTCTCGAGCTGCTCAGGCCGCTGCTCCGGTACCGGATCGGCGGCCGAGAAAACGATGTCGACGGTGCGCAGGCCGGAGTCCGGACCGCCGGCTTCCAGTACGAACGCCACCCGGTCCGGGTTCACGTACAGGCCGGTTTCCTCGCGCACCTCACGGCGAGCGCACGCCGCCATGCTCTCGCCCGGTCGTGGAGTGCCGCCGGGCAGCACCCAGTCGTCGGCACCACTGCTGATGCGGTGCACCAGCAGCACTGATCGCTTGCGGACGACAATGGCCGAGCAACGCAGTTCTACGCCGTCAGACATGTTCATGCTCCCTGGTATCTGCCGGTCCGGCTATGCCCGGCCGGACTTCGCTGCCGCCGCCGAGGCGGCGGATACGGCTTCCGCCAGCTGCAGCCAGCCTTCGGCAAATAGCCACGCGGCCAGTACGTCACTGGGCCAGTGCACGCCGAGGTAAATCCTGCTTGACCCCACACCCGCGGCAACGAGCAGCGGAACGCCGTGCCTGCCTAGGCCGCTGGATGTCGCACATCTAGCGCAGGCTCCCGCCGTGAGGACCGCCAGCGACGTGTGCTTTGACGGCATGCTGAATCCCTCAGGCTCGGTCAGCCATATCGCGTCAGGTGGCCGGGGTCGTGCGATCGCCTGGGACAGGATGCGACGGACGGCCGCTCCGGTGGCCACCGTGAGGCCCGGCAGGCAAGCCTGCCACCAGCCGACCCGTCGCACCGCGACGGCGGTCGCTGCGGCTATCGGGATGAGCGCGATACCTGGCTCGCCGAGCGAGCTGACCGCCCGGGCGGTCCGCACCACGACCGGGTCGCGTCCATGCTCGGCCAGCCTGATCACTGCCTGGTCGAGCCGACCGATCAAGCCGTGTCCTGGCCGGACGACAACCGCAGCGAAGCCGGCGAACGCCAGCGCGCTTCCGCGGGCGTGCCTAGCCGCCGTGCGCTTCACACCGGCCACGGTCCTGCTCCTCTCGGCTAGCCAGCAGGACCCATTGGCCACCGGGGCAACGCGCACGCGACGAGGCGCGGCTTTCGGCGGGATCCACCACCGAGTGGGCTCACCACTGCCGTCATGATAGGTGACGCCCGCCTCAGCCGGGCCAGCGCTGCTGGCGCGTGGCGCCGTTGGATCCTGGGGCTCATCACCGCGCTAGAATTTAGCCTGGGTATGCCCACATGTCATGAATGCTGTGGCGCTTGCCCCGGCGGTGGACCCCGCTGCGACCACAGCCTGTGGTCGGCTAGCTGCCCAGCTCGATGGGTCCTGCCCCTGGAACCAGGTCAGGAGGTGGGGCGGTGAGCAGTCCGATCATGGCTTTTGAGGGATTCCGGTGGTGGCTGGTCCGTCGTCGCGGCAACGGGCTGACCGACGACACGTGGGTGCCGATGTTCTGCGTGGACCGCCGGGTCGTCGACACGCTGCTGACTGAACTGCGCAGAGCCGGTGTTCCTGCCCGGTGCACCAGGCTCGAGGCGAGCTGGCATCTGCCCGCACACCCCGGCAGGTGGTGCCTGTGGGTGGGCTACGACGCGTACGGGCCGGCGCAAGAAAGGCTCGCCGAAGTAATGCCTCTGCTTGCTCGGTTTGTGCGACCCAACACCGAGACAACATGAGCGAGGCGATCATGTACTCTCGCAGTGGCCAGAACAGCCGCCCGCAGATGTTACGTGCCTACATCCTGATCGAGACCGAACAGGGCAGGGCGCTCGACGCAACCGAGAGCGTAGTCGGGATCGATGGCGTTACCACAGCATCCACGGTGGACGGCCCCTACGACGTGATCGCGCTGGCCGAGGCCGCGGATATCGATGAGCTCTGCCAAGCGATCATCGGCAAGATACAGACAGTCGATGGAATCACCCGCACCCTCACGTGTCCGATCGCGCGCACCTGAGCTGTGCGGCGTCCCGCGTGCACCAGGCGGCCCTCGACCGGCTGGCTCAAAGCGGCTTCGCGGCTTGGATGATCTGCTCGGCTAAGCTATGAGCATCGGCGGAGGGGCTCGCCGTAGTCAGCGGAAACGCCGCCAACGGTCCCTGCCAGCAGGCAGGAGGTTGGTGGCGTGCGCCCGAGCCATGACGCGGGCGGCTGCCCGTATGTGCAGCCACCGGTTGACCCACTGCGTTCCAGGCCCGGCCGCCTAGGCGGGACCGCGCCGGTCAGCACGGCGGCACTGATCAGCCATCTGTATGACTGCCAAGGGCTCTCGACATATGAGATAGCGAATGTGGTCGGGATTAGCCGGCAACGCGTCGGACGATTGCTGAACAGGGCGGGGGTCCCGGTCAAGCCGCGTGGCGCGGGCCGCAAGCGGAAGCCTGATGCGGAGCAAGCCGCGCTGACCGACCTCGCCGTCCGGCTCTACCAGAGGTCGAGTCTGTCGTCGAGTCAGATTTCGGCGCTGACCGGGATGCCTGAACGCACCATCCGAGACCGGCTGCGCGCTCGGGGCGTACGCATGCGCACCCGAGGACGGGCCAATAGGGAGGACCGGGCAGCGGCGCCTGCGGATGCGCTCGTTGAGTTGTACATCCGAGCTGGGCTGAGTGCGGCAGAGACCGGCAGGCGATTGGGAGTGCCCGGCCGGGTGGTCCTCCGTACCGCGCACGATCAAGGCCTGCCGGTGCGTATCGGCGGACCGGAGCCACGTCAGGGACCAAGCGAGATAGAGCTGATCGACGCGCTGTACGCCGATGCCACGGTCCGGCAGATACTGTCCGTGCGCGGGATACCCCCTCGGCCGGCCGGAGGCCCGATCTGGCAACGCTTTCCGGTGCCCGTAGTTGTCGGCCCCGAGTTGGCGAAGGAGCTATACATTTCCTGTGGACTGGGCCTGCGGCACATCGAGCTGATAACCGGCCAGCCAGCCGAGACTGTCCGGAGCCTGTTGCTTGCACAGGGAATCTCGCTGCGGAAACCAGGCGGCAGATCACCGTTCATGCGCAGATGGCGGCGCGCAAGCGGTGGCGCTCCACTTGTCTGAGCTTCGATGGACGGCCAGATTAGCCAGGCATCAGGCGCGCTTCGCCATTAGAGGGCCGCGCCCGGCAGGAAACTGAGCGCTACGTCACCCGGGCTGCCCCCTGAGCCTGGCTGGCACCGGGCTGGGTGCCGGTCGGCTCACGCTGTGGCGAGCCCGTACGGCAGCCCGGGCTGAGCGGCGGCGATTTCGAGCAACCGGTTGTATTTGGCCACGCGCTCGCCACGGGCAGGTGCCCCCGTCTTCATCTCCCCGCAGCCGCTGCCCGTGGCGAGGTCGGCGATAAAGGTGTCGGTGGTCTCACCGGACCGGTGCGATACGAACTGGGCGTAGCCACCGGCTCGGCAGACCGCCATGGCCTCTAGGGTTTCCGTGACCGTGCCGATCTGGTTGACCTTGATCAGGGCCGCGTTGCCGACCCCCCGGCTGATCGCATCCGCAATGATCGCCGGGTTCGTGACGAAGATGTCGTCGCCCACAAGCTGGATTCGATCACCCAGCCGCGCCGTCAATTCCTGCCAGCCGTTCCAGTCATCTTCGGCAAGGCCATCCTCGATCAGCCAGACCGGGAACCGCTCTGCGATCTGGGCATACCGATCAATCATGTCCGCAGACGTCAGCTTCTGCCCCGCAACTGTGTAGTAGCCGTCGCTGCCTCGGAACTCACTCGCGGCCGGATCCAGCGCAATGACGACCCCCTGTGGGCCGGTCGTGTAGCCGGCCTCGCCGATCGCGGCGGTCAGCAGTTCCAGCGCTTCTTCCGGCTCGGAAAGCTGAGGAGCAAACCCTCCCTCATCACCTAGGCCGGTCGTGTGACCGCGACCGGCCAGCAGCCCACGCAGGGTCCCGTACACCTCGGCACCCGCCCGGACCGCCTCGGGCAGGGAGCCCGCACCCAGCGGGGCGATCATGAATTCTTGGAAGTCAAGCGGATTGGGGGCGTGCACGCCACCGTTGATGACGTTGAAATGCGGCACCGGCAACCGCGGCGCCACCCCTGCGGGAGCGAGCCAGCTCCATAGCTCCCGGCCCTGCGCGGAGGCGAGTGCACGAGCGCATGCCATCGACACGCCCACGATCGCATTCGCGCCAAGCCGCGCCTTGTTGAGCGTGCCATCCAGTTCGATCAGTGCGGCATCGATCTCGGCCAGATCGCGCCAGCTGCGCGAGCGCAGCAGGTCCGCAATCTCGCCACGCACCGAGCCAACGGCGCCGATCACGCCAAGCCCGCGATAGCGGCTCTGATCGCGGTCCCTCTTCTCCACTGCTTCCTTGCTGCCGGTGGATGCCCCAGACGGCACGCCGGCCACCCCCGTTGCACCATCCGCCAGCGCGATGGTCACCTGCAGGGTGGGGCGACCGCGCGAGTCAAGGATCTCGAGCGCGTCAACCTCCGATACGTGGACAGTCGCGGTGGACGCCGGCGACGGGGTCATAGTCTCGGTGCTCCTTCCGTCGATCCGTCGATCGCGAGGGCTCAGGGCCAGCCTGCGGTAGGCCTCGTTGCTCGTTTATGATGATCGCAGTGGCGCAGGCCGCACGGCGGTGGATCCCGCCGAAGCCGAGCGCAGCATCGCAGCCGGCTTCACCTGCCACAAGGCCAATGGGTCCTGCCTCGACATCTTTCGGGAGGCACAGTCCACCCATCCCGCTGGCCGACAGGCTGGTAAGGGGGCCTCGCATGACCCAGGATTATCTGATCGGGGAGCTGTCGGTTCGGCTAGGCCAGCTCCAGGCGGACGCAGTGCACGACGCGGCGGCAGAGCTCGCAGCGCTACGGTGGCAGATCGAAGCCGGGCCGCCACAGGGCCTCAGCGCCGCGACTCTACAGGCCCTGGCTCTGGGGGATCGTTTGTGCTGGCAGTCCCTGTGCCGTGGTGACATGGCCGCCTTTTCCCGGCAAGCCGAGATCTCGGCGGACCTTCGCCTGTTCGGGGTTTGCTCGCGGCTCCTTTCCGACAGTTAGCGCAAGGCGCGCATTCTTGGCCACCGATGATGGAGAAGTCACGCGGGCCGGACCGGCGGTTTGGCGGCCCGCCGTTAAGGCTTTGACGTTGCGGCAGCCGTGGGCGTGGGCAACGATCTACGGCGGCAAAGACGTCGAGAACCGCCGGTGGAAGACCCGGCACCGAGGACCGTTGTTGATCCACGCCGGGATGGACGCCGATCCCGACGGCGCCGCGTCGGTGCTCAAGACGATCGTGGATCCAGACGTATTCGCCCGGCCGCGGAGCGCATGGGATGCGCGGGGAGTCGTCATCGGCCTGGTTTTTCTCGCCGATATCCTGACCGACTCGCCCAGCCGGTGGGCCGTCCCGGGGTGGTACCACTGGGTCTTCGAGTTCCCGTCCCCGATAGACCCGCCGATCCCGCAGCGCGGACGGCAGGGTCTGTGGACGCCGTCACCCGCTGTGGTGCAGGCAGTGCAGGGCATTCTGTGAGGCTGCATTGACCGTGAGCCGTGATCGTTGCCAGACTTGCTGTTTGGCGAAGGGGCTCGCCGGGATTGCGGCAGACGCCGCTGACGGTCCCTGCATCGTTCATCGATGTTAAGGACGGTCGATGTCTCGGGTGAGCGAGAACGAGGTCTTGCTGTTGTGGCGTTCGCTGCGGGCTTTTCGGTCCGGCAGAAAGCCAGCGTGCGCGCCGCAGGGACGCCCACTGCGCAGTGTGTGCCCGCTGCAGGACACCTGCCCGCGCTGGCAGGGACAGCCGGATGACCAATTCGCGAGCATGGAAGAAAGTGCTGAGCAGACCGAGCTGAGGCGGTCAACCTGGCCGTGCAGCAGGCTGCTGGACCTGCTCTCACCGGATCTCACCAAGATCGGCCCATGACCGCTAAGGCGCACTCGATTTCGCATTGTGCGCGTGAGCCGAACTCGCACACGGCACTGCCCAAACCGAGGGACACGCACTGCGACCGTCGCCACGGCTAAGGATGAGGACCGTCACGATCAGCACTGCAGTTATCCCCAGGTACACCCAAAAAGCGGCTTGCTGGGGGGCCAACCGCGGCCGAACCGGGCGGATGCCGCGACGCGATCTTTCGCGGATGTTCTCGCGCACCGGCATCTCTTCGTCGGACACGAGCCTGGTGAACGTGGCGAGCAGGGTGGCGAGCCGGGGATCGGAACTGGTCAGCCCATCTTGGATTGAATCCAAGGCCTGCTGTTCCCACGCGCTGAGGGTCATCACTGCTCCTCTGTCCACTCGCCATGACCTAGATCCGCAGAAGCTGCATGGCGATGGCACGCAGCGCCGCCCGGGCGCTCGTGGACCGGGCTGCGTCCGGCAATCGGCTGCTTCCGCGTAGCGCCGCAAGCACGAAGAATTCGTTGCGGACATCGGCGGTCGAGTGTGCGGCTTCCGCAAGCAACGCCGGGGACATGGTGACCGGGGCGCCAGCTACCTTCGGCGCCCCGGTCACCTGCCGCCGGGGCAGGCCGGCCGCGGTGCGGCCGGCTGGCCGCCGTCTTCATGGTCCCCTGCCTCCAACCGAGAGCAGGGACCGTTGGCGGCTTATTGCCGCTGGCGCTGGCGGGTCCCTCCGCCGTGGCTTATGCCTTTTGGGAGTACCGTGCCGACACCGACGGGTCGCCTGCGTGCGGCGCAGGCGACGGCAGCGGCGAGCGCCTAACGTGCGCGACAGGATCTGGTGGCAGTGGTGAGCAGCCTGCTTGCCCTTCCGGGTCCGGCGGCAGCGGTGACGGATGCTGATTTCGCTGCATGATGTTTGTCCTCTCCTCCACCTGTGTGTTCGGCGCCCGTGACGCCGATACCGGTAGAGGCCATCAGCCCGAATATGTGACTCGGGCGATACGCGAGCCTCATCGCGCAGCCTTGGAAGCGGTCGCCCAGCAAGCGGCGCTGCCTCGTTTCAACACTCACTCTTGTGGTTCGGACGTGGCGCCTACCTCCTGAGCGGCCAGACCGGCAGGACCTTGCGGCCGAACGTGGCGGCGATGATGTCGCCGGCGGCGTGGTACCAGGCCAGGACCGCGAATGCCAGGGTCACCCAGCCGCCCGCCTTGGTGATGTTCGGCTGGCTGGCGCCGGCACCGATGGAAAGCAGAACCAGTCCGACAAAGATCAGCCCGATGATGACTACCAGCACCGCGTCGGTGCGCAGGGAGGCGATGAAGAAGATGAAGCTCAGGACGGCCCACATCGCCAAGAACAAGCAGAGCGCGGAATTGATCTGAGCCGCCGGTATGCTGGTCGCCCACAGGGCTTCCAGGGCACCAAAGATGACCCAGAACGGCCCGTAGGAGCCGAACACCACGGCCCCGAAGAGATTGCCGCGTGATATTTCCATGATGGCCACGACGATCTGGATGAGGCCACCGAAGAAGAACGCGACAGGGATCACCACGGGAACACCGGCCACGTTGAGCAGCCCAGAATTGTACATGCCTAGCATGAAAGAGGTGGTCGCGAACGCCGTGACCGCCCACGCCCCGGGATCGGCCATGGCCGACCCGGCTTGCGATATCTGAGGATGGCTCGCTTCCGGCGATTTCTCGCTTACTGGAGTCGCCATTATCCATAACCTTTCTCGGTTGTTTCTGGCCTCACTCCAAACTTCCCTGAAAAGGGGCGCGCTGGCTGCCCTCGCCGACATGGAGGCGGTCTTGGGAAAGGACGTGCTCTCACCGGCGCGCGGTAGCGCTGCACAAGCGAGACGAAACGCACGGCAAGCAAGCCGTGATCGGGCAGAAAGCGCACGGCACCCAACCCAAGTCCAGGCAGGGACCGTTGGCGACTATCGCAGGTGGGCGAGCCCCTCCGCCATGCGTACTGTCTATGTTACCGCGAATTGCCTGCGAAAGCGATACCTGTCCCGGGCTTCCTGGCGCTTATCCAGCGCCGCCCGGCGATCGTCATGCGGCAATTACCTGCGCGTACTCGTTATCGCGCGCCGCATTGAACTGTCAGATCACATCGGCATTGCCGGCGTGCCAAGCGCTCGCCTGCTGGCGAGTCAGGAAGCACGGCATGGGCATCGGGCACCCTTGTCGTCGGCTGCCAGACCAGGGACCGTCGGCGGCACCGCCGCGCTCGGGGCGAGCCCCGTCGCCCAGGCCGGGTTTGGCGGTGGTCATGGTTCGAGTCGAGCGCGCGCGCCTCTACGCTGAGGGAAGCCAAACCGGCATATTCGGCGCCGATCACGCGTGCCGGCTTAGGAGCCCTACGGCGATGACGATAGCCAGCCGCTTCTTCGAGCGGACGATGAAGCTCCCGCCCGTGTCGAACCGCGACGTCCAGGTCGAGCGCGACCTGCGGATTCCGATGCCCGACGGAGTGCAGCTGCTCGCCGACCGGTACCTGCCACGCGGCGAAGGACGCCCGCCGCTGGTGCTGGTCCGCTCGCCGTACGGACGGCGCGGGTTCTGGGGCGTCTTGTTCGGCCGGCTGCTGGCCGAGCGGGGGTTGCAGGTGCTGATCCAGAGCTGCCGGGGGACGTTCGGCTCCGGCGGCACCTTCGACCCGTTCGGGCCCGACGAGCATGACGACGGCCTGGCCACGGTCGCGTGGCTGCGGGAACAGCCGTGGTACCCGGGGGCCTTCGCGACCACCGGGCCGAGCTACCTGGGCATGGTCCAGTGGGCGATCGCCGCCGATGCCGGGCCGGACCTCAAGGCGATCTGCCCGCAGGTGACCGCCTCGGACTTCCGGGCTCCGCTCTACGCGGGCGAGGCGTTCTCGCTGCAGACGGCGCTGACCTGGGTCAATCAGGTCGCGAGCCAGGAAGATCGATTCGCGTTCGTTCGCCAGTCGCGAGCCGACCACAGGCTCCAGCCGCTGTTCAGCCGGCTGCCGCTCAGCGATCTCGACCGTCTGGCCACCGGCCGGCACGTCGCGTACTACCAGGACTGGCTCGTCCACAACGATCCCGGGGACGACTACTGGAAGGGCCGCCGGTTCACCGACACCCTGGACCGGGTGACCGCCCCGGTGAGCATGGTCGGCGGCTGGTACGACATCTTCCTGCCGCACCAGCTTCGTGACTACGCCGCGCTGCGCGCCGCCGGGCAAGAGCCATACCTGACCATCGGCCCGTGGCGGCACGCCGACCAGCAGGCGGTCGCCGCCTGGGCCAGGGACTCGGTGGCCTGGCTGCGGGCCCATCTGCTCGGCGACCGAAGCGGCCTGCGGGCGGACCCGGTCCGGATCTTCGTCACCGGCGCTGAGGAGTGGCGCGACCTGCCCGCGTGGCCCCCGCAGACCCAGCCGCAGCGCTGGCACCTGCAGCCCGGCGGGGCGCTGGGCGCCGCGCCGCCGGCCGCCAGCGAGCCGGACCGCTACACCTACCACCCCGGCGACCCGACGCCGAGCCTGGCCGGGCCGGTGGGCCTGCAGGGCGCGGCGCGGGTGGACAACCGGGTCCTCGAGGCCCGTTCCGACGTGCTGACCTACACCAGCACCCCGCTGCCGGGCGACCTCGAGGTGTTCGGGGAGGTCACGGCCGACCTGTTCGTCCGGTCCAGCCGCGAGCACACCGACTTCTTCGCCCGGCTGTGCGAGGTCAACCCGGCCGGCGCCTCGATCAACGTCTGTGACGCCCTGCTCCGGCTGACCCCGGGCCATCCGGCTCCGGAGCCGGACGGCAGCATCCGGCTGCGGTTCCCGCTCTGGCCCGCCGCGCACCGCTTCCGCCGCGGCAACCGGCTCCGGGTCCAGGTCTCCAGCGGCGCGCACCCCCGGTACGCCCGCAACACCGGCAGCGGCGAGCCCCTGGCGAGCGCGACCACGCTGCTGACCGCGGACCAGCAGGTCCATCACGATCCCGATCACCCGTCAGCGGTCGTGCTGCCCGTCGCCAGCACCGTCCAGCCTGGCCAGGACCGCTCGTAGCGCCTGCTCCCGGCCGGCCAGCTCAGCGAGCTTGCCCTCGGCCTGGCCGGCCGTCTGCTCGCGGAGCTCGGCGGCCGTCCGCAGCGCCCTGTCCAGGCGATCGGTGCTGCCGGAGTAGCGGCGGCCCACGGCCAGGACCAGTTGTCTGGTCGCCTCCGCCAAGCGGTGCTGCAGGTCGCCCCGGGCCCGGCCGATCTGCCGCTCGGCGAGGTCGTCGACCTCGGCGAGCACGTGCTCGCGGGCCAGCCGCCGGCCGAATTCGCCGGGCAGCCTGCGCCGGACCGCCCCGGCCAGCAGCTCCGCCTGATCGACGTTCTCCGCGACCGAGTAAAAGAACCGCCGGTCCGGCGCCAGCCGGTCCTGCGGGCCCGCCACGGCCAGCTCGAGCCCCAGCAGGTCGGCCGCTGCGTCACGGACCGCCTCGAGTTCGGCCGTCAGGTCGCGGGTGAGCCGGCCGTCCAGGCTGGCGAGCCCGTCCTCCAGCTTCTCGCGCTGCGACTGTCGCCACGCCTCGGCACCGTCCACGGCCAGCCGGACCAGCGCGGCCCTGCCCTGCTGCTGGATCTCGCCCGGTGACGCCGAGGCCAGCTCGCCGCCGAGCAGGCCGCTGATCGTGGTGCGCAGCTCGGCGGTGAGCCGCGCGGTCTCCGCTTCAGCGGCCTCGTTCAGCGCGCTGAGCATCCGCTTGGACTCCGCGGCCGCCAGGTCGGCGGCCACCGTGCCGCGCTCCCGCACCGCCGCCAGCCGGGCCGTGAAAGCCGCCACCCGCCCGGCAGCGTCCGAGCTGCGCATCTCGGCCGCGCGCCGGGCCAGCGCTATCTCGTCGATCGCCGCACCGGCGATGCGGCGGAGCTGCCCGGACGCCGATCGCCGCAGGTCAGCGGTCCGCCCGGTGTCGAGATACGCGGTGAAGTCAGCGAAGAAGCGGGTGAATCCGGCGTCGCCGACGCCGGACAGTGCGGCCCTGGCCGACACCGGGTAGACCCGGACCGGCTCGCCGGCGGCCTCGCCAGCGACCCGCTCGGTGAACTCGACGGCCTCGGCCAGCCCGGCCGCGTCGGCGTAGTCCGCCTTGTTCAGCACCACGAAGGTGGTCACCGACAGCTCGTGGACGCGGCCGAGCAGGTCGCGCTCGCTCGCCGAGACCGGCGGGTCCGCGGTCAGCACGAAGATCGCCGCATCCATGGTCGGCAGCGCGCTGTCGGCCGCCGCGGTGTTGTGCGCGTGCACCGAACCGGTCCCCGGCGTGTCGACGATCTCCACGCCCCTGGCCAGGATCGGGGCATCGAGCCGCACGGTGATCGCCGCGACGCCGCGGCAGTTGTCGGGATTCCCGCGTTCGGTACCGAACTCCTCGATTGCGGAGAGCAGGTAGCGCTCGGCCCTGCCGTCGATGAACGCCACGTCGAGCCCTTCGTCGGTCCCTTCCGTCACCGTGGTCGCCACTGCGGTCAGCGGCGTCACGCCCATCGGCAGGACGTCGCGGCCGAGCAGCGCGTTCACCAGCGTGCTCTTGCCCCGCTTGGCCTCCCCCACGACCAGCACCCGCAGTCGGGCAGCGGCCAGCCGGTCGCGCAGCGCGGCGAGTATCGCGGATTCCGTTTCGTCGGCCAGCGGGGTCAGCTCGTCAAGCGCCAACGTCAGCGCGTCGGGCAATTCGGGTGCGCGCATACCGCCTCCTACCCTCCTTAGGCAGGGACCGTTGGCGGCCATGCCGCAGCTGGATGGCGGGCCCCTCCGCCGACGCCTCCCGTTCAGGCTACTCGCCCGCGCAGCCACCGCCCGCCGACCGCGGGCCAGCGCGCCGCACGGCGCCCATTTTCCCGCCGTTCCCTCGCCATACAGGCCCCATTCTGGGTCGCCATTGCGCTGCACCGAGTGCTTAATGTTTACGCCTCGCCGGGCCAGGCGATATAGCCCCTGCCATCGACAATGGCTGCCAGCCAATTACCAGGTCAATCATTGTTAATGGACTGGCATAACGCACGGGGGGAATACTGCATGCTGGGACCATGGAGTGATCGCCTGCGGCGGCGGATCTCGCACCGCGCGGCGATCGCACTAGTCATTACGCTGTCCGTTCTTGTGGGCGCCTCGTCCTATGTTTTTGTCGGTTATCTGCACCCTTCGGCCGCCGGCGCTTCGGCCTGCAGGCGCCAGCCGGCATCGGGCACGTCTGTGCTTTCCGGCTCGCCGGCCGAACTCGCGGCCGGGCTGGCCAGCGCGCTGCTGGGCTGCGCGTCCAGCGTGGTCGTGGCGAACGACAACCCGGCCTCGGTGGCTGCGGCCATGCCGCTGGCCGAGCAGGCACACGCGCCGCTGCTGCTGTCCTCGCCGCTGTCCGCGACCGCGACCAGCATCGTTTCCTACCGGGGCGCCCTGCCAGCCGAAAGCCGCGCCCAGTCGGCCAGTTCCTCGAGCACCCTCGCCGCACTGCGGGAGATCAGCGACCTGCACCCGCGCACCGTGCTCGTTGTCGGCCTGAAGACCAGTGAGCTCTCGGCGCAGATGCCGGGGGCGCGGGTGATCTCGGACCCGGCCGGGCTGGCCGGAATGTCGCCGCCCAAGCCGCTGTCCCACGTGGTCGTCCTGGTGTCCAAGGACGACTCAGCCGTCGCGATGGCGGCCACGGCGACCGCTCAGGCGGCCGGCGCCAAGGTGGTGGCGATGCCCGGCTATGACCCGCGGGGCGACGCGGCCGCGATCACCACGATCGCCACGGCCAAACCGCGTGACGTGATCGCGGTGGGCGGCGGTTTCGGGCCCACGAGCCGGCTGGTCTCCAGGCTTGCCGTGGTCAGGACCGGTGTGCAGCTGCCGGACGGCGGTCAGCTCATCGTGCCCATGCACCGGCTGGTCGCGCTCTACGGGCACCCGGGAGTTCCGTCGCTCGGGGCGCTCGGCCAGCAGGGCATCAGCGCCAGCGTCGCCAGGATCAAGAAGCTGGCAGCGTCCTACCAGGCGCTGAGCAAGTCGCCCGTGGTTCCGGCCTTCGAGATCATCACCACCCTCGCCACGTCGGCCGCCGGGCCGGCCGGCGACTATTCGTACGAGACCCCGGTGGCCTCGCTGCGCCCCTGGGTGCGGGCCGCGACCGCGGCAGGAATGTACGTGATCCTCGACCTGCAGCCCGGCCGGGACAGCTTCCTGGAGCAGGCCAAGCTGTACCAGCCGCTGCTGGAACTGCCGAACGTCGGCCTGGCCCTTGACCCCGAGTGGGCGCTGAAGTCGAACCAGCTGCCGCTGCAGCAGATCGGCAACGTCAGCATCACCGAGGTGAACAGCGTCGTCGACTGGCTCGGCCAGCTCACCGCGGAATACCGCCTTCCGCAGAAGCTGCTGGTGCTGCATGAGTTCAAGGACGGTGAGATCAGCGACCTGCAGAGTCTCGATACCCATAATGACGATCTGGCCGTCGTCATGGACATGGACGGGCAGGGCACGCCGACCATGAAGCAGCAGACGTGGAATTTCGTCACCCACACGACCCCGGCGGGGGTGCCATTCGGCTGGAAGAATTTCTTCGTCAAGGATTCCCCGATGGAGAACCCGTCGCAGACAATGGCACACACGCCGCAGCCGGTGATGATCTCCTATGAGTAATTTCCGCGGCTGCCGCGGGCCGGCCGTTACTCGCTGTCGGGGAGGTAATAGCGGGTCTCCGGGTCGGTGGACGGGTCGACCCAGACTCGCATGATCGCCTTGCTGGTCGGGTCGCGGAACCGCTCGTCGGTCCGCACCCACCCGGCACCCGGCCTGGCCGCCTGGGCGTGCCCGCGCCGCCTGTGCCGCCGTGCCGTGCCCGGCGCGGCGGCCGTCCCCGGGGCCGGGC
>JASHOI010000121.1 GCA_030041195.1 Streptosporangiaceae bacterium | reverse complement strand
CCGCTGCTGCGGGAACAGGCGGCGGCCACCCCGGTTGGCGGGAGCGCCGAGGCGCTGTCAGCGTGAGCGAGTTCGACCGGGACCGCCTGCCGGCGGTGACCGAGACGCTCGCGGCCCGCGCGCAGCGGCACGACCGGGAAGCATCCTTCCCCGGCGACAGCATCGCGGCCGTTCACGCGGCCGGGCTGCTGACGGCGGCCGGTCCTGATCAATGCGCTGCGGGTCGAGCCGGAGCTCGGCACGCCCGCGAGGGGCGGCATGCCCGCGACCACCGCCCGGCGGGCGCCCGGCGGCTGGTCGCTGGACGGCCGGAAGATCTTCTCGACCGGGGCCGTGGGCCTGCGCTGGATGGTCGTCTGGGCCAGTACCGACGAATCCCCGGCGCGCGTCGGCGGGTTCCTGGTCCGGGCCGGCTCCCCCGGGATCACCATTGATCCGACGTGGGATCACCTGGGCCTGCGGGCCAGCCGGAGCGACGACGTGATCTTCGCTGGCACGCCAGTTCCCGCGGACGCGGTGACCGGCCTGGCCGAGCCGGACCGGGCGCCGCGGGTCAGCCCGCCGATGGTCTGGAACTCGCTCGGGCTCACGGCGCTCTACCTCGGCGTGGCCAGCGCGGCCCGGGACTGGCTGATCGGCTTCCTGACCGAACGAACCCCCACGGCCCTGGGCAGGCCGCTGGCGACGCTGCCGAGGTTCCAGAGCGCGGTCGGCGACATTGAGGCCTCGCTGACCGCGGCCGACGAACTTGTCGCCAGCCTCGCGGCCCGCGCCGACGCCGGGGATCCTGTCGCTGCCGAACGCGCCGGGATCGCCAAGCTGGCCGGCACGAGGGCCGCGATCGGGGCCGTGGAGCAGGCTGTTGCGCTGGTCGGTAACAATGGCCTGACCAGGAAATACCCACTGGAACGCCACTACAGGGATGTGCTGTGCGCCCGGGTGCATACGCCGCAGGACGACTCGATCCTTGCCGCGGCCGGACAGGCGGCGCTCGCGTCGGTTTCAAAGGAGATCCCGTAACGCAAAGGTAGGGGGAAGCAATGGTCGAGATAGCGACGATCAAGACGCCTTCACTAGGCGACCGCAGCTATCTGGTCACGGACGGCGCGGTGGGCCTCGTCGTCGACCCGCAGCGCGACATCGACCGGGTGCTGGCCCTGACCGCCAGCCGCGGGATCGTCGTGACGCACGTGTTCGAGACCCATATCCACAACGACTACCTGACCGGCGGCCTGGCCCTGGCCCGCGCCACGGGTGCCGCGTATCACGTGAGCGCCGCCGACGAGGTGATGTTCGACCACGTCGCGATCGCCGATGGCGACGAGGTCGACGTCGGGGCCTCGATGCGGGTCCGGGTGATCTCCACTCCCGGGCACACGTTCACCCATCTGGCCTATGCGCTCGAGGACACGGCCACCGGCGCGGTAGTGGCGGTGTTCACCGGCGGCTCGCTGCTGCACGGGTCGACCGGGCGGCCTGACCTGCTCGGGGCCGAGCACGCGCCCGCCCTCGCGGCGGCGCAGCACGCGTCGGCCCGGCGGCTGGCCGCAATGCTCCCCGGCGATGCCGTGATCTACCCGACACACGGGTTCGGCAGCTTCTGTGCCGCCTCGTTGCCGGGTTCGGACGGATCGACGATCGGCGACGAGCAACTGGTCAACCCGGCGCTCACCCTGGACGAGGACGCCTACGTGGCCGGCCTGCTGGCCGGCCTGGACGATTACCCGGCCTATTACGCCCGGATGGCGCCGACCAACGCCGCCGGCCCGGAACCAGCCGACCTGGCCCCGCTGGCGGCGTCGGGCGCCGCCGAGATCGGCGAGCGCATCGACGCCGGGGAGTGGGTCGTCGACCTGCGCGACCGGCGCGTGTTCGCGTCCGGGCACGTGCCGGGGTCGCTCAGCTTCGCCTACGGCGACAGCCTGGTGCCCAACCTGGGCTGGCTGATACCCCGGGACACCCCGCTGACGCTGATCGGCGACAGCCCCGAACAGGTGGCCGACGCCCAGCGCGACCTGGCCAGGATCGGCATCGACCGCATCGCGGGGTGGGCCGGGCCGCCGCACGGCTGGGCGCCGCACCTGACCTCCTACCCCGTGTGCGACTTCGCGTTCCTCGCCGCGGCGTGGCGGCACGAACCGGTTGCCGTGCTTGACGTGCGCCGCCGGCTTGAGTGGTCGGAGAGCCACATCGACGGCGCGCTGCACGTTCCCCTGCACCACCTGCCCGCGCGCATCCTGGACCTTCCCCCGGGCCCGATCTGGGTTCACTGCCAGGCCGGATACCGCGCCAGCATCGCGGCCTCGATCCTGCACGCGGCCGGGCGTGAGGTCACGGCGATCGACGATGACTATCACCACGCGGCGCTGCACGGGCTCCCCGTCGTCACGGCGTCGGTCACCTGAACCCGGTCAGGCCGACGCCACCGCTCGGTCACCCGGCGGCAACTTCGACCACGATCTTGCCGCGGGCGTGGCCCTGCTCTACCAGCCGCAGCGCCTCCGGTGCCCGCTGCAGAGGGTAAACAGAGGTCACCAGCGGCCGCAGCGCGCCCACCGCGACAAGCTCACCGACCGCGTCGAGCACCGCGCGATTGCGGGCCCGGGCCACCGGCGAGCCGCCGAGCCGCGCCGTCGTCTCGCGGTCGGCCGCGGTGATCAGTTTCGACCGGTCGGACAGCAGGCCGGCAATCTCCTCGAGCGCGTCGCCACCGACCAGGTCATAGATCGCGTCGACACCACCCGGCGCCGCGCGCCGGATCCGGCCGGCGACCCCGGGCCCCGGCTCGACGTGGATCACACCGAGCGCCTCGACGAAATCTTTCTTGCCGGCACTGGCCGTCCCGATCACGGTGAGACCGGCGCGCACGGCAAGTTGCGCGGCCGCGACGCCCACGCCGCCGCCGACCCCGGTGATCACCAGCGCTGCCCCGGGCGCCAGTGCCAGCTGGTTGATGCCGTCGTAGGCGGTCGCCGCCGCGACCGGGAGCGTCGCCGCGTCCGTGAACGACACCGCCGCGGGCTTGTGCGCGGCCAGCTCGGCCGGAAGCAAGGTGTACTCCGCATAGCCACCGGTGACCGGATTGCCGAAGACCGCATCGCCGACACCGAACCCGGCGACGCCGTCGCCGATCTGTTCGACCACCCCGGCGATTTCACTGCCAAACACCGCTGGCAGCTTCGGCGGCGGAGTGCCCGGCGCGCGGAACCCCGCCCGGCGCTTCCAGTCGACGGGGTTGACCCCAGCCGCGCGGACCGCGACCAGCAGCTGGCCGGGGCCGGGCAGCGGCCGCGGTGCGTCCAGAAAGGCCTCCGCCTCGGGGCCGCCGTGAGCGGTGAACCCATACGCCTTCGGCATCCGCGACTCCTAGTGAACCCGAGTGAATCCCGGGAAATCCCAGTGAATTAGCTAGTTTTCCAATCATTTTAGTTGACAATTTGGAAGCCGCAAGCTTGGCTGGGAACATGGCCCGCTCCGCGCAGCTGATCCGCCTCACCCGGCGCGCCGGCGGCGGCATGCGCGCACAGTGTTAGATCTCACCCGCTGCACTCCTCCGCTCGCCACACTGTCCGTGGGGGTTCGCCATGTCCGAGCCAGCCGTTTCCGTCCCCGGGGCGCCACCCGCCGCCGAACTGCTGCAGCGGGGGCGGCATCTCCGTCATGAACCCGCCCTGGGCGAGCTGCGCGGGCCCGCGGCATCGCTGTCCGGTATCCAGGGAAGGCTGCTCAGCGTCGTCCCGGTCGGGACCGGCTGCCGCCTGGCGATCGTCGGCTATATCCTGCCGCCCGGCCGCCCCGTTCACCTCGCGCCGCCGGCCCAGCAGCCGCGCGACGGCCTCGTGGTGGACACCGGCCAGCGCCGGGCGCTGGTGAACGGCCGCGACATCGGCCTCGTGTACCGGGAGTTTGAGCTCCTCGCGTTCTTCACGGCACGCCCGCGGCTGGCATTCACCCGCGAGCACCTGCTGGCCAACGTCTGGGGCACGGCCTACGAGGGCAGCAGCCGCACGGTTGACGTGCACATACACCGGCTGCGGCGCAAGCTCGGGCCCGAGTACGCGCAGCGCCTGGTCACCATGCGGCACCTGGGTTACGTGTACCAGCCGCCACCGGATGGCTGACGTTATTCGGGCGGGATGACCGAGAAGGCCAGGTCAGGCTCGTAGCCCTGGTGCTTGAGCCAGGCCCGGCGCACGTAGTAGTAGACGACGCAAGCGACCAGGATCCCGCCGATGAGCGCTTCGGAACCCGGAGAATTGACACCGAGCTTGTCGTTCACGAGGAAGTAGCCGGCCATCACCGCGTTGAACACGAAAGCGATCACCCCCAGCACCGTGATCAGCGGGATCCCGAAGACCTTGTAGGCGCTCGCGGGTGATGCCTGGTAGATCGCCTTCGCGCGGTAGGGGAAGACGATCGCGGCCAGCATCGTGCCCAGGTACACGAGGATCGAGGCCAGCGTGACCGCGAGCGTGTAGTGGCTGACCGAGGTCAGGTTGTACAGGAACGTCCAGGCCACGCTCAGCGCGAAGAAGAAGGCGACGGCGCGCACCGGCGCGTGCAGCCGCGGGCTGACGCTGCTGAGCGACTCGGGCAGCACCCGGTCGAGCGACAGCGCCAGGATCACCCGGCTGCCGCCCCAGGCCATGGCGATGAGGATCTGCACGGCCGTCGCGATGAACCCGAGCGCGAGCAGGACCGTGAGCAGCGGGTTGGTCGTGACCGCCGCGACCAGCAGGCCGAAGTACGGCGCAGCGGGCAGCGCGGCGAGCTTCGCCGGGTTGACGAACCACAGGTAGGCGAGGCTGCCGAGGAACGTCGAGCCGATGACCTGGAACACCACGATCGCGGTCACCGTGATCAGGATGACGTTGATCCACAGCGCGCCCACGATCGTGGTGGTGGCCGACCGCAGCCGCCGCGCGTCCTTCAGTTCGCCCGCTGTGAGCACCGACCACATGGCCCAGGCCAGCACGGTCCAGGCGACCGGCGCCACGCCGAACGTGGCGGCCCAGCTGAACGCGCTGTGCCCGTAACCCGCCGCCTTTGCCGCGGCGATGACCGTCTGGTAGTAGCCGGGGTGCCCGGCAAAGGAGTTGAAGGACGTCACGAAGCCGGTGTGGCCCTTGGCCCCCAGCAGGATCCAGGTAAGCACGAACGACAGCAGGATCAGCACCCACAGCGTGCTCTGGATGCGCCGGTAGAGGCGGGTTCCCCGGAGCAGCACGGTCCCGGACACCGCGAACGCGATGAGCGTGATCCAGGTAATGCCCCACGGTGTCCCGGCCCAGGCGCCGAAGCTCGCCAGCCAGCCGATGTGGTGCTGGATGCCGAGCGCGGACGCGAACGGCGCCAGCGCCATCGTGGCCATCATCCAGCCGCCGAGTACCTCCCAGAACGCCAGCCAGATGACGTAGCCGCTGATCAGCAGCCCGCTGCCGACCGCCGGATGAACGAGCCTGCTCTGGAAGACGTAGTCACCACCCGAGCGCGGCATCGCGGTGCCCAGCATCGCGTAGGCGATCATCATCGTGGTCCCGAGCACGCCGGTGATCACCAGGCCGAGCGGGATGTTGGCTCCCGGGAACGCATACGGCACGTCCAGGAAGATCAGTGCCGCGCCGAGGATGATCGTGGTGATCATCGTGTTGTACAGCAGCGTGTCCCGCACGCCCATGAGCCGGACCAGGCCGGTGGCCTGCCGGGTGAACACGGCCCGCCCGCCCGAGCCGGACAGCGGCGCCGTGCCGTTCAGCGCGGGCGCGCCGCCGGGGCGGTCGGGGACCGCCTCCCCGAGATTGGTCGTACTCTCAGACACCGCTCGTGCCTCCTGTCGTCTTGGTCGTTGCCGTGCCGGCCGCCGCGCGGATGATGCTCGTCACGCCGACATGAGCTGGATGATCGGCTTGCCCTTCCTGGTCGCCACCAGCGCGCCCCGCAAGATCCCCTCGGTGTATTCCGATCCCGGGTTCACCACCGCGGTCCGGCCGACCGAGGAGATGCCGGGGGATTCGTGCACATGCCCGTGCAGCCCGGCGAGCGGCTGGAACTCCGCGATCAGGCTGCGCACCGAAGCCGAGCCGATCGGGATCGGCACCGTCTGGCCGCCCACCATCACCAGCCGCAGGTCATCGGTGACCTGAGCCGCTGTGTCCAGGCCGGAGTCCGCGGGCGGCACGTGGATGGTCCAGATGCTGCGGTGCGGCTCGGCCAGTTTCTCGGCCAGCGCCCGCAGCCTCTCCTCGATCTCCTCTTCGCCGTACTCACGAGGTGAATGCCACGGCGTCCGGTTGGACCCGCCGAGGCCGACGAGCTCGGTGCCGTCATCCAGCGTCGCGGTCGTGCCGTCCACGTACTCGATCGCGTCGTGCGCCCGGAGCACGCTGTCGATCGCCCACGGATCGTCGTTGCCGGCGATCACCAGCAGCCGCGCGCCCGACCCCAGCCCGAGCCGCTCGGCCGCGAGGTCGAACCAGTCCTGCAGGCTGGCCCGCATCGCGTCGGCGAACCTGGCTTCGACCTCTTCCGGGTGGTCCCGCAGGAACTGCAGCTCCTCGGGGCTGCACCGGTACGGGTACTGGCCGCCGTGCCGCAGGGTCCGCTCCAGCTCGGCGCGTTCGGCCTCGGTCTCGACCTCGACCTCCTTGCCCAGGACGTCGGCGCGGTACCCGTGCCCGGTGCGCACGACCGGCACCAGCGTCTTGCCGGTCAGGTCGCCGCCGATGACCAGCGTGCGCACCTTGAACTTGGCGGCGGCGTTGACGAACTTCCGGAACGCGGTATCCGACCCGTGCAGGTCGGTGGTGAACAGCAGACGCAGATCGGCCATGTCAGCGCACCAGGGTCGGTTCGGTCTCGGGCTCTTCCGGCTGCTGGTACCAGGGAACCCGCTCCCCGATCCGGCTCCGCGCCTTCCAGCGCAGGGACTTCGGCGCGGCGATGGCGGCGGCCCGGAGCTCGCCGGCGGCGGCGCGCACCTGGTCCCGGTGCCCGCCCGGCTGCGCGCCCGCGGCGTCGGCGACGGTCTCCAGGTTCCCGGTCACCGTGCGCCAGATGCCCCAGTCCGCGGCGAGCGGGGCGACGAACCGGGCGGTGTCGATGTCGCCGCCGGGCGCGAGGAACGCGAGCACGCCGGTCACGTCGGAAACGTCCTTGGCGGTGAGCGCGTGCAGCTGAAGCTTGGTCAGCAGCAGCTCGGCGGGCGGTGCCGCGGAGGCCGGCCCGGCGAAGCTCGCGTCCGGGAACGGCACCCGGTGCGACATCTCGAACTCGCCGACGAACACGTCCACCTTGCAGCCGCCCGCGCTGGCGAACATCAGCCTGGTCTCGCCCTGGACGGCGTTGAACGCGGTGTTCGGCTGGAACTGCGGCGGGCCGAGCACGGCGGCCAGCGCAGACCGGCTGCGCCGCGGCACGATGATGTCCACGTCGCCGTAGCCGCGCCGGTAGCGCTCGGCCGCGGCGTGCTCGCGGATCGAGAACCAGCAGCCCAGGCCGCCGATCAGCTTCACCGGCACCCCGGCGGCCCTGGCCCGGTCCAGGATGGTCTCGGCCACCACCTCGGCCTGCTCCCCGGGCGGCGCGCTCACGGGGCTACCACCGGGATGACCTCCGACCCGATCAGCTCGAGCGAGCGCAAGATGTCCTCGTGCCCGATCCCGTCGATCCGCAGCAGCACCTCGTCGACGCCCATGCTCTCGAGCAGCCGCAGCCGCTCGATGAAGTCGTCCGGGGTTCCGATCATGACCGAGGGCGTCTCGGCGACCAGGAAGTCCAGGTCGCCGCGGTGCTCCTGAAGCCGCTGCATCGGGTCGTCGAGGTACGTGTAGCCGGACTGCTGGCCGAGCGGGGTGTAGAGGTCGAGGATGAAGCCGAAGTAGCCCAGCGCCACCTCGCTGGCGACCTGGCGCGCCTGTTCGCGGGTTGGCGCGCAGTAGGCGGTGGCCACAAACAACCCCAGATAGTCGTTCGGGGCCAGCGCCGAGTCGGCGCGTTCGGCGAACCCCTTCCGGTAGGCCCGGACGCACTCGTCGAGGTAGCCGAATCCGAAGTAGTTCTCGAACCCGATCACGCCCATCCCGCGGCGGCCGGCATCGTGGTGCGAGTTCACGCTGGATGCCGCCACCGACAGGGGCGGGTGGGGCTTGGTCACGCAGCGCGGGATCACCGGACGCGGTGGTATCTGCCAGAACGGGCCGTCGTGCTCGACCACCTCGGTGGTCAGGCACTTGGTGAGCACGTCAAGCCCGTCGGCCCACTGGGCCTTGGTCGTCGCCGGGTCGACACCGAACGCCTCGAGCGTGAACAGGTTGTTGGACCGGGCCGTGGTGAGCTCGGCCCGGCCGTCCGACACGATGTCCAGCGTCGCCAGCCGCTCGGCGACCAGTATCGGGTGATTCCACTGCAGCAGCACCGCGGCCATGGGGCGCAGCTTGATGCGCTCGGTCTTCGCCGCGATCGCCGCGTACAGCACCTCGGGTGCGGACACGGTGAACCGCGGCGCGCTGAAGTGCTGCTCCGAGGTGCCCCAGGCGGAGAAGCCGAGCTCGTCGGCCAGGACTACCTCGTCGATCATCTCCCGGTACCGCTGGGCGTACGAGACGCCCGGCCGTACCTCACCTTCCTGCAGCAGCCCAACGCGCATCCTGGTCGTCCTCTCCCTCAACTGGGTCGTCCGCGGCACCGGCCAGCCTGGCCGCCGACGCCAAGATCTCCGGCGCCGCCCACCGCGCCACCTCGAACCCGCTGCCGATGAACCCGTGCCTGAGCAGGAACTGCTGCTGGTCGGCCACGGCCGCCAGCAGCGGCGGGTCCAGGCTCGGCGCCAGCTCACGGTGCACGCTGGCCCCGTGCGCCGCCGGAATCCACTCCTCGATCGCGCCGACCTCGTGCGCGATGATCCGGCGCGCCTCGGCCGCGTGGTCGCCCGCCCACCGCGCCGCGCGCAGCAGCACGGCCACATACCGCGTCACCAGGTCGGGCCGGCGGCGCAGCAGGTCGCCGCTCACCGTGAGCAGCGTTGGCGTGATGTTGTTGACCTGGCGCGCGACGTCGTAGCCGGTGATGTCGGCGACGACCGTGGCGTCGAGCAGCGCCGCCAGCTCGATGCCGAGCGCGCCGCTGACGTAGATCGCGTCGACCTCCCCGCGGATCAGCGCGAACACCTCGGCCGCCTGCAGCCTGCGCAGCTTGCGCGGGCCGAACAGGGTACCGGCCCGCCCGTCGCCGAGATCGCCGATGTAGGTCTCGGTGACCGGCAGGTCGACGAGCTTGACCTCGTCCAGGCCGACCCCGGCTGAGGCCAGGACGGTCTCGTAGGCGCGCAGGCTGGTCGCCCGGCGGAAGTCGACCTGATCGTGCAGCCTGCGCTGCAGCGGCAGCCTGCGCCCGGCCAGGTCGGCGGCGCTGCCGATGCCGGACTCCGGCAGCGCCACCAGGGCCTGGAACCGCTCGCCCCAGGTCGCGCCCAGCAGCCGGACGTCTTGGCCCTGCGCCCGCGCCCAGATTGCCGGCACGTTGCCGCCCTGACGGAACGACGCAGGGTGACGGTGGTCGAAGTGCGCCTGGTGCACGTCGCCGGACGCGGAAGCGCGCAGCGAGGACACGGTGATCCCGTCCGGCGCGAACTCGCGGTCAAGCCAGCCCAGGTCGATGGCGATGCTGGACGCCGTGGCGACCGGGCAGCGGGTGTACCAGAGATCGGTCAGGGTGTGCACGTCCGGCCGGCCCGTCAGATCAGCGGATGCCGCGGCGGGTTGACGCCGTTCAGCACGTAGTTGCCGATGTGGTGGTACTTCCACCGCACCGGGTCATGGACCGAGTGGGTGCGGGCGTTGCGCCAGTGGCGGCCGAGGTTGTGCTGGTCGTCGGTGGCGCTGGTGCCGGCCAGCTCGAAGAGCGCGCTGGCAAGCTCGGTGGCGACCTCGCCGGCCAGCGCCTTGGCCGAGGCCACGGCGATCGAAGCGCGGGCCGTGCTGTCGTCGGTCAGCGGCGCGGCCGCCGTCTCGTCGAGCACGCCGGCCGCGCTGCGCAGCAGCGCCTCGGCCGCGTACAGGCGCACCGCCAGCTGGCCGGCGCGCAGGATGACGCCCGGCTCGTCCGCCGCCCGCTCGGCGCCCGACTCGAACCAGGGGCGGGAACGCGCCGTCACGAACGCGGTCGCGTCGTCAAACGCGTCTCGGGCGATCCCGGCATCGATGGCCGTGTGCAGCAGCTGGTCGAACGCGCCGGCCAGGGTGGGCCCGGTGAACGCCTGCCAGATCGGCAGCACGTTGTCGGCGCTGACGTGCACGTTGTCCAGGATCGCGCTCCCGCTGATCGTGGCGCGCTGGCCGAACGACGTCCAGTCGTCGGTCAGCTCCAGGCCTTCGGCGTCGGTCGGGATGAACGCGAGGACCAGATCGTCCTGCTCGGTCTTTGCCGCGACGGCCATCCACGCCGCGGTCAGGGAGCCGGTGGCGTAGTACTTGCGCCCGCTCAGCCGGTACCCGCCGGCGGGGTCGGCCACGATGCGGGACTGCGGATCCCAGGCGTGCTTGGTGCCACGCTCGGAGACCGCGTTGCCGAAACGCGTGCCCGCGAGCACGGCCGGCAGGAAGAAGCTCTGCTGCTCGGGTGAGCCGAGGCCGCTCAGCGCTCCCACGAGCACGAAGTGCGGCAGCAGGGTCTGCGCAACGGACGGGTCCGCTTCGGCGAGCGTGCGCATGACCTCGGCCAGCACCGCATGCGAAACGCCGGCTCCGCCGAACGCGGCCGGGACCGTGATGCCGAGCAGCCCGCTGGCCGCGATCTCATCCAGTTCCGGCTGGGGCGTCAGCCGGCGGCGATCGCGCTCGGACGCCCCGGCCCGGAGCCCCGGGGCGAGGGAGCGCGCCGCCGCGAGCGCGGCTTCGCCATCGGGAAGCACGGGCGGGCGCCCCCCAGCCGCCGTGGCCGCGTCATCCGGCGTGGGCCGCCCGTTCCTGGCGAGGGTACCGATGCCTGCGCCCGCCCCGGCTTTATCGACTTTATCGATCATAAAAATCAAGTTATGGATTGGAAAGCTGTACTGTCAAGCCTCTCGGCATCAGCAGTTGCGCTAGTAGCTGTACTTCTAGAGAACGTGACCGATTCGTGCTCGCCGAGCTACTCGCCGTCGCCAGCGCTAACGGTCGGTAAAGCCGGGCAGACTGAGCGTCAGCCAGAAGACCCGGGCCTCGTCGTCACCGAGATTGCGGCAGCTCGCGATCGGCCCGTCGGTCACCAGGATGGCGTCGCCGGCCCGGATGACCGGCCGCGCAGTCGGCAGCACCACCTGGACCAGGCCCTGGGCCGCGAGCAGCAGTTCGCGGCCCCGAACACCGGCGGCCTGGGCCGCCGCCCCGTGCGGCGGGATGCGAACCAGCAGCGTGCGCACGCCGAGCCGCGGATCGTCCACCAGCGTCCGGGCCTGCGCCCCGAGGCCGCCGGCGTCGGAGTCGGCCCGGGTGACCTGGTAGCCCACGGGCTCACCGCGGATGATCTGGTCCACGGTCATGCCCAGCCGCGAGGAAAGATCAAGGAGCGTCTCCAGCGAGAGCGCGTGCTGGCCCCGCTCCGCCTGGGAGATCGCGCTGGCCGAGACCCCTGCCACCTGGGCGAGCTCGCCCTGGCTCCAGCCGCGCGCCTGGCGGATGGCGCGCAGGCCGCTGCCGAGCCGGGCGGCGGCCGGGCTCGAGATCACCGTGAGCTCTCCCCCGGAGCCGACGGAATGGCGCACCGCCGCGCCGACGACCCCGGCGGGCCGTCCGTCCGCCTTTTCTATCCGGATCTGGTCCGGGCCGGCCTCCAGGACGAGCTGGGCCAGGTCGATGAGCTGCCGTCCGTCGGCGCCGCCGGCCCAGCCAGCGCCGGCGAACCACAGGCCGACGCCCTGGCCGTGCAGGATGGTCCGGGCGAGAGCACCGATGGTGCCGGAATCCCACGGCGAGCCCGGCCCGGCGGTGATGTCGCGCAGGTCGAAGACCACCAGCAGATGCGGTTTGCTGTCGCTCACCTCGTCGATCGCTGTGATCGCGGCGGCGGCTTGCTGCGGTTGCGCTGCGCCGAGCGTGACGACCCTGTCAAAGCCCAGCGCCTCGAGGGAACCCGAGGCCGAGCGCGGGGAGCCGGAAGCGGGCGCCTGGACGAGGACCCGGTAGCCGAACTCGGGAACCCCGGTCGTGGCCATGATGACCTGCCGGGCAAGCTGGGTGAGCGCGGCCGCCGGGGCACCGGCCCAGACCACGTTCTCGCCCCAGAGCAGCCCGTGCACGACGTGGTCGAGCCGCTCAACGCCGAAGCGCGGCCCCGTGACGCTCCGCCCTGACGCGATGAAGTCGCTCACGGCGCGCTCCCTATCGATCAGCGGCTCGCCAGCCGGGTGGCTGCGCAGCCCTGCCTGCCAGACTAATCGCAGGCCTTGAGATCAGCAGAGTACGGAGTTGACATGCGGCGCAAGCTAGCTGGCAAGGAACTCAACGGGATCGCCGAGCGGGAGCAAGCCGAACTGCAACGCAAGCTCGGGGACGTCGAACAGGTCAAGGAGTTCAGCGGCCCCTGGACCGCCCGGGTGACCTGGCGCGGCGGGTTCGCGGCCCAATCCCAGGTACGGCGGCACACGATCGAGTTCGACGAGCCAGCCGCGATGGAGGCCGACGACTCAGCGGCCAGCGCGCACGAGTACCTGCTGTCCGCGCTCGGGGCGTGCCTGATCACCGGCTTCGTGCTGCACGCGACCACCGAGCGGGTCCGCCTGGATTCGGTCGAGCTCTCGCTCACCGGTTCCTTCGACAACATCCTCAGGTGGGCGGGGCTCTCCTCGACCGGTAACCCCGGGTACCGCTCGATCGAGGTCACGGCCCGGATCAGCGGTGACGCGGACGAGAATCACCTACGCAACCTATGGGACCGGGCCGTCGCGGGCTCGCCGGTCATGCAGACGATCACGAACCCGACGCCGGTGTTCACGATCATGCAGGTGGTGCCGCCCGGCGAAGCACGCCAGAGCGTTTGAACCACGGTCACGGGATAGCAAGCCGGACTCAATCAACGTCGAGTGGCGATCCCGCGACTTCTGCAGCTAGGGCACCGGTCAGATAGCGGGGAAACGCGTAGTCAGAGCGGGGAAACGCGTCAGCAAATAGGACCAATGCCGCGTACTTAACGCGGCGGTGGCCGAGGTATGACGCGAGGCTGAGACATTCCATGCTGTACCACAAGTCCCACCAGCCCCAACCGTCCTGGCAGGGGTCCGCTCAGACATTCGATTTCCATGATCTGGGTGGATAACGACCAAATACACGACGTTTGCCACCCAGATCATGAAACAACTCACCGATCGACCGTTTCCGTCGCCGGCAAGTCCTTAAGTACGCGGCATTGGCAAATAGGACTGACACGATTCCCCGTTAACACGATCATGAGGATTTATGCCGGGATTGCCCGGATTCAGCCAGTCTCAGCCAGATCGGCTGCCGCTTCGAGCGGCGGCTGACCCGGGGCGCGGCGGGAATGCCCGGCCAGAAAGCCGGTTTAGAAGGATCATGCGATCGATCGGGGTGGCCCTGCCGTCGGGTCCCGAGGACCGGGCGGGAGCGCCCAACAAGGTCGACGTCCTGGTGTCGCTGAGCCACGAGGCCGCGGCCGCCGGGCTCGGCTCGGTGTGGATTTCGCAGCAGTTCGACCACGACGCGCTGTCCATGGCCGCCGTCATCGGGCATGAAGTGCCGGGCATCGGCATCGGCACCTCGGTGGTCCCCATCTACCCGCGTCACCCGATCGTGGTGTCGAGCCAGGCCCAGACCGCGCAGGCGGCCAGTCACGGCCGGTTCACGCTCGGCCTGGGCTTGGGGGCACCGCAGACGGTGCAGCGTGCGTTCGGGGTGGACGCGAGCAGGCCCATCCTCCATCTGCGCGAGTACCTGACCGTGCTCGGGGCGCTGCTGACGGCCGGAACGGTCGACTTCGGCGGGCAGACCGTGTACGCCTCGACCATAATGCCCGCGGCAATGGCCGGGGCGCAGCCACGGGTGCCGGTGCTGGTCGCCGCCATGGGACCGCAGGCGCTCCGGGTCACCGGCGAGCTCGCCGACGGCACCCTGCCGTACCTGGCCGGGCCCAAGACGCTGGCCGGGTTCATCGTGCCCGCGATCAGCGAAGCGGCCCGCGCGGCCGGCCGCGCGGCACCGCGGGTCGTGCTGGCGCTGCCGGCCGTGGTCACGGCCGATGCGGACTCGGTGCGGGCCGCCGCGATCGAGCAGATGGCGTTCTACCTGAACGTGCCGTCCTACCGCGCGGTGCTCGAGCGGGAGGGGGTCGCGCACCCCGCCGAGCTGGCCGTGATCGGCGACGAGGAGACCGTCGCCGCTGCCATCCACCGCTACTTCGAGGCCGGGGCCACGGAGATCGTGATCACCAACACCGGCCTGAACGGTGCCAGCGACCGCCGCCGCACCTGGGAGCTGCTGGGAGCGCTCAACGGGGGTGGCTGACCGCGGCCGCCTGCTGCAGCCCGCTGATCAGCAGGCCAAGCTGGTGCTCGAAGTCCTGCCCGCAGTCGGCGTCGATCAGCGCGGGAAGGCTTCGGTACAGGTGCGGAAGCTTGTCCTCGGTGACCGTGCGCCGGAACCAGTCGGCGATCGGCTCGGGGCGCGCGGCACTGCCGCCGCCGTCGGCCGATTCCAGCAGGACCGACCCGAAGACGATGCCGAGCAGCACCCGGTAGCCGCGGACGGCGCCGCGGGTGCCGAGCCCGGCGTCGAGCAGCGCACCGAGGATCGCGTCGAGGATGCGCAGCGCGTCCGCCGAGCGGGGGTCAGCCTGCCCGGCCGCGATCGCGCGCACCACCGCCGGATGAGCGCGGAACGCCAGATAGCAGCTCGTGCCGAGGGCGCGCAGCCGGTCGTCCCACGGCAGCCGGGGATCGGGCAGCGCAACGGTCTCGAAGACCCGGCTCGCAACGCCGTCGAGCAGGTCGGCCTTGCAGGCGACGTGGTTATACAGCGACATCGCCTCGACCCCGAGGCAGCCTGCGAGCCGTCGCATCGAGAGGGCGGCGAGGCCCTCCGCGTCCGCGAACTCCAGCGCCGCATCCAGAACCCGCGCCCGCGAAAGCCCGCTCCCGGCCCGTGGGACCATGCTCGCCTCCGGCCGTCTCTGGGGAGCTTGTTAACTTACGTTGTAAGCTTACAGTGTAAGTAGCCGGGAGGAGACCGCCAATGGACGCCGAGACGCTGCTCACCACCACCCGCTCGGTCCGCCGCAAACTCGACCTCGCCCGCCCGGTCGAACCGCAGGTCATCGTCGACTGCCTGCGCATCGCCATGCAGGCTCCGGCGGCGAGCAGCCTGCTGCCGCGGCTTCGCTGGATCGTGATCACCGACCCGGCGGCCAAGGCAGCGATCGCCCCGCACGTGCGCGAGCCGGGCCTCGCCTCGCAGGCGCGGTACGGCGGCCGGGCCAGCGCGGCGACGCTCGCATCCGGCCGCCACCTGCTCGACATCCTCGGCAGCGTCCCGGTGCTCGTGCTGCCGTGCATGACGGGACGCCCGGGCAGCGAGCAGGTCTACCTCAACGCGTTCTATGGCTCGGTCTACCCGGCGATATGGAGCTTCCAGCTGGCCCTGCGGTCGCGGGGCCTGGGCACCACGATCACCGGTTATCACCTGAACGGGCACGAACCCGATGTCGCGGCCGTGCTCGGCATCCCGGACGACGTGACCCAGATTGCGCTGCTCCCCGTCGCCTACACCACGACGACCGACTTCCATCCGGCCGCCCGCCCGAGCATCGAGGCGATCACCTACTTCGACCGGTGGGGACGCACCCGGGACTGACCCTCCCCGTCCCGGCTGATCCTAGTTACCCTGTCGTATTGATAGGTAACGTCGCGCGCCGGAGGGCAGCAGATGACCGACGCCAGCACCGCCGCCGGCCCCGGCGGGCGGATCCGGTCGCTGTCGTTCCTCTCCCCGGGTAACTTCGCCGACGACCGCCCGGAGGAAGGCCTCGAGGACACGCTCCGCCTGTTCGAACTCGGCGAGCAACTCGGCTTTAACGGCGCCTGGATCCGGCAGCGCCACCTTGAGCATGGGGTGTCGTCCGCCGCCGTGTTCCTGGCCGCCGCGTCCCAGCGCACCCGCCGCATCGAGCTGGGCACGGCGGTGATCCCGATCGGCTACGAGAGCCCGTTCCGGCTCGGCGAGGACCTGTCAACGGCCGACGTGCTGTCCCGCGGCCGCCTTCAGGTCGGCCTGAGCGCCGGGACGCCGCCGCACGCCGAGCTCATGGCCGGCCTCGTCTTCGACGGCGACTGGCGCAGCTACGACTTCTCCCACCAGCGCATCGCGCGGCTGATCGACGGCCTGCGCGGCGACTACATCGGCGGCCCCGACACCGTCATCCGGTCGCCGGGGAACGTGCAGCGGCCGCGGCTGCAGCCGCACGCCGCGGGCCTCATCGACCGGCTGTGGTACGGCGCCGCCAGCCGCGGCTCGGTGCACTGGGCCGCGCAGGCCGGCCTGAACCTGCTCACCGGGAACATCGTGTTCGGTGACGGCGCGACGGACTTTGCCGCCGCCCAGCTCGCTTATCTCGATGAGTACCTGGAACGGGTAGCCCCGGGCCGGCCTGGCCGGATAGCGCTCGGCCGGGTCATCGTGCCGTTCGACGGCGCCGACGCGAGCACCCGCAAGCGGTACCTGGCGTACCAGGCGAGCCGGCACGAGCGCACGCTGGCCCCGCAGGGCCCGCGGGGCGTGCTCTTCGCGCCCGACCTGGTCGGGCCGTCGGACCAGATCGTCGAGCGGCTGCGCGCGGACGTGGCGGTGCAGCAGGTGTCCGAGCTGCGGATCGAGCTCCCGTACGAGTTCAGCCGGGATGACTACGTGCAGATCCTGCACGACGTCGCCCTCCACGTGGCGCCGCAGCTTGGCTGGCGCCCGGCGGTCACCGAGACGCCCGCCGCCTGAGGATTCAGTGCGCCGGCGTGGTGCGCGGATCGGGAATGTAGTCGGTGACGAGGAAACGCTTGAGAACGTCCACCGACCCGGTCACGTCCAGTTCGGGCCGGGGCGGTACCGCCCGCTTCCACACCAGCAGCGCGATGTCTTGCGCCAGGCCGGTCACGGTGACGGCCGCGTCACCCGGGCTGTCGGGTGCGTGCTCGGTCACCAGCCGGCCGTCACTCACCCGGGCGGTCCAGGCGGCCGGGGTGTCCGTGGTGCGCAGCCATACGGTGCCGCCGATGTCAGCCACGCCGCTGCCGGCCAGCCGGGGGGCGAAGTTGGTGAACACGCTCTCTACGTCCTGCACCGCCAGGTCGGACGGGATGGGGACGTGCTCGCCCAGGACAGACTCCGCGTCCCAGCGGTGCACTCCGACCTCGACCGAAACCTGCGGGGCGATCAGCCCAGCGGGCCGCTCCCCTGCCTGATGCGGGAGCTGCACCGGCTTGTCCGGCGGGACCTCGCCCAGCAGCGTGACCAGCGGGTCGAGCGCCGCCAGCACCCAGTCGGCCACGTCCTCGCCGTCGGGCGCATCGGCGGCCAGGTAGTCCCCGCCGTCGCCGGCGACCAGGCCGTGGAACAGCCGTAGCACACGGCCGATGTGGACGGCCAGGCTGAACACGGTGAAATCCGGGTAGGCGGGCACGTGCGCCCGCAGCGGCGACTGCGTGACAACGTCGGCGAACCGCTCGGTCTCCCGCTGCAGGTGGGCCAGCCACGGCTCGACGGGCGGGATGTTCGCTGGCGGACTGCTCATGACGAAGACCTCACAATGCCTACTAATTCAATCTTCTTTCTAGATAATGTTCTCGCCGTAGCGGTGCGGCCGCAAGCGCCGTATTCGACGCCGTACACCGGCGGGCCAGCCGACTTGGGCCGGCCCGGGTCCGATGTCTCGCGACCGTGCCGATGTCTCGCGACCGTGCCGATGTCTGCGACCGCGCCGATGTCTGCGACCGTGCCGATGTCTGCGACCGTGCCGATGTCTCGCGACCGTGCCGATGTCTCGCGACGGTCGCGTGTCTCAGCCGACGGAGGCCTGCCGGGCAGCCGACACCGGAGGCCCGCGACAATCGGCCTGCGGATCCGGTCTTGTCACTCCCTGAAGCCTCTTGTAGCGTTTTAGCCAACCTAGTTACTTGATCGACTATATCGATAATTGCCAGCGTGGCGCTGGGAGGAGCGAGAGTGGGCCGTAGGTTAGCGCTTCAGAACAGTCGCGGCCGGCTGCGCGGTGGCCGGCCGCAGCGCTCACGAAAGCGCCGCCCGTGGCAGGCCCGACGGGCCTGGGTGCTGGCTGCGTCCGCGGTCGTCGTCACGCTGGCGGCCGCTGCCTGCGGCGGCGGCACGTCCACCACCAGCGCCGCTGGGAGTTCCGGCGCCGCCGCATCGTCGGCGGGCGTCAACCCGAAGACCGATTACGAGGCCAAGGGCTGCCCGGCCGCCGGCGGCACGCTCACCGTCGACCTCGACGAGCAGGTCCTGCCGGACCTCGACCCGAGCTACACCCCGCAGGCCGCCGCGTACCGGGTGATCCGCGGCGTGTTCGACAGCCTGGTGTACGAGGGGGCGAACGGCCAGTTCACGCCCTGGCTCGCCACGAAGTGGACGGTCAACAGCAACGCCACGTCCTATACGTTCACGCTGCGCAAGGGCGTGAAGTTCTCCGACGGCACGCCGCTGACCGCGAGCTCGGTGAAGTACACGTTCGACCGGATCGAAAGCCCGGCCGAGGGCTCGCTGTTCGCGATCAGCCTGCTCGGCCCGTACAAGGACTCCGTCGTGAACGGCCCTTACAGCGTCACGGTCAACTTCAAGTCCCCGTACCCGGCCTTCCTGGAGGCCGCCAGCCAGGCCTTCCTCGGCATCGTCGACCCGACGGCGGCGCAGCGGGAGGGCACCGCCGGGTTCGGGGCGCACCCGGTCGGCTCCGGGCCGTTCGAGATCACCTCGAACGTGCCGGACCAGTCGATCACCGAGGTGCGCAACCCGGATTACGACTGGGGCCCGGCCGGCCTGACCCACCAGGGCCCAGCCTGCGTTGACAAGATCGTGTTCTCCGAGGTGCCGGAGGAGAGCACCAGGGTCGGCCAGCTCACCCGTGGCCAGGTCGACGCGGCCGAGACGATCCTGCCGCCCGATTACCAGACCGTCGCCACCGACAAGAACCTGAACCTGTACGTGGTGCCCGGCGCCGGCGCGGGCTACCAGTACTTCATCAACACCCAGCAGGCTCCGTGGAACAACACCCAGATGCGGGTCGCACTGCGCGACGCGATCAACATCAACCAGATCCTGCAGACGGTCTACCAGGGCGAATACACCAGGGCGTGGGGCCCGATCATGCCGGACACCGCGGACTACGACCCGGCCGTGCAGAACTCCTGGTCGTACGACCCCAAGCTCGCCGACAGCATCCTGGCAAAGGCGGGATGGAAGCTGGGCTCCGACGGCTACCGGCACAAGGACGGCCAGACGCTCACGATCTCCTTCGCCGGAGCAGCGCCCGACCGTGAGCTGCGCCAGGAAGTCAGCGTCTACGTGCAGGCGTATCTCAAGGCGGTGGGGATCGACGAGACCATCACGAACCTGACCGGCACCTCGGCGATCGCGATCGAGGACTCTGGCAAGTACGGCATCACGGCCACGTCGTTCATCACCGCGTCGCCGACCATCATGGCCTACTTCTTCGACTCGGCCAGCATCCCGACCGCCAAGGTCAGTGGGCTGAACCTGGCCAGGATCGACAGCCCGACGCTGGACAACTGGATCGCGCTGGCCGAGTCGTCGGGCAACGCAGCGACCGCGGCCACCTACTGGGATGACATCCAGGCATACGTGATCAAGAACGCCATCGACATCCCGATCGAGCTGGAGCCGTTCATCCTGGGCACCACGAAGGCGGTGCACGGCCTGGCGTTCGACCGGCGCGACTACCCCATGTATTACGGCGTCTGGCTCGCCAAGTAGCGCAGCCAATGCTGAGGGTCGTGCTCCGCCGGGTGGCGATCGGCGTGCCGGTCATCATCGGCGTGTCGGCGATCATCTTCTTCGTGCTCCGGGTGCTGCCGGGAAACCCGGTGCAGGCGATCACGCAGAACGCACCGACCACGCCGGGCGAGCGGCACGACATCATCGTGGAGTTCGGCCTGGACAAGCCCCTGTTCAATCAGTACCTCTCCTACCTGGGCAACGCCATCCACGGCAACTTCGGCCTGTCATTCCAGACCAGGGAGCCGGTGACCGCCGAAATCGGCGCGCAGGCGATGGCCACCGTCGAGCTGGCGATCGCCGCCATGCTGATGACCGTCGTCGCCGGGGTCGGCCTTGGCGTGCTGTCCGCGTTGCTGCGCGACACCTGGGTGGACACCGTGATCCGGGTGGTCAGCCTGCTCGGCAGCTCGATGCCGATCATCTGGTCGGCCCCGCTGCTGATCCTGGTGTTCTCGTTCACGCTGCGGCTGTTCCCGGCCAACGGCAGCGGCTCCCTGGCTCAGCTCGTGCTGCCGGCCGCCTCGATCGCCCTGGTCACCTCCGGCGTGATCATCCGCCTGGTCCGCACGTCGATGCTGGAGGTGATGAGCCAGGAGTTCGTCACCGCGCTGCGGGCCAAGGGCGTCCCCGAGGCGTGGATCTGGGTCCGGCACATCCTGCGCAACGCGCTGGTGCCCGCGGTCACGCTGCTCGGGGTGCAGCTCGGCGGGCTGCTGTCCGGGGCCGTGATCGCCGAGACCGCGTTCGGCCGCCAGGGACTCGGCAGCCTGCTGGTCAACGGCATCGAGAACAAGGACTACCCGATGGTGCAGGCGATCGTGCTGATCGTGGCCACCGGCTACGTCGTGATCAACATCCTGGTCGACATCTCCTACGCCTACCTCGACCCGCGGGTACGCACGCAGATGGCCCGGTAGGCGGTACGCCATGGTGGGAACGGCACGGGGCCAGGTTGCCGAGGACCGGCGACCACCACCGATGCGCCGGTGGCTGGACCGGCCACCGGTCCGGAGCTGGCGGATGCCGCACGGGCGGATCCTGGTGATCCTTGCCGCCGCGTTCCTGCTGCTGATGCTCGGCTGGGCCGCGTTCCCGGCGGTGTTCACGGGCGGGAACCCGACAGCGGTGAACCCGCTGGCCGCCCTGCAGCCGCCGCTGCACCACTACCTGCTGGGCACCGACCAGTACGGCCGCAGCGTCTACGCCGAGCTGGTCTACGGCGCGCGGGCCGCGCTCGAGGTTGGCGTGCTGGCCACCGTGATCGGCGGCGTTACCGGCTCTGTGATCGGCATCCTCGGCGGTTACCTGGGCGGCTGGGCTGACCTGCTGGTGATGCGCCTCATCGACATCCTGCTGGCGCTGCCCGGCCTGTTCCTGGCACTGATCTTCATCGCGGCACTGCCGCCGACGCTCAGCAACGAGATCCTTGCCATCGGCATCGCGACGATCCCGGGCTTCGCCCGCGTGCTACGCGGGCAGGCGCTCGCTGTCCGCAGCCGGCTGTTCGTGGACGCGGCCACCGTGACCGGCGTGCGGCGGCGCACGATCGTGTGGCGGCACGTGGTCCCGAACTGCCTCGCGCCCGCGGTCGTGCTCGGCACGCTGAACATCGGCACCGCGATCGTGATCGCGGCATCGCTGAGCTACCTCGGCCTGGGACCGAGCACGGGCGTGCTCAGCTGGGGTTCGCTGATCAACAGCGGCCAGGGATACATCGACCGGGACTGGTGGATCTCCACGTTCCCCGGCCTTCTGATCACCCTGCTCGTGATCGCCTTCAGCATCCTCGGCGACCGGCTGCGCGACGCAATGGAGCCGTCCAGTGGCTGACAATCAGGCTGAACCAGACGTTCTGTCGGTCGAGCACCTGTCGGTCGGCTACCTGGCCGGTAACCGGTCCGGACGTGCGGTGGACCTCGTCCGCGACGTCAGTTTCGGCATCGGCCGCGGTGAGATCGTTTGCCTGGTCGGTGAGTCCGGCAGCGGCAAGACGCTGACCGGGCGGGCCATCCTCGGGCTGCTCCGGCGGAACGCCAGAATGCGGGTCAGCGGCTCGGTGTGGCTGCACGGGCGGGACCTGGCCGCGCTGCCCGAACGCGAGCTGCGGCAGGTCCGCGGCACCGAAGCCAGCATGATCTTCCAGGATCCGGTGGCCGCGCTCGACCCCGTGGTGCGGGTGGGCCACCAGGTCGCCGAGGCGATGACCAGGCGGGCCGGCCGGCCCGGCTCGCGGCGCGCGGTCGCGGCCCGGGTCGCCGACCTCCTGCGGCGGGTGGGCATCACTGACGTGGAAGCGCGGATGCGCCAGTTCCCGCACGAGATCTCCGGCGGCATGTGCCAGCGGATCCTGATCGCGATCGCGCTGGCCGGGAACCCGAGCCTGCTGGTCGCCGACGAGCCCACCACGGCGCTGGACGTGACCATCCAGGCGCAGGTCCTCGACCTGCTCGCCGACCTCCGCCGGGAGCGTGCCATGTCGGTGCTGCTCATCACCCACGACATGGGCGTGGCGGCGAGGATGGCGGACCGGGTCCTGGTCATGTACGCGGGGGCCATTGTCGAGCAGGCCGCCGCGGGCGACTTCTTCGCCCACCCGGCGCACCCGTACGGGCTCGGCCTGATCCGGGCCGTGCCGCGGATCGACACCGACCGGGCCGGCCGCCTGTCGGCGATCCCCGGCACGGTGCCGGAGGCGCGGAGCCGGCCGGCGGGCTGCCCGTTCCACCCGCGCTGCCCGCTGTGCGCCCAGGTGTGCGAGCAGGAGGAACCGGAACTGCGGCCGGTGGGCGCGCAGCACGTCGCCTGCCACCGGAGCGCCGAGGTGCTTGGCGCGCGGCGCGACCTGTGGGATGGCGAGGTCGCCGTTGGCTAGCGACAGCCTGCTGACAGCCACCGGCCTGGTGCGCCACTACCGGCTGCGCCGCCGGTGGTGGCTCGGCGAGCAGCCCAGGGTGGTCAGGGCCGTGGACGGGGTGACGGTCGAGATCGCGCCCGGCACAACGTTCGGCCTGGTCGGCGAGTCCGGGTGTGGCAAGACCACGCTCGGCCGGCTGCTGCTGCGGCTGGACCGGCCGACCTCTGGGCACGTTACCTTCGGCGGCGAGGACTGGCTGGCCAAGAGAGGCGAGCAGCTACGCGCCGCGCGCAAGGACATGCAGGCGATCTTCCAGGACCCGCTCGGCTCACTGGACCCGCGGCGGACGGCCGGGCACGCCATCGCCGAGGCACTGGCGGCGCACGACATCGAGCCGGACCGCAGCGCCCGCGCCGAGCGCGTCACCAGCCTGCTCCGGCTGGTCGGCCTGGGCGTGGACGTAGCGGCCCGTTACCCACACGAGCTGTCCGGCGGCCAGCGGCAGCGCGTCACGATCGCGCGGGCCATCGCGGTCGGCCCGAGGTTCATCGTCTGCGACGAGGCGGTGTCCGCGCTGGACGTGTCGGTCCAGGCGCAGATTATCAACCTGCTGTCGGATCTGCAGGACACGCTTGGCGTCAGCTACCTTTTCATCTCGCACAACCTCGCCACGGTGCGGCATCTGGCCAGCACGGTCGCGGTCATGTACCTGGGCAAGATCGTGGAGCAGGCACCCGCGGACCAGATCTTCGCGGCGCCCGCACACCCGTACACGGCCGCGCTGCTGGCCGCTGTTCCGGTCCCCGACCCGGCAGCGTCCCGTGCCCGCGCGGCCTCCGGCCCGCTGGCGGGTGACCCGCAGTCAGCGACCGCGCTGCCGTCGGGCTGCCGGTTCCGGCTTCGCTGCCCGCGCGCCGCGGCGATCTGCGCCGAGGTGGAGCCGCCGCTGGCGGAGCAGTCCGGCCACGCGGTTGCCTGCCACTTCCCGAGCTCCTAGCACCCGCTCCTCCCGGCAGGCCGGCGCCGGGAATACGGCGGCCTGACCGCAGCTTTTCCCCACTAATTCAATAGTTATAACTGGGAACGCGAACACCAAGGGAGAGGCCAGTCATGCCCGTTGAGTTCCTCGGCATCGCGGCCACGAACGACGGCAGCGAGATCACCGCCAGGTCTGGAGCCAGCTTCGACAAGGACTACACGCTGCGGCTCGCGCGGGCGCACGAGGAGAACGGGTGGGACCGGGTCCTGTTCGCCTACGGCTCGGGCTCGCCCGACCCGAACGCGGCCGCGGCGTACATCGCCAGCAAGACCGAGAAGATCCAGCTGCTGCTCGCCCACCGGCCGAACGTTTCCTACCCCACGTTCGCGGCGAAGACCTTCGCCACCATCGACCAGATCAGCGACGGGCGGGTCACGGTCCACTTCATCACCGGCGGCACCGACCACGAGCAGCAGCGCGAGGGCGACTACCTGACCCACGACGAGCGGTACGGCCGCACCCGGGAGTGCATCCAGATCATCAAGCGGGCCTGGACCTCGCGCGAGCCATTCGGCTACGACGGGCAGCACTACCGCTTCGCCGACTTCGTCAGCGACGTGTTCCCGGCCCAGGAGCCCAGGCCGCGGGTGTCCTTCGGCGGGTCCTCCCCGGCCGCCTACCAGGCCGGCGGCGCCGAGGCCGACATCTACTGCCTGTGGGGTGAGCCGCTCGCCAGTACCGCCGAGCAGATCGAGTCCGTGAAGGCCGCGGCCAGGGCGGCCGGGCGCACCGATGTTCCCAAGATCCAGGTGGCGTTCCGGCCGGTCATCGCGCCGACCGAGGAGCAGGCCTGGGACAAGGCGCACGACATCGTGGCCCGGATCGAGGCGCGGGTGGCGGCGAACGGGGGGCAGCTGTCCCGCCGCCGTTCGATCAAGAACCCGGAGAACACCGGCTCGCAGCGGCTGATCGCGATCGCGGCACAGGGAGAGCGGTTCGACCGCGCGCTGTGGACCCGGACCGCCGCCGTCACCGGCGGCTCCGGCAACTCCAACGCGCTGGTCGGCACCCCGGAGACCGTGGCCCAGGCGATCCTCGACTACATCGACCTCGGCGTCGACATCATCTCCATGCGCGGCTACGACCTGCTCGCCGACGCCATCGACATCGGCCAGCAGGTCATCCCCATCGTCCGCGACGAGGTCGCCAAGCGCGACGCGGCAGCCGCCTGATTCACCCGGCGGCGCGGGCCGCCGGAAGCCGAAGGAGACCGATCGTTGCCGCAGCACAAGGTCGGCACCCGCCAGGAATGGCTGGCGGCCAGGAAAGACCTGCTCGTGGCGGAGAAGGAGCACACCCGCCAGGCCGACGAGCTCGCACAGCGCCGGCTCGAGCTGCCGTGGGTCCCCGTCGGCAACGATTACCGCTTCGGCACCGAGAACGGCGAGGCGACGCTTGCCGACCTGTTCGCCGGCCGATCACAGCTCGTGGTGTACCACTTCATGTTCGGGCCCGACTGGGAAGCCGGGTGCCCGGTGTGCTCGGCGGTCGCCGACGGCTTCGACGGCATCGCCGTTCACCTGGCACACCACGACGTCACGCTGATCGCGGTGTCGCGCGCATCCATCGGCAAGCTGATCAGCTACCGCCAGCGGATGGGCTGGAACTTTCCCTGGGTTTCGTCACTGCACAGCGAGTTCAACTTCGACTTCGGCGTGTCGTTCACCGAAGAGAGCGTCGCGGGCGGGGCGGGGTACAACTTCCGGCCGCTCGAAGCCGCCCAGGTGGAGCCCGGTCGGCTGCCGGCCGAGGCGCATGGCGTGAGTGCCTTCGCCCTCGACGATGGCGTCGTCTACCACACGTACTCCACCTACGCCCGAGGGTGCGACGTCCTCCACAGCATGTGGCAGTGGCTCGACCGGGCCCCCCTCGGCCGCAACCGGGCGGACATGTCCTGGTTCCACCGTCACGACGAGTACCCGCCAGACTGAAGGAAGAACGGTGCCTGGACAAGACGTCGTCTTCGGCTTCGGCGCCGTGCCGGAATCGGTGTGCCAAGCGCACTCCGCAGCGCTGGCTTCAGGCCGAGCCAGGCGACCGCGGTCAGCGCAGCGGGGTGACCCGGAACAGGGCCACCCCCTCGGCCGGGACGGTGGCCCGGATCACCCCGGCGGACGATATCCGGAACGCCCTCGCGCCGCCGACCACCACCGACTGGCCTCCCCACAGGTCCTGTACCAGGTAGCCGTGCGGGTCGGGCGGCAGCCCGATCGCGGCTGCCGTGGTCGAGATCGTGACCGGCGCCGAACTCAGCGCGGTGGTGGTGTTGAACAGCCCCACGATCGCGTCCCCTCGCCGCTCCACCTTGGCGAACACCTGATCGCCCGCGGTCTTGCGGCCGGGCTTGCCGGCGACCGCGATCCGCGACGCGTCGATCGCGTCCTGGTCGACGCGGATGACCTGGCGGTTGGTCAGCAGGCCGAAGTCGCGCCGGGTGAGGCCGGCCCTGGTGCCATAGGCGTTCGTCACCGCCGTGGTCAGGTCACTGCCCAGGATGAGCGGGGCCGAGCCGAGCGCCCACAGGCTGAGCTGAGACTCCGAGGCGGCCAGCGTCATCCCCGAGCCCGCGCTGCCGTCGCCGACCTCGATCGAGTCGTAGTCGTTGAAGCCGCCGGGACCGCCGTACGGCTGCCACCGCGCGACATCGCCGAACCTGTCGCTCCAGTGGGCGTAGCTGGTCAGCGGGAAAACGCTCAGGCAGCCGGTGTACGGCGGGCCGTTGCACGCGTTCGCCGAGCCCTCGTCGGGTCCGTTGATCTCTATGTCCGGCGCGAACTCCCACTGGTTGGCGTATTCCTTCAGCACCGGGGCCAGCTTGATGGTGTAGCTGCCCTGGGTGATGTTCAGCACGATCGGGCGCCCGGACTGCTGGATCGCGGCCTGCCAGGCCTTGACGTCGGGCCCGTTGCTGTTGGTGATCCCGTCGAGCTTGATGTAGTCGACGCCCCAGGACGCCAGTTCGTCGACGACCGAGTCGACGTACGCCTGTGCGCCCGGCTTGCTGTAGTTGATCTTCAGCATGCCGCCGCAGTTGTAGTTGTTCTGCGGCTTCGTGGTCGCGATGTCTTTGGCGGTGTAGGAGGTGCCGAGGATCGGGGTGTTGCGCGCCACTGCCTGGCTCGAGATCCCCGCGGTCTCGTAGATGCCGAATTTCAGGCCCAGGCCGTGCACGTACGCGGCCAGCGCCTGGATGCCGTTGCGCGAGCCGACGCTCGGGTAGTTCGCGCTGTTCACGACCCACCGGCCGTAGCCGTCGACGTTCGGGCCCTGCGGCCCCGGGCACTGGTACCACCCGTCGTCGATGTTGACGTAGCGGTAGCCGGCCGCGGCCAGGCCCGTGCTCACCAGCGCCCTGGCCTCCCCCTCGACCTGAGACGAGTCCGCGCCCAGCCGCAGGAAGCTCCAGCCGCTCCAGCCCATCACCGGGGTCTGGTCGGGGCCGCCGGGCGGGTAGGCGGTTGCCGCCCCGGCCGCCGGGCCGGTGGCGACGGCACCGGCCAGCAGCAGCGGAGTTGCGGTCACCGTGGCGATTAAGAGGCGCGTCAGCCTGTTCATGAGCCCTCCAGCCGCGGACGCAGGGCGGAAGTTCCGCACAAATACCATCATGATGGGAGGGCCGGTTCACGCCAAGGCTGCGCACGAAGTACGCAAAAATTGGCCCGAATCTTGCTCGTTTCGAGCACGAGGCGCGCGGCCGGTCATACGCAGACGACCGCGCAGCCCTGGCGGCGGAGCGGCTCGAGCTCGGCCGCTGCGGCCCTGGCGTCCGTGATCAGCACATCCACCTCGGCCATGCGGCAGACCTGTGCCAGCGTGACCCGGCCGATCTTGGTAGCGTCCGCCAGCACGATCCGCCTGCGCGCGCGCCGCACCAGCACCGCGTTCACCCGAGCGCCCGCGGGGTCGTAGTTGGTGCAGCCTGCCACCGCATCCACCCCATCGACCCCCAGGAACGCGACGTCAACGTTGTAATCAGCCAGGAACGCCTCGGCGGTGTGCCCCACCGACTCCTGGCTGCTCCCGCGGACCTCGCCGCCGGCCACGAACACGCGAAGGCCGGGGCTGCCCGCCAGGTCGATCGCGACGTTGAGTGCGTTCGTGACCACGGTGAGGTCATCCCGGTCGCGCAGCAGCCTGATGAACTGCGACACGGTCGTGCCGCCGGTGGTCCCGATCACCCGCGCACCGTCAGCGAACGCCACGGCGTGCCGGGCGATGCGCTGCTTTTCCGGCAGGTCCCTGGCCCTCTTGTAGCTCAGCGGCAGGTCGTTGAAGGCCGCGTGGATCGTCGCGCCGCCGTGCGTGCGGCAGACCAGCCGCTGCCGCTGGAGGGCCTCCAGGTCACGCCGTATCGTCGCGGCCGACACGGCGAATTCCCGGGCCAGGGACGGCACGTCGACCTGCCCGCGCTCCACGACCGCGGCCACGATCTGGTTGAGCCGGTACCGGCGTTGCACGGGCCGTCACCACGGAGACCGGCGCGGCCGGCCGGCCCCGCCCCGGACACCGCGGGAGGAGTTGCCCATGCAGGGATCATAGGCAAACGAGCAGCGCCGCCCGGACGGTTCTCGGGCTGCGCAGTACCTTGTGATGTGATCACGCATGTCGTAGAGTCGAGCCAAATAGGCCAGACTGTGCAGAATTTAAGGGCAACATGTGCGCGTTTTTGACGGGGATCCGCGGTGCATCGACCTGAGGCGCACGTGCAGAGGGAGATTGCAAGTCAGCCAGACTGCTGGGCGAGGGCGCTCGAGTCCGTCGACGCGGCCGCGCAGGTTCTTCCCGCCCCGGGCGAACGGGTCGCGGTCATCGGCTGCGGCACGTCCTGGCATGTAGCGAGCGCGATCGCCGCGGCGCGGGAGGCCGCCGGCCACGGGGAGACCGACGCCTTCCCAGCGTCGGAGCTGCCGCTCCGCGACTATGACACGCTGCTCGCGGTGAGCCGCTCGGGGACGACCATCGAGGTCCTCGACGCGCTGCGGGATGCCAGCGCCACGGCGCGCAAGGTCGGGATCACCGCGGACGCGTCAGCGCCGATCCGCGAGGCCACGGACCAGCTGCTGGTGCTCGACTACGCCGACGAGCAGTCGGTGGTGCAGACCAGGTTCGCCACGACCGTGCTCACCGTGGCGCGGGCGCACATCGGGCACGATCTCGGCCCAGTCGTGGAGCAGGCGAGGGCTGCGCTGGCCGCCGACCTGGATGACCGGCTGATCGACCGGCCGCACTACGTCTTCCTCGGGCGTGGCTGGTCCACCGGCGTGGCGCGTGAGGCGGCTCTCAAGATCCAGGAAGCCGCGCTGGCCCGGAGTGAGGCGTACCCGGCGCTGGAGTACCGGCACGGACCGCTCTCGACGGCCACCGCGGACTCCGTGGTCTGGCTGTTCGGCGTCGATGACAACGTGCTGGTGAGCGACATCGCGCCAACGCAGGCGACGATTGTCATCGCCGACGCCGACCCGCAGGCCGAGCTCGTGCTGGCGCAGCGCGTCGCGGTCGCCACCGCCCTGGCGCGCGGACTTGACCCGGACCGGCCGAGGCACCTCGCCCGCTCCGTCATGTACACCGGCCAGTGACCTCACCCACGCGCGGGCGCGTGGTATGCGCCGCGCTGAATCCCGCGCTGGACATCACCTACATCGGCGAGCGGTTCACCGCCGGCCAGTCCAACCGGGTCGGCCACCTGCACGCCCAGGCCGGGGGCAAGGCCGTCAACGTCGCCCGGCTGCTGCACCAGGCCGGCCACGACGTGATCGTCACCGGGTTCGCAGGCGGGCTCGTCGGTGCCGAGATCACGGCGCAGCTTGACGACTGGGCAGTTACGCACCGCTTCGTCGAATGTGCGGGCGGCAGCCGCAGGACCGTCAGCGCGTTCAGCGAGCAGGACGCGGCCGTCACCGCGTACAACGAGGACGGGCCGCAGATCACCCGCGCTGAATGGGCGCTGTTCACCGAGCGCTTCGCCGGGCTGGCCGGCGGCGCCCGGCTCGTGGTCCTGTCCGGCAGCCTCCCCGCCGGGGTGCCCGTCGACGCCTACCGCATCCTGGCCGGCCTGGCGGCCGACGCCGGCGCCGCGGCCTTGGTCGACGCCCACGCCGCGCCGCTGCTGGCCGCCCTCGCGGCAAAGCCCGCGCTGGTCAAGCCAAACGAGCACGAGCTGGCCGAGGCGGCCGGGCTGGCGCTGCCGGTCCCGCT
>JASHOI010000120.1 GCA_030041195.1 Streptosporangiaceae bacterium | reverse complement strand
GCTGGCTGGCCGGTGACCTGCATACCCACACCGTTCACTCGGACGGCGCATTGACCGTGCCGGAGCTGGCGCGGTTCTCGGTCGCGCAGGGCCTCGACTACGTCGCGGTCACCGACCACAACACGATCAGCCACCATGCGGAGCTGCCGGCCACCGCGGCCGCGCACGGAATCGTCCTGGTGCCCGGGCAGGAGGTGACGGTGCAGGGCGGCCACGCGAACGCGTTCGGCGCGATGGACTGGATCGACTTCCGTGAGCCCGCCGACGCCTGGCTGGACGCGACCGAGCGGGCGGGCACGCTGCTGTCGGTCAACCACCCGATCGGCGGCGATGTGAGCTGGACCATTCCGATGAGCCGCCGCCCGCCGCTGGCCGAGGTGTGGCACTGGAGCTGGCTCGACCCGCACTGGACGACGCCGCTGGCCTGGTGGCTGGCCTGGGATCCCGGCTCCGTCCCGGTGGGCGGCAGCGACTGGCACCGGCCCGGCGACGACGCCCCGCCGGGCTCGCCGACGACCTGGGTCGAGTGCGTGGCCGGCGAGCCCGGGGCGGTGCTCGACGGGCTGCGTCACGGCCGGACCGCGATCTCGGCCAGCCGGGACGGGCCGGTGCTGCTCCGGGTGGACGGCGAGCTTGTCGCGGCCGGCGCCGAAGGCACGATCCTGGTCGGCCCGGACGGGCCGACGGCAAGGGTCGGCGGCCCGCTGGCCAGGTTCCCTGGCGCGGCCGGGTACCACCGGCTGACCGACGCCGCGGGTGCCACGCTCGCCTTGACGGCGTAGCGGCGGCCCGCGGCGTCGCGTTACGGTCACTCGGGGCGGGAAACGATCTGGAAGACCGGGAACCCGGGCGCGATCTCCAGCAGCCTGGAATCCGGGCTGTCCGTGCTGACGTTCTCGAAGAGCATCCCTACCTCGAATTTCCAGCGCCGCAGGTACTCGCGCAGCACCGGCGGCTTGGCGTCGTCGGGCAGCTCGGTGGCGGTGAACCTCTCGATCCGGCGCCCAACGTGCAGCTCGCCGCCGCCCGCCGCGCGCATGTTCCGCACCCACTGGGTCTGGCCGCGCGGCGAGACCAGGTAGCGCTTGCCGTCGAGGTTGAGCGGGTTCACCGGGGTGCTGCGCCACTCGCCGCTCTTGCGGCCGCGGACGAACAGCACCCGGCTGCCGTAGACGCTGACGCCCATCCTGGTGACCGCGGCCACCAGCGAGTTGGACAGCCGCCACATCCGCTGGGCCATCGGCTTCGTCGGCATCACGTACCGGGTGGAGGGGCTTTCGGACATCGGATGCTCCTTGGCACTTGTTGTGAGCACTGCTCTCTATACAGATCAGTGTGCACGTATGTCGAACTGCTGTCAAGAGCAGTGCTCTTGTTATTGATCGATGCTCTCTCAGCTGGCAGACTGGGGCCATGACCACAACGCACAGCGCCAGCCGGACGGCCAGGGAGCGGGCCAGGGCCGAGCTCACTCGCGAGATCAAGGAAGAGGCCCGGCGCCAGCTCGCGGCCAGCGGGGCGCAGGGGCTGTCGCTGCGGTCGGTGGCCCGGGAGCTCGGCATGGTCTCGTCAGCCCTCTACCGGTACTTTCGCAGCCGGGACGAGCTGCTGACGGCGCTCATCATCGACGCGTACGACGCGCTGGGGGCGGCGGCTGAGACCGCAAGCTCCGGGCTTCCAGCGGCGGACATCCGCGGCCGGTGGCGGGCCACCTGCGCCGCGATCAGGGACTGGGCCCTGGCGAACCCGCACGAGTACGCGCTGATCTACGGCTCGCCGGTGCCCGGTTACCAGGCGCCGCAGACGACGGTCGCTTCGGCCATCCGGGTGGTGCGCGTGATGGGCGGCATCCTGGCCGACGCCCGGGCGACGACCCGCCACCCGGGCACGCGCAGCGCCGGGCAGCGGGCGCTGCCGCCGGAACTCACGCGGCAGGTCGCGATCGTCGCCGAGGCGATCGCGCCCGGCGTGGACGACGGTGTGCTCAGCCGCGCGCTGATCGCCTGGACGCAGCTCTTCGGCATGATCAGCTTCGAGCTGTTCGGGCAGTTCGTCGGGAGCCTGGAACCGGCCGGGCCGTTCTTCGGCTACGCGGTCGAGCGCATGGCCGACTACATCGGCCTGCGCTGAGCCCGCCGCTCGGGCTGATCCCCGGGGGCCGGCGCCGGGGTGATCGCTTCCAGCTCGGCCCCGGCGGTCTCCGGGAAGGTGGTGGCGATGAGCACCGCCGCGAGCAGCGGGCCAAGCGCCAGGACCAGGGCGGCGCGGGACAGGTCACCGACGGCGCCGATCAGCGACGCGGCCAGGACGAAGCTCGCGACCTGGCCGACCACCATGGCCAGGTTGGCCGCCGAGCTGCCGAGTGCGCGCAGCGCGGTGGGGAACAGCTCAACGCCGAACGCGGAGCCGGTGGGCCAGGCGCCGAAGGCCCCCGCGTAGGCGACGGCGAGCGCGAGCGCCAGCTCGACCGGGCCCCGCGCCACCACGAAGAACAGGACCAGTCCCACGAGGCTGAGCACCAGGAACGAACAGCACACCGGCTTGCGCCCGTACCGGTCGCTGGCCCGCCCGGCCAGGATCAGCACCGGAATGGCCGCAGCCCCGGACACCACCAGGATGAAGTCGGCGGCGGTGGCAGACAGGTGGCGCTCGTTCTCCATGAAGTCGACCACGAACACCACGGCCTGGGCCGAGAGATTGGCCAGCACGGCGGTCACGCAGACCAGCGCGAGCAGCCGCCGGTGCGGCGGGCGCAGGATCTCCGACCAGCGCCGGGCCAGGCGGCCCTGGCCGGATGCGGCCAGGAAGCGCGCGCTCTCCGGGATCCGCCGCCGCAGCACCGCCACGACCACCAGCACCGGCACGGCCGCCAGGTACAGCAGCCGCCAGGACAGGCCGGCCGGCGCCAGGATGCCGCCGTACAGGATGGCCGACCAGCCCGTGCCGAGCGCCGAGAGCATGGCCAGCCAGCCGAAGCCGAAGCCCCTGACGGCCGCCGGGAGCTCCTCGGCGACCATCGTCCACACCAGCACGCCCTCGGTGCACAGGAAGAAGCGCGCCGCGAGCTGGCAGCCGACGAAGACGCCGATGGTCGGGGCCGCGGCGGTGGCCAGGGTGGCCAGCGTGTAGCCGCTGATCGAGAAGACCAGCAGCCGGCGCCGCCCGCTGCGGTCGGCCCGCCGGCCGAGCAGCACCGCGGGCGCCGCGCCCAGGTAGATGACCGCGATCCAGAGCGAAGCCTGGGACTGGCTGAGGTGGTAGCTGGCGCGAAGCTGCGGCAGGGCCACGGTGACGATGTTGAAGTCGTAGCCCGCGAAGAAGTTAGCCGCGCCCATCAGCCAGAGCAGCTGCCAGTGCCGGGGCTCGAGCAGGCGCACTGCGCGCGGCCCCTGGCGGCCCGTACCGGTCACGGGCGGGCGTCTGCCCGGGCCGCTATGCGGCGCATCCGGACCGCCTCGGACTCCCGCGTGTTCGGGTCCGCCAGCCGGAAGCGGGCGGCCTTCGCCAGCCACTCGTCGTCCACGCGCAGCCCGGCGTGCCGGAGCACGGCGTTGGCGAACAGCCTCTGAGCCGCCCGGCCCGCGACCCGCTGCCAGGCTGAACCGGGAACTGCCGACAGCGCGACGACCACCCAGCAGACGGCGAGGTCGGCCTCGGCCGGCCCGCGGCCGGCCCCCGTCCAGTCGATCACCACCGGCCCGCGCGCGGTGAGCATCACGTTGTCGGGGTGCAGGTCCGTGTGCAGCAGGGCGTCGCCGTCACCGAACGGTGCCCTGAGCCAGTCCGGCCCCGGCGCCGCGTGCACCAGCTGGTGCATCTGGGCCAGGGTTACGGCGTGCCGGAACAGCTGCCACGGGCGGCGGGCGAAGTCGGCCAGCATCGTCGGCCCGTCGACCTTTTCCATCACGATGTCGGGCCCGGCCGCGTCGAACACCTCGGGAACGGGGACGCCGTGATCGCCGGCCCATGTGATGATCTTGGCTTCCCGCTCGGCCGACCGGGAGTGATCGTGATAGCGCCGCAGGATCCGCCCGCCGCCGAGGTCATAGACGTTGGCGGAGCGGCCTGCGCCGAGCAGCCGCCCCGGCGGCTCCGCCCGTCCCGGCATCGCCATCGGTGTCGCTCATCCCTTCCTCAGCGGCGCAGCAGGTCCACCCGGGCCCGCAGGATGGCCCGCCTGGACGCGACGTTGCCTACCTCATCGGGCTGCTCCGGGCACTCCCCCGCGGCGATCGCCCGGTCCATCCGGCCCCGCGCGTCGGCCTGGGTGATCATCTCGAACACCATCTTGGGATCGTGCACCGACATCTCCCTGGTCCGCTCCAGCACGCCTTCCGACGCGCCGACCCAGACGTTCTTGATGCCGCCGCCCTGGTCGCGGTCGAGGAGCACCGATACCACGTGGCCGGAATCGGCGTACCAGAAGCTCATCGTCACCGCCTCCTGCCGGCCGCTGGCGTTGCCGTAGCTCCAGCACTGGCCCGGGCTCGGCGCGCCGATCGAGTCCGCCCAGGCAGGTTCGTCGACGCCGAGCGCGGCCAGCCGGCCGGCGCCGGCCGAAGCCGCGGCGCGCA
>JASHOI010000119.1 GCA_030041195.1 Streptosporangiaceae bacterium | reverse complement strand
ACATTCACCCCGACTACGTGGAGACGACGGTGACCTGCACCTGCGGGAACACCTTCACCACGCGGAGCACTGCCGCCAACGGCGTGATCCACGCCGACATCTGCTCAAACTGCCACCCGTTCTACACCGGCAAGCAGAAGATCCTGGACACCGGTGGCCGGGTCGCCAGGTTCGAGCGGCGCTTCGGCAAGAAGCAGCCCGGCGGCAAGTAGGTTCCACAGCCCGGTGGATGTACGTTTAGTCGGGTTCTAACGCACCCGGAGGTACATCCATCGGGTTCTGCATGCCTGAACAAGCTTGGTAAGGAGCTGGAGAACCGTGTTTGACCGGCTCGAGGAGCTGGCGGGCGAGTACGCGGCGCTGGAGCGGGATCTCGCCGATCCCGCCGTGCACGCCGACCCGGACCGGGCCAGGGCGCTGGGCCGCCGCTACGGCCAGCTCGGCCCGATCGTGCACGCCTACCGTGAGTGGCAGGCCGTCAGTGCGGACGAGGCCGCCGCGCACGAGCTGTCCGGTGAGGACGCGTCGTTCGCCGCCGAGGCGCAGCAGCTCGGCAAGCGCCGGGCCGAGCTGGAGGACCGGCTGCGGGAGCTGCTGGTGCCCGGCGACCCGAACGACTCGAGGGACGTCATCCTCGAGGTGAAGGCCGGCGAGGGCGGCGAGGAATCCGCGCTGTTCGCCGGGGACCTGCTGCGCATGTACCTGCGCTACGCGGAGCGGCACCACCTGAAGACCGAGATCATCGACTCGACCATGACCGGCCTTGGCGGGTACAAGGACGCCACGGTCGCGATCAAGTCCGGCGGCCGGGGCGACGGGGCGTGGTCGCAGCTGAAGTACGAGGGCGGCGTGCACCGGGTGCAGCGGGTCCCGGTCACCGAGTCGCAGGGCCGGATCCACACGTCGGCGGCTGGCGTCCTGGTGATGCCGGAGGCCGACCCGGTTGAGGTCAGCATTGACCCCTCCGATGTCCGGGTGGACGTGTTCCGGTCCTCGGGGCCGGGCGGCCAGAGCGTGAACACCACCGATTCCGCGGTCCGGCTCACCCACCTGCCGACCGGCATCGTGGTGTCCTGCCAGAACGAGAAGAGCCAGCTGCAGAACAAGGAGCAGGCCATGCGCATCCTGCGCGCGCGCCTGCTCACCCAGGCGCAGGAGCAGGCGGACGCGCAGGCGGCCGCCGAGCGCAAGAGCCAGGTCGCCGCCGTGGACAGATCGCAGCGGGTGCGCACCTACAACTTCCCGGAGAACCGGATCTCCGATCACCGGGTCGGCTACAAGGCGTACAACCTGGACCAGGTGCTCGACGGTGACCTCGACGCGGTCATCGGGGCCCTGGAGACGGCCGACCGGGCCGAGAAGATCGCGGAATCTGCCGAGCGCGCTTCATGAACCTGCTCCTCGACGAGGTCGCCGTGGCAGCGTCCCGGCTGGCCGACGCCGGGGTGGAGTCCCCGCGCACCGACGCCGAGCTGATCGCGGCGCACGTGCACGGCGTGGCCAGGGGCGCCCTGCACACCGTGCCCGACGCCGCGTTTGACCCCCGGTACTGGGACGACGTGGCGCGCCGGGCCTCGCGGGAGCCGCTGCAGCACATCATCGGGCTCGCCTACTTCCGCTACCTCGAACTCGAGGTGGGCCCCGGGGTTTTCGTGCCCCGGCCGGAGACCGAGGTGATGACCGGCTGGGCGATCGAGGCGCTGGGGCAGATGGACGTCGCCGAGCCGGTCGTCGCCGACCTCGGCACCGGGTCCGGCGCGATCGCGCTGGCCATCGCCCAGGAGGTGCCGCGTGCCCGGGTGCAGGCGGTCGAGGCCGACCCGCTGGCCCGCCACTGGGCCGAGCGGAACGTCGCGAGGTGCGAGCGGGCGGCCCCGCACATGTCCGGCCGGGTCACCCTGCACGCCGGCGACTTCGCGAACGCGCTGACCCATCTCACCGGCTCGGTGGATTTGGTGATCAGCAATCCGCCGTACATCCCGGTCGGCTCCTGGGTGCCGCCCGAGGTCGGCGAGTACGACCCGGCCACGGCGCTGTGGGGGGGCAGCGACGGGCTCGACGCGATCCGGGTGATCGAGCGCGCGGCGCGGCGGCTGCTGCGCCCCGGCGGCGTGGTCGCCGTGGAACACGGCGCGCCGCAGGGTGCGGCTGTCTACTGGGTGTTCGCCGAGGAACACGGGTGGAGCGGGACCAGCAACCACACCGACCTGTCGGGCCGGGACCGGTTCGTCAGCGCCACGTGGAAGGATCGAGAATGACCGAGCCGGAGACGAGCGAGAAGCACGCGATGAGCGCCACCTATGACTGCGCGGACCCGGCCAGCCGCGCCGAGGGACTCAAGGCCGCCGCGCTGACGCTGCGCAACGGGGGACTCGTCGTGCTGCCCACCGACACCCTGTACGGGATCGGCGCCGACGCGTTCTACCCCTCGGCGGTCTCCGGGCTGCTCGCGGCCAAGGGCCGGGGCCGGGACATGCCGCCGCCGGTGCTGGTCGGGACCGTGCGCGCGGCCACCGCGCTGGTCGAGGACCTCGGCCCCTACGGCAAGGACCTGATCGACGAGTTCTGGCCCGGCGGCCTGACCCTAGTCTGCCGCGCCAACCGCTCGCTCAACTGGGACCTGGGCGAGACCCGGGGCACGGTGGCGATCCGGATGCCGCTGCACGCGGTCGCGCTCGAACTGCTGAAGGAGACCGGCCCGCTGGCGGTGAGCAGCGCCAACCGCACCGGCTCACCGCCCGCGACCACGGCGGCCGACGCGCAGCAGCAGCTCGGCGACGCGGTCGCCGTCTACCTGGACGGCGGCCCGTGCGGTAACGACGTCGCCTCCACGATCGTGGACCTCACCGGGAACGTGCCAAGGCTGCTCCGGGCGGGCGCGGTGTCGGTGGGGCGGCTGCGCGAGGTGGCCATGCTCTCAACGGGCGGAGATGTGACGCCGGACACCTGACATTTCGGCGGAATCTTTCCTCGGCCGGAGGGGCGGGTGATCACCCCGGCGCCCGGGGTGGTGCTCTAGAGTTGTCGTGATGCATTACATCCCGTCCGGACGTAGCTGGCGGCCGTGCTCGAGTACCTGCTGACCCTTCTGGTCACGGCGGCCGTCACCTATCTGCTGACCCCGCTGGTGCGCCGCGGTGCCATCGCCGCGGGGGCGATGAAGGCCCCGCGGGAACGGGACGTGCACACGGTCCCGATGCCCACTCTGGGCGGTTTGGCCATGTTTGTCGGCCTCGCCGCCGGGCTCTTCGTCGCCGACCATTTGACCCCGTTGCGTACCGTTCTGGCCGGTAACCGGATGGCGGTCGGGCTGCTGCTGGCCGGCGGCCTGATCGTGGTCATCGGTGTGATCGACGACCGGTGGGGGCTGGGCGCGATCAGCAAGGCGGCCGGACAGGCGGCCGCCGGCGGCATCCTGTACTGGAGCGGGTGCCAGCTGAGCTGGCTGCCCGAGCCCGGCGGCGGCACGTTCGTGCTCACGCCGGATCAGTCCACGGTGCTGACGATCTTCGTCGTGGTGGCCACGATCAACGCGGTCAACTTCATCGATGGCCTGGACGGGCTGGCCGCCGGGATTGTCTGCATCGCGGCTATCGCGTTCTTCGTCTACTACTACCGGCTCACCCAGGTCGTGCACCCGCACCTGTCCGAGCAGGCCGGCCCGGCCCTCGGGTCCGCGCTGCTGGTCGGGGCGTGCCTCGGCTTCCTGCCGCACAACTCCTATCCGGCCAAGATCTTCATGGGCGACACCGGCTCGATGCTGCTCGGGCTGCTGCTGGCCTACGTTCCGATCTCGAGCATCGCGTCGCTCGACTACGCCACCCTGCACTCGGCCGTGAACAGGTTCCCTGAAATCCTGCCGCTGCTGCTGCCGGTCGCGATCCTGGTGATCCCGTACACGGACCTGCTGCTCGCGGTGACCCGGCGGGTCCGGGCCGGCAAGTCCCCGCTGGCGCCGGACCGCAAGCACCTGCACCACCGGCTGCAGGCCATGGGGCACCCGCACCGGACCAGCGTGCTGATCCTCTATCTGTGGGCGGCGTTGTTCTCGGCGGCGATCATCTGGCTGTCGATCGCGCGGACCCCGCTGTTCGTGTTCGCGGTGACGACCTTGGTGGCGATGCTGGCGCTGCTGCTGATATCCATGCCGAGGCTGCGGTGGTGGGAGCGCGGCCGCCGCCGCGCCAGGGCCGCCGCCGTCGCCGCCGCCCGGTCCGCGGCAGCTAGGCCTGCGCGAGCGGCCGGAAATGGAGCGGTCCTGCCGGCGTCCGGTAACGGAGCCGCGCTGCCGACGTCCGGTAACGGAGC
>JASHOI010000118.1 GCA_030041195.1 Streptosporangiaceae bacterium | reverse complement strand
GATTGCGGCCCGGCTGGGAGCGGTCGATGGCGCAGACAGCGGTGTTCACGGTGGCGCCGAGGTCACGCAGCGCGGCGGCAGCCTGGATGACCGCGCCCCCCGTGGTGATCACGTCCTCGACCAGCACGACCGTCAGGCCAGCCGGGTCGCCGCCCTCGGCGATCCGGCACGTGCCGTAGCTCTTGGCCTGCTTGCGCAGGAACAGGGCCGGGATTCCGGTCATCTGGCTGAGCATGACCGCGAGCGGGACTCCGCCCAGCTCGAGCCCGCCGAGCGCCTCGGTGCCCGGCGGCAGCAGCGTGGTCATCTGGCCGGTGACCCGCCGCAGCAGTACCGGGTCGGACTCGAACAGGTACTTGTCGAAGTACTCCTCGCTGATCTGCCCGGAACGCAACGTGAACCGGCCGCGCAGTCGGCATCGCGCGTCAACATCGCGCGCCAGTTCGATCAGGTCGCTGTCCGGCACGGCTCGATCATGCCAAAGGTTCCGCTCCGTCACCCGGCCGGGGTGATGACGGTTCATCACGGGCGGGTTGTGCTGGTGCCGGTGGTCTCGGCGGGTGGGGGGCTTGCGATGGGGCTGACTGAGTATGAGCCGGGGACGGCGTTCCCGGGGGTGATCGGGCGGACGGCGGATGAGTCAAGCCCGGCCTGGCCGAGGCCGCTGCGGGCGTCACCGGGATCGCCGAACGTGCTGGTCATCGTGCTCGATGACACCGGTTTCGGGCAGCTGGGCTGCTATGGCAGCCCGATCGCCACGCCCAGTCTGGATGCGCTGGCCGCTGGCGGGCTGTTGTATACGAACATGCACACCACGGCGCTGTGCTCGCCGTCGCGCTCGTGCATTATCACCGGCCGCAATCACCACGCGAACGCGACCGCCGCGGTCAACGAGATGGCCACCGGCTACCCCGGCTATAACGGCCAGATCCCGTTCGAGAACGGCTTTCTGTCGGAGATGCTGCTGGCTCACGGCTATAGCACGTACCTGGTGGGCAAGTACCATCTGCTGCCGTCGGAGTTCGAGTCGGCGGCCGGGCCGTATGATCGCTGGCCGCTGGGCCGCGGGTTCGAGCGGTTCTACGGGTTCCTTGGCGGTGACACCAGCCAGTGGTATCCCGATCTGGTCTACGACAACCACCAGGTGCAGCCCCCGCGCACCCCGGAGCAGGGGTATCACCTGACCGAGGACCTGGCCGATAAGGCGATCGGGTTCATCGCCGACGCCAAGCAGGTGGCCCCGCATAAGCCGTTCTACCTGCACTTCTGCACTGGTGCCACGCACGCACCGCACCACGTGCCGAAAGAGTGGGCCGACCGGTATGCGGGCCAGTTCGATGACGGCTGGGACGCCTACCGCCAGCAGGTGCTGGCCAGGCAGAAGGAACTCGGCCTCATGCCGGCGGATGTGGAACTGTCGCGGCACGACCCGGACGTGCCCGACTGGGATTCGCTGCCGCCGGAGGCGCGCAGGCTGGCGGCGCGGATGATGGAAGTGTTCGCCGGATTCCTGTCGCATACCGACCACCACGTCGGCCGGCTGCTCGATTTCCTGAAGGAGATCGGCGAGTTCGACAACACCCTGATCATGGTGGTCTCCGACAACGGCGCCAGCCCCGAGGGCGGCCCGACCGGCACGACCAATGAGCTGCAGTTCTTCAATAACGCCCAGGAATCCCTGGAGGAAAGCCTCGCCCGTATCGATGAGCTGGGCGGTCCCACCACGTTCAATCACTACCCATGGGGCTGGACTTTCGCGGGGAACACCCCGTTCCGGCGGTGGAAAAGGGAGACCTACCGCGGCGGCACCAGCGACCCGTTCCTGGTGCACTGGCCCGGCGGCATCGAGTCCCGCGGTGCGGTGCGCACCCAGTTCGCGCACATCATCGACATCGTCCCGACCGTGCTGGACGCGCTCGGCCTCACGCCGCCCGCAACGGTCCGGGGCGTGACCCAGTCGCCGCTGCACGGGGTCAGCTTCGCCCACACCTTCGACGACCCGGGCGCCGCGACCGGGCACCGCACCCAGTACTACGAGATGTTCGGCCACCGGGCCATCGACCACGACGGATGGCGGGCCGTCTGTCCCTGGCCCGGGCCGTCGTTCGCCGAGGCCGGCAAGCCGTTTGGCGCTCTGATCACGGCCGGGGCGCTCACCGACCTCGATGCCCACGGCTGGGAGCTGTACCACGTCGCTGCCGACCCGGCCGAAAACCACGACCTCGCCGCCAAGCACCGGGACAAGCTCATCGAGCTGATCACGATGTGGTACGTCGAGGCCGGGAAGTACAACGTGCTGCCGCTCGACGGCAGCGCGGCGGAACGGCTCCTTGCGCAGCGCCCTCAGGTGGCCGAGCCGCGCAACCGGTACACCTACCGGCCCGGTACCCAGACGGTGGGGAACTTCGTCGGGCCACGCGTGCTCAACCGGCCGCACGCGATCACCGCCGACGCCGAAATCCCCGAGGACGGCGCGGAAGGTGTGCTGCTGTGCCAGGGCAGCGGCGGCGGCGGTTGGTCGCTGTATGTCAAGGACGGCAGGCTGTGCTACGCCCACAACTACGTCAGCCGCACCACCTACCAGGTATCCGCACCGCAGGCGCTGCCCGCCGGCAGGCACCTGCTGCGGTTTGAGTTCGAGCCCACCGGCGCGCCGGACTTCGCCCGCGGCAAGGGCTCTCCGGGCCGGGCGCAGCTGTACGTCGACGGCCAGCTCATCGCCCAAGACGAGTTCCCGGTCACCACGCCGATCGGGTTCAACCCGGGCGGGCTCACCTGCGGGGCCAACCCGGGCTCGGCGGTCACCACCGATTACGTCGCCCCGTTCGCCTTCACCGGCACGCTGCACACCGTCACCGTCGACGTCTCGGGTGAGCTCATCGCCGACACCGACAGCGAGATGCGGATGGCCATGGCACGCCAGTAACAAACGCGCCGGCGCTATCGCGCTTAGGCTGGCTAGCGTGTCCGATCACTACCGAGCACCGGGCTGGTTCACGCGCAACGTGTTCAACCAGTCGGTGGCGTTTCTGACCCGGCAGGGCATCAGCGTTCTTGGCTCCCGGATCCTTGCGGTCAAGGGCCGGACGAGCGGCCAGTGGCGCACCACGCCGGTGAACCTGCTCAGCCACGATGACCGCCGGTACCTCGTCGCGCCACGCGGCGAGACTCAGTGGGTGCGCAACCTGCGCGCGGCCGGCACCGGCGAACTGCGCCTGGGCAGGCGGGCCGAGCCGTTCCGCGGCCGGGAGCTCACCGATGATGAGAAGGTCCCGGTGCTGCGCGCCTACCTCAGGAGGTGGAAGACGGAGGTCGGGATCTTCTTCGACGGCACCGGACCGGATTCCAGCGACGAGCAGATCCGCGCCATCGCCCCGAAACACCCGGCGTTCGAGGTGCTGGCCGCCGAGTAGGCCAGCGCACTGCGCCACCGGATCACCGGCCGGTGACGGTGCTGTGGTACAGGCACGTTCATCCCTTGCTCGCCTCCCGGTGCCGATCTCGGCGCGTGGTATGTTCGGCCGATGCTCGCCGGAGCGCCGTTCATCGGCTTCATCCCCGTGCGCGACATCTTCGAGGCGCGGGGCTTCTACGAGCGGCTTCTCGGGCTTCGCGTGGCCGAGGTCACGCCGTTCGCCCTGGTTCTGGACGCCAACGGCACGATGCTGCGGGTCACGCCGGTGCCCAACCTCGCGGTGCAGTCGTTCACGATCGCCGGCTGGCGGGTGGACGACATCGCGGCAGCCGTGCGCGCGCTGGAGGCCAAGGGCGTGCGCTTCACCCGCTACGACGGCATGGGCCAGGACGATCTCGGCATCTGGACGGCCCCGAGCGGGGACAAGGTCGCCTGGTTCACCGATCCCGACGGCAACACCCTCTCGCTGACCGAGTTCGCGGCCGCCTAGCCGCGGCAGACGGCCGGGCAACGGCGGGAATCGTTCGCCCGCCGGGTTACTGGGCACAACCACCGGTGTGAGCGTGCAGTTGAACCACACCACATGCTCGAGATCATCACCCCGCCCCTACGCCAGCGGCCCCTGACCCACCCCTGCCAGGGCTCCGATCGGCCAAGCGATATCGGTTCGCTTTTGTCCGGTGCCAACCGGACGTTTCCGAACCACTGTGCGAGCTGGCGCTGCCCGGCGCAGTCTGCCTGGGATAATGGGCGTATGAGCACGACGGACCAGGTTCGGAAGCGGATCGGGGGAGCGATCTTCGAGCGGGTCGCGGGCCCGCAGGGCCCGGAACGCCGCGCGCTGATCCAGGCCCCGGGCGAGCGCTGGTTCGCCGAGGACCGGCCGATCCGCCGGGTGCACGGGGACTCGGCGATGTTCGTCGGCGGGCTGCGGGCGCTGCTGCTGCAGTCGCTGCACCCGCTGGCGATGGCGGCCGTGGCCGGGCACTCCGGTTACCGTGGCGACCCGTGGGGCCGGCTGCAGCGGACCAGCTACTTCCTGGCCGTGACCACGTTCGGCCGGGCCGCCGACGCGCACCAGGCGATCGCGCGGGTCCAGGCCATCCACGAGCGGGTCACCGGGACCGCGCCGGACGGACGGCCGTACGCGGCATCCGATCCGCACCTGCTCGCGTGGGTGCACATCGCTGAGGCCGACAGTTTCCTGAGTGCTTACTGCCGCTTCGGAGCGAACCCTCTCGACCAGCCCGAACGTGACGCTTACGTGGCTGATATGGCCCGCATCGGCGCGGCGCTCGGCGTGGCGGACCCCCCGCGCACCGAGGCCGAGCTCGCCGCCCGGATCGAGGCGTACCGCCCGGAACTGGCCGCGACCACCCAGGCCCGGGAGGCGGCCCGGTTCTTGCTGCTCAACCCGCCGCTGCCGGTCATCGCCCGGCCGGCGTACGGCGTGCTGGCCGCGGCGGCGGTGTCGCTGCTGCCGGGGTGGGCTCGCCGCCATCTTTGGCTGCCCCGGCTGCCGGTGACCGAGGCCGCGGTGGTGCGCCCCGCCGGCCACGCCCTGGTGCACGCGATCCGGTGGGCCACCACCGCCCCGCCGGCAAAACCGGCGTAAGACCTCGATGATCAGGCGTCGGCCAGCTCGAGCGCGTCGAACTCCCAGAACGCGCGCAGCGCGGCGAGCCTGCCGTCGCCGTTGCTGCGGTAGGTGAACACACCGCGCACGACGGCAACCTGCTGGCCGCCGGGCAGCACGGTGCGGATGACGCCGACGTCGGCGACCTCGTCGCCGCACAGGTAGGAGCGCTCGATCTCGAACGTGATCCGTTCCGCGGTGGCGATCACCGTGTCGTAGAAGGCGGCGATCGCCGCCGCACCGCGGTGTCCCGCGCCGCTCGGGTCGAGCGGCGACGGCCCGATCGGATCCTGGACGACGGCGTCGTCGGCGAACAGGCTCAGCCAGGCGCTCCGGTCCTTGGCTGCCACCGCCGCCTGGGACCGCCGCGCCAGCTCGCGCGCGTTCACGGCCGGCCTCCTTCCGACGGCACGCTCCGCCCCGAACTTACCGGGGATGGCGCGCCACCCCGAACCTACCCGGGGTGCCTCCGGGCGTGCTGGCGCTCCCGCCACCCGCACGGATCTTCCGCGTGCCAGCGGCGGGTCCGCGAGCGGGTGGTGTCGTAGAAGGCCAGATCGCACTCGCGGCGGGCGCAGCGGCGCAGCCGGCTGGGGTCCAGCGCGGCGAGCTCACTGACCAGCCGGCGGGCGAGTCCCGCGGCGGCGGACCCGTCGTCCCACGCGATGTGCTGGCGCAGGTCCCCGCCGGAAACCACGAGCTCGGCGCGGCCGGTGCTGCCGCTGGCCAGGACGTTGATCGGCGCGCAGTCGGGCGTCTCGTCGGCCAGCAGGGCGTCGACGGCCCGGGCGGCCGCGCGCCGCAGATCGCGCAGGCCGGGCAGGTCGGCCTCGGTCACCGGCCCGGTGATCAGCGCCCCGAGTTGCCGGGCGGCGGTGGCCGCGTCGGGCAGCGCCGCCTCGGTCACCTGGGTGTCGGCCCCGGCCGGGCGCCGGGGCAGGCCCAGGTTGGCCAGGGTGATCAGGACCTCCGGGTTCACGGCGCCGCGGCTCTGACCGCGACGATCCGGCGGCGGGGCTCGGTGACGAGGCTGTCGGCCGCCCGCGCATTGGGATGGCCGGCGTACTGGCGCAGCACCTCGTCGGCGTGTTCCCGGCTCGCCCACCGGCTCACCAGCACCAGGTGGCCCGGGTCGTCGGCGTCGATGAGCAGCTCATGTCCTTCGTAGCCGTCGTATTCCGGCATGTCCCGCCAGATGGCCTCGGTTACCGCACGCCCTTCGTCCGCAGACTCGGCGGGAAAGCGGGACTCCCAGATCGAGTAGATGGTCATGATGACCCCTTCCTGTCATGGTCCCGATGACCTCTGTCACGGTCATTACTAACTTTAGCCCGTGACAGACCGTCCGCAAACAGCCCGGTGACCGCCTGGCTTCGCGGCCAAGCCCGGCCTCGGGCACCGGTTGACGCAACCATCCGGTTGCTATAATGTAGCAACCCGATGATTGCTACAAGTCGGAGGCTGTCATGGGTTTTCCTGATCGCATCGAGCGGACCGTGGAGCTCGCTCACCCGCCGGCCAAGGTGTGGGCGGCGCTCACAACGGCCGAGGGGCTGGGTAGCTGGTTCGGCACCGCGGGAGCAGAGATTGACCTGCGGCCAGGTGGGTCGGCGTGGATGAGGTGGGACGAAGAGGGGTTCACGGCCGACATGCGGGTGGAGCGGGTGGAGGAACCGGTGGTGTTCGGCTTCACCTGGCACATCTACGGGCTGCCCGAGGGCGATCCGCGACGTACCTACGTCGAGTTCACGCTCGAGCCGTCCGGCTCGGGCACCCGGCTGACGGTGGTCGAGTCCGGTTTCGCGCAGCTTCCCGACGACGTCTACCACAAGGCGTTCGACGGCAACACCGAAGGCTGGGCGAAGGAACTGGGCGAGCTGGCCGACTACCTCGATGCGGCCTGACGTCGAGGCGGTCGCCGAGCAAGTCTTCGCTGCGCTGGCCGACCCGACCCGGCGCACGATCCTGGCCACGCTGGCCTCGGGAGGGCCGGCCACGGCCACCGATCTGGCCGGCCGCCTGCCGATCACCCGGCAGGCGATCGCCAAGCACCTGGCGCTGCTCGCCGAGGCCGGCCTGGTCACGGCCGAACCGGGCGAGCGGCGCCGGGTACGGTACCGGCTGCGTTCCGCCCCGATGCAGGTGGCGCAGCAGTTCCTGGCCGCGCTGACCCGCGACTGGGACAGCCGGCTCGAGGCGCTGAGGGACCACCTCGACGCGAGCGCGGGCTAGCCGATCACAACTTCAACTGGAAGGAGAACGCCGCGATGCAAAGCCCGAAGATCGTGTCGGAGCCGGAATGGGAGGCAGCGCGCCAGCAGCTGCTCGCGAAGGAGAAAGAGCTGACCCGCGCCCACGACGCGCTCGCCGCCGAGCGGCGGCGGATGCCGTGGCTGGCGGTGCACAAGGCCTATGAGTTCGACGGACCCAACGGCAAGGCCAGCCTGGCCGGCCTGTTCGGGGGACGCCGCCAGCTCATCATCTACCGGGCGTTCTTCGAGCCCGGCGTGCTGGGCTGGCCGGACCATGCGTGCCACGGGTGTTCGATGATGGCGGACCAGGTCGCCCACCTGGCCCACCTGAACGCCCGTGACATCACGTTCGCGTACGCCTCGCGCGCTGCCCAGCCGGATATCGCGCGGCTGAAGGAGCGGATGGGCTGGGCGATGCCCTGGTACACGATCACCGATGAGTGGGACGCGGACTTCGGCGTGGACCAGTGGCACGGCACGAACGCGTTCTACCGCGACGGCGACCGGGTGTTCCGCACCTACTTCCTCAACAACCGTGGCGACGAGGCGCTGGGCAGCACCTGGAGCTACCTCGACATGAGCGCGCTCGGGCGGCAGGAGACCTGGGAGAACTCGCCCGAGGGCTATCCCCAGACCCCGCCGTACGACTGGTGGAACTGGCACGACGAATACGATCACCCCGAGCTGGCGCAGGGCCCGATGCACCGGGCCGCGGGCCGGACCGACATCCCCGACCCGGCCGCACCACAGGCCTAAGCCCGGCGTCGTGAGACCTCGCATCGCTCCGGTCAGCTGATCAAGCCACCGTTTCGCCGGGGCTGCTCAGCGACGTTTTCGGCCAGCACGACCAGGTCCTCCGGCCGCCAGCGCGGTGAGCCCGGCACGATCTCCGCATCCAGGACGACCATGCTGACGCCGGCCATCGCCATCAGCTCCCGCGCGGTCTGGATCGGGAACGCCGCCCACGGCTGCGCCGGGCCGAGCGCGGCCACCAGCCGGGTGGCGCTGCTGTACACCGGCAGCACGGGCGTGCCGTCGGCCAGCTCGCGCACCTCGAAGACCACCTCACCGCCTGCGCGGTCGGCCGGATGAGCCGGCGCGAACACTATGTCGGGGAGACCCCCGCCAACAAGATCGCCGTGCGCCACCGCCCCTCCCGCACCAGCCGTCGGCATCGTCGCCGATAAGCCTGCCACTGCCCGTTCCGGCTGGTAAGCCTGATAGGCATTTCAGCACGAAATGGTTATAAAGGTATTTCAGGTGCGTGCTCAACGGTCGGCTCACTGGTGAGGCGCCGAACCAGGCGGGAGCGGCCGGGCCACAGCGTGATCAATGTGGCCAGGCACGCGGCGGCGAGCAACGCGTACGGGACGATGTCCGCCGTGGCCTGGGCGATCGCGCCGCCCGCCGAGGCGGCCCCGGCCTGGCCCGCGGCCCAGGCCAGGTTGCCCAGGCCGAACGCCAGGCCCTGGTTCAGCCCTAGCCGCTCCGCGCCGGCGCTGAGCAGCGCGGTGGCCGGGGCGAACAGCGTTCCGAAGGCCGGCATGCCGACGATCAGGAGCGCGATCAGCCACGGCGCGGGCGCCAGCACCGGCGCGAGCAGGCTGACGATGACGGCGGCGGTCAGCGACACCCGGACCGGCACCAGTTCGCCGCGGCGGTCCGAGATCCGGCCGGCCAGCGGCGACAGGCCGGCCTCGATCGCCGCGGACGCGAGGAAGGTCCCCCCGATCACGAGGGCCGATGCACCCAGCCTGTTCAGCCGCAGTGGCGCCAGCACGTCGATGACCCCGAACGCGACGCCAGCGAGCATGGTCAGCCACATGCCGGCTCCGACGTGGGGGTCTCGGATCGCGGGCCAGGCCGCCCGCAGTCCCTGCGGCTCAGCGCGGGTCGGCGCGGGGGCAAGGAACGCGGTCACGATGAGCACCGCTCCGGCCACGGCCGCGGCCGAGAACGCCGGCCCGGTGCCGACCTGGCTGGCGACCGCCCCGACCACGGGGCCGAACAGCGCGCCGCCCACCGCCGCGCCGATCGCCAGGCCCATCATTTCCCCGCGCCGTTCCGGCGGAGCGGCCGTGGCCAGCCAGGTCAGGCCCGCTGCCCAGGTGCACGCGCCGCCCAGGCCCTGGACGAACCGCGCGGTGTCGAGCACGACGGCAGCGGATGACCAGCCAAACAGCAAGGTGGAGACGCTCATCAGGCTCAGTCCGACCACGGCGACCCGCCTGGCACCGAAGTGGGACGTGATCAGGCCGCCGGGCAGCGCCCCAACCATGGTGCCGGCCGGGTAGGCAGCGACGAGGATCCCGGCGCCCGCCTTGGTCAGCCTCGCGATGTGCGCGTAATGCGGCAGCAGCGGGGTCAGCGCGGTGAAGAACATCGTGTCGACGAGCACGAGCACGCACACCAGCCCCAGCAGTGTGCGGACGCGGCGTGGCAGCGGAACTTGCTGCCGCGCCATGACACCCCCATCCCGCCATAATCCGGATAGCCGCGACTACAGATCACAGAACCTATCGCATCCGCAGGTCAAGTCCCTAGCGCGGCGGTGGCAGTCGCTGGCTCAGCCAGCCCCGGGAGTCGAGTTCAGCAGCGAGGTTGTGAGGGTCGCGGTGGGATTGACGACCATGCAGCTCACGGTCCGCTGGCCCGCCACCCAGGAGGTTTCCTCCGGGAGCAGGATCCGCACCGTCATGGCGCTGGTAGTCATCGACTTGTCGACGCTTCCGATGCGGGCGTTGCAGCCGTTGCGCGCCAGCCGCGCGACCGTGGCGGCCCCGGGGTAGGAGAAGTCGGACCCGGTGAGCTTGAACTTGGCGTAAATCTGCGCGTTGTGCGGCTGATCGCAGGGGATGGCGGTGACCGTGTTGACGGTGTGCGCGCCCGTCGGATTGTCGAAGCAATCCCCGACCCTCAGCGAGAAGGCATTTATATGTCCGCGGTGTGTGATCACTCCGGTGGTGGCCGAGCGGGTGGCCTTGCCCGTGTTCGCGGCGACAATGGCCACGACCAGGACCACGATCCAGAAACCGGACAAGGAGAGCCCGGCGATCGCCAGGCCCCGGCCCCGCTGGCGGAGTCGCTTGATCCTGCTCAGCGCGATGAACGCGAAGATCACGCTGAGAATGACCACGCTCAGCAAGCCGAGCACGAACGAGGCGATGGCCCAGCCACTGGTCGGGCCGGTTCCCGGCGGCTGGCCCAAACCGCTGGCGGGCGGCAGAACGTCCTGCTGGCCTGCGTTTACCGTCTGCGACGGCTGTTCCTCGTCGACCCAGAGTTGCCAGCCGGGAGGCGGCGGCGGCCACGAAGGATCTGGCTGCCAGCCCGGCTGCGGGGTGAAGCCCTCCGGAACCGGTGGCCACCCTGGCGGCGGGTTGAAGCGCAGGCCCACACCAACCAACTCCTTGGCGCAGGGGATTTTAGAACAGTGGCATAACGGCCGGTCAGGCGGACAGAGGGAAAACCATAGCACTTCGCCCTAAGTGCGGTCAGTCCGCTGCGCGCCGGGAACCACGGCGCAGGGTGGTTGCGACACGGCCTCAACCCTGGCGGCAGCGGAGTCACGAGTCCACAGGCTGCCCGAACGGCCCCCACTTCTCCCGGAAGTACTCAATGATCTTACTAGCCTGCGCATGACTAACCTCAACCAGCTCATCATCGAAGTCACTTCGTTGCCACTCTACAATAATCGGAGTAAAGCTCCAGCTGAAATCGCGGCGAAGCCCCTCGTCGGTGAAGCCGTTACCGTCAAATTCAAGTCGGCGCAGCAGCCCATATGGCTTGTCAGCGGTAGTCTTATCGTCGACTATGGCATAGAAAGTGATCTTGTCGGGCATCTATTTTGAGCCTTTCAGAGGGCAGTCAGGGATCGCTGCCGCACCCTCAGGAGCAGCAATCCAGCGACACACTTCCCGTTGATACGAGCGTAGCTCCCGCCGCTCGTCATCTTGAGTCA
>JASHOI010000117.1 GCA_030041195.1 Streptosporangiaceae bacterium | reverse complement strand
CTCGTCGGCGAGGAGACAGCCTCGGCTGGGCCAGGCGCCTGGGCGCTCAAGCCGCGAGGCGTGCTGCACGCGATGTGGAATTCCGAAGCCACCCCCGCGCGCATCATCGAGGTGCTCACCCCCGGCGGGAGCGAGCGATGGTTCGAAGAGACCGCCGCGCTCCAGCCCGGTGATACCGAAGGCTTCCGCGCTTGCTGCCAGCGGCACGGAATCGAGTTCTTTCCCGACTCCCCGTGGCTGCAGAAGCTTCAAGAACGTTACGGCCTCTAAGCCAAGGCCAGCCGATCCCCGGATTCGCTACAGGCCCGGGTGCAGGCCGCGCCGCAGCCGCTGCCGGTACCGCCGGCTCGCCTCGTCGCACAGCGGCCGGAACCTGGGCTCGGCCGCCGTGATGGTCTGCGCCCAGTCGCCGCGCCCCAACACCGGCGCCGCCACCTTGCAGATGTCCGCGTAGAGCGTGGTCGCCTGGGCGAGCCAGTACGCGCGGGTGAGCTGCAGCCGCTGGAAGTCACGCAGCGGGTCGCCGCTGCCCGGCTCGCGGTAGAACAGCGCGGACGGCGTGGCTGGACGCGGGTCGGCGGCCGTGAGCAGCGCGAACAGGTCGACACCGGCGGGCAGGTAGCCCTGCAGCAGCCTGCGTCGCTTCGGCACCTTCACCGCGGGCCCGCCGTCGGCCTGCCGGAGCTCGGCGAGCCTGGCGTCCATGGTGGCGGCCCGGTCTGCGATCTCGCCGGACAGGCCGGCGTCGTCGGTGTCGTCGGCCCCCTCGGCGTGATCGCTGATCGCCCACAGCCGGGCTATGGCCGAAGCGGCCAGGGCGTAGCCGCGCTCCCGGCGCTGCGCCCGATCGGACGGCTCCAGCAGCCACCGGGTCCGCGCGACGGTATCGGCGAGGCTCCCCACCGTGGCGAGGCTCGCCGACGAGGCGTGATCATCGAGGGCGCCGACCGCGAGCCGGAACGCGTCGGACGCCTCGGTGAACATGGCCGGCACCAGTGTCTCCACCGTGGCCGGGAGGTTGAAGCGCCAGGCGGCGTCGCCGCTGGCGGCGGGCGCAGCGACCCCGGCCGGGCCGGTGGCGTTGGCCAAGGTGGCGGCGACCGCGCGCAGAGCGGCGCGCAGTTCCCCGTCGGCCATGGCCGACGGCCGGCGAACGCTGGGCACCGGCCCGGGCGACCACCCGAGGACGTCGTCGATCTGCCGCATCAGCTGGTCCCACGCCCTGGTCACGCCCTCGATCAGCGAGTTGCCGGCGTCCCGGATGTCTTCTTGGTTCACGAGGTCGAGGATAACCGGCCGCCGACAAGGCGAGATGACAGGATTGCACCGCTACCAGCAAAAAGGAGGATGGCTTCCGGTGCGCTGTGCGGTCTGGGTGCCCAACTTCGGCGCGTTCGCCGACGCCTCGCTCATCGCCGATCTCGCGGCCCGGTCCGAGGCGGCGGGCTGGGACGGCTGGTTCCTCTGGGATCACGTCGTCCATCTGACCGGCGCCGAGCCCGCCGTCGACCCGTGGATGGCGCTCGCGCTGGCCGCGAAGGCCACCAGCCGGATCCGCGTCGGCACGGTGGTGACCCCGGTGCCCAGGCGGCGGCCGTGGAACCTCGCGCGCCAGGCCGCCACGCTCGACCAGGTCAGCGGCGGCCGTGCGGTGCTCGGCGTCGGCGTGGGCACCGAGCGCACGCCGGAGTTCCGCGGGTTCGGCGAGGAGACGGATCTCGGCCGCCGGGCCGCCATGCTCGACGAGGGCCTGGAGGTGATCGACGCGGCCTGGAGCGGCGCCCCGGTGCACCACGCGGGGGCGCACTACCGGGTGGACGGGATCACGTTCCATCCGGTACCGGTGCAGCGCCCGCTGCCCGTCTGGGTCGCGGCCACCTGGCCGCACCAGCGCCCGCTGCGCCGGGCCGCGCGCTGGCAGGGCGTGGTGCCCGCACGCCTGCCCGGGCCATGGGCCATAACGGAGATCAGCCGCGTGATCGGGCCGGGGAAGGACATCGTGATCGAGGCCGACGACCGGCCGGCCCGCGATTGGGCCCGCGCTGGCGCCACCTGGTGGCTGCGGTGCCTGCACGGCGACGCGGTGATCCGCGACGTGACGGCGATGATCGACGCGGGCCCGCCCACCGCCTGACCGCGCCGCCAGATCGCCCAGGGTGGCGGAGGGGCTAGTGCGGCCCAGCGGTATCCGGGCCAGCGGGCAGAACGCGGTCGAGCTGGCTGCGGGAGCTGATGCCGAGCTTGGTAAAGACGTTGCTGAGGTGGAACTGCGCGGTGCGCGGGCTGATGAACAGCCGGGCGCCGATCTCCGGGTTGGACAGGCCGCCGCGGGCCAGGTGCGCGACCTGGGCCTCCTGCGCGGTCAGTGCGATGCTGGCCCCGGCGGTGCGGGCGGCCGGGACGGTGCGCGTGCGTGCGGGTTCCCCGGCGGCCCGCAGCTCACGCCGGGCCCGCTCGGCGAACGCCGCAATGCCCATCTCCTCCAGCATCCGGTGGGCGGCGCGCAGCTGCTCCCGTGCCTCGGTGCGGCGCCCCTCACGGCGCAGCCACTCGCCGTACAGCAAGTGCGACCGGGCCAGCTCGGCGCGGACCCGGGTCTGGCCCAGCTGGTCCACCGACTTCCGGTAGAAGCCGTCGGCGGCCGGGCCGTCGCTGAGCAGAGCGCGGACGCGGGCCTCGATGCCCAGCACCCACGCGGTCGGGGTCACCCGGGTGCGCTCGGACAGCCAGTCCAGCGCTGCCTGAACCTGCGCCACCTCACCGGTCCTGGCGGCCGCCTCCGCCAGTTCGGCCACGACCAGATAGCCGAATATCACATCGTCGCGCTCGAACACCTCCCGGGCGGCATCCCGCGCGGCCTCGTACCGGCCCAGCCCGTTGTGCAGGACCGCGCTCGAGTACGCCGCCGAGCTGGCCAGGATGCCGGTACCGCGTGGGGTCGCTTCCCGGATGGTGGCCTGGATCAGTTCGGAGGCCTCCCGTTCCCGGCCCCGCCAGGCGGCGAGCATCATCGCGGCATACCCGACCGGCGGGTTGCCGGTCGCCTCCGCGATCAGGTGATCTTCTTCGATCAGCCGCTCCGCCGCGCTCAGCTCGCCGGTGAGCAGGTGCAGCAGGCCGAGGAAGTTGAGCCCGATCTGCAAGTGGACGAGAGCGCCCGCCTCGCGGGCGACCTGAACCTGCCGGGCGGCCAGGGCATACCCGGACTCGAAGTCCCACAACGCCATGGCGATGATGCGGCCGGTTCTCCCGCCGACCAGCCAGAGCCAGCGGCGGGCTTCTCCGGCGCTGGGGTCCAGGGCTACCAGCAGATCCAGGGCCCGGGTCAGCGCCGCCGCAGCCGCCCCGTGCCCCTCCATCATCCGCAGCGCGAGCGCGTCGAGCACGACGTCGACCGCGCGCGACGGGTCGGGACTGGGCGGCGCGGTCTGGGCGGCCTGGGCCGCCTCCCGCACAACGCCCGGCCGCTCCAAATCGCCGGCCACCAGCGCGGCTCCGAGCGCATCCAGGTGCATCTCGCGGGCCAGGCCGGCATCGAGCGGCTCCAGCAGCCGGGCCGCGCGCAGCAGCAGCCGGGCTGCGTCGCTGCCGCGGTATTGGTCAGAGGCGATCTGGCCGCGCAAGCTCTCCATCTCCGCGGCCTGGTGCGGGTCCAGCGGTCCGGCCTCGGCCGCGACCAGCAGCCCGAGCGCCGCATCCGGCTCCCCGGCCCTTCGTTTGGCCCGGGCCGCGGCCAGC
>JASHOI010000116.1 GCA_030041195.1 Streptosporangiaceae bacterium | reverse complement strand
TTCGAGATTCGCGATTGGAAGATCCAGCGCTGCTTCATCTATCTCGACCCGGACTACGCCGGGCATGACACCGCCCGGTACCCGTGGCTGCCAGCCGAGGCCGGCCGGGAAAGCGGCGGTGCCTAGAGCAAGTCATCGACCCAGGCGCTGAGCTGGCGGAGGTTGCGGACCTCGGTCACGGTGTCGCAGTCGCGGCTGTACTCGCCGATCCGCGAGTCGGTGGTGTCCCAGTCCGCCCGCGGTTCCGGGTTGAGCCAGTGCAGGTGCCGCACCCGCCGGTGCAGCGCGTGCAGCAGGTCGGGCCGGGCCGGGCGGTAGTTGGCCCGGGCATCCCCGCAGATCAGCAGCACGCCGTCCGCGGACAGCCGCCCGGTCTGCTCGTCGAGGAACTGCCGCAGCACGGCCCCGTAGTCGCTGTGCCCGTCGCGGCGCACGACGCCAGGGCGCGACAGCAGCAGCCTGGTGTCGATGACGCCGGGGCTTGATTCCAGCAGATCAGTGACCTCGGCCAGGCCGTCGGCAAAGACGAAGGACCGCAGCCGCGGCAGTTCCGCGTGCAGGGCATGCAGCAGCGACAGGGTGAACTTCGCGAACTGCGCCACCGAACCGGACACGTCACACAGGACGAGCAGCTGCGGGCGGGTCTGGCGTCGCTGGTGCCAGGCCGGGTCGATCGGCACTCCCCCGGCGGCAACCGCCCGGCGCAGGGTCCTGCGGACGTGCAGTCTTCCTGAGCTATGCAGCCGTCGGCGGCGCCGGGCCGCCGCCGCGAGCCGTCGCGCCAGCGGCCGGACCGTCTGCCGCATGGCCGCCAGCTCGGCCGGCCCGGCGCGCAGGAAGTCGACATCCATGATCGATTCCCGTAGCTGGGCGAGCGATGCTTCGGCACCGCCGAGGTCGGCGAGCCGCCACCGGAGTTCGGCGGCGATCTGGCCACGGAGGTCCTCCAGCCGGTCCTGCTGCTCGATGGCTGTCAGCCGGCGCTGCAGCGCCGTGGGTTCGGCCGGCTCACCGGCCCGCATCGCGCGCAGCAGCAGCTCGCTGACATCCAGCTGCCGCAGCACGCGGTACTGGTAGTACCGCTCCGAGCCGGCCAGCTGTCCCGAGCCGAGGCCGGCGAATGCGGTCACCGCCTCGGCGGCGAGGGCCTGCGTGCCCGCGCCCGGATCGCCGCGCAGCGCAGCCACCATGCGGGTCAGCAGGTCAGACCTGGCCGGCAGCCCGGCGGCGTCCCCGGATCCCGGTGGCCCGCTGGGCCGGCCCTCGGCTGCTGCGGTGGCCGCGGGGATGACCGCCGGGAACAGCAGGTCGAATGCGGCATCGAACACCGCGATGTCTGCGGCCCGCTTGACCATCGTGATCCTGAGCCGCCGCCGCAGCCGGTCCCGGTCGCGCAGGTCGGTGTCGGCGACGGCGCGCAGCGCATCGGTCAGCTCCACCGTGGACAGGTCCAGGCCCAGCCACCGCAGCCGCCCGGCGAAGCCGACGACCGCCTGGACCAGCGCTCCGGCGAGGGCTTCGGCCTCCGCGCTAGGTTGCCCGCGGGAAGCGAGGCTAGCATTCTCGGCCATGGGCGGAAGCGCCATGGACGACAGCGTAGGTGGGACCGCCGGCCTCGGGCCAGCGGCGTCTCATCGGGCGACGCGCCCGCCCCGTTCCCCCAGCCTGCCGGAAGCAGCGGGGCTCGCGCTGAGCGTCGTGATCGACGGACGGTCCGACCCCGCGGCCGCGGAGCAGGTGGCCAGGCTGGCCGCCCGGCTGCAGCTGGCGGGGGTGTGGATCAGGCACCCGCCGCTGATCGGGGCGCCCGTAGCTGACATGGGCGCCCTGCTCACCAACCTCGGCGCGGCATCGGCACCGGCCCGCAGCGGCCTGATTGCCGATGCGGACCACGCGAGTCCCGGCCTGCTGGGCCTCATGCGTGCCTCAGGCTCCGGCCCGCCCGGCCCGCTGCGGCTGGCCGTGTGCGGGTCGGGCGCCGGAGTTGAGCGCTGGCTCAGGGGCCTGGATGACGCACGGGAGCCGGGTGGCGCAGGTCTCGCGGCGCCCGTGCTGACCGCCGTGCCGGCCGCCGCCGCGGGATCGCCGGCGGCCGGCGCCGTCTTCGTGCAGCTATCCGCTGGGCGCGAGCTGGGCCCGGCCGTTGCGGGTGCCGCGCAGGTGGCAGCCGGGCGGCCGGTGCTGGTCGAAGTGCCGGTATCGGTTGGCCGGACCGCAGCCGAGGCCAGCGCCCGGGCGGACGGTGAGGAGCTGTTCACCGCCACCGGTCATCCTCAGCGTCACGGGCTGTTCGGCACGCTGGAGGAATGCCAGGCCGACGCGGCCAGGCTGGCCCACGCCGGCGCCACCGAACTCGTCTGCCACTTGCCTCGTTCGCACGATCTTCCCGACGTGCTTGCCCAGCTGCGCGCGATATCGTTCGGGGCCGGTGTGCTCAGGCCCGGAGAGCCCCGGTCCGCCCCGCCGCCGCCCCCCGTCGGGTGGGGAGGCCGGCGGCCGCAAGCCAGCTGAGGCGCGGACCGCCATGCTGCCCGCCCGGGTGCCTCAGGGCCGGCTGCAGGTGTGGCCGTCCACCTCGGCCGCGGCCCGCATCAGCGGAGGCAGAAACTCGCCGCGCAGGCGCTCCGCCGAGACCCGGCTGGCGTGCGCGCACACGTTTATGGACGCGATCACCTTGCCCTGCTTGTCGTGCAGCGGGACCGCCAGCGACCGCACCCCCTCCTCCAGCTCGTCGTCCAGCAGGCAGTACCCCTGGCTGGCCACCTCCTTGAGGACGATACGCAACTCCGCCTCTGAGGTCACGCTGCGCGGGGTCAGCTGTTCCGGCACGACCCTGCTGAAGTAGTCGTCCAGAGCCTCCTCCGGCAGGCCGGCCAGCATCACCCTGCCCATGGACGTCGCGTGGGCCGGGAACCGCGTGCCGACTTCCACCTGCACGCTCATCAGGCGCTTGGTCGGAACCCGGACCGTGAAGATGATGTCTGTGCCGTCCAGGACCGAAGCAGAGCTTGACTCCTGCACCTGCTGTACCAGCAGCTCCATCTGTGACTTGGCCACGTCCCACAGGCTCATCGAAGACAGGTACGCATAGCCGAGGTCCAGCACCCGGGGGCGCAGGTAGTACTGCCGCCCGTCCCGGCCCACGTAGCCCAGCGCCTCCATGCTGAGCAGGAAGCGCCGCGCGGTAGCCCGGCTCAGCCCGGTCGCGTCCGCGACCTGGGACTGGGTCAGCGCCTGCCGCCGCTGGCCGAACGCGCGGATGATCGCGAAGCTGCGCTCGGCCGCCTGGACGATCTCACGCGAGGGCACTTCTTCTGCTGCCATGCAACCCCCTTCGCAGAAATCGGGACCCTCGGGCGGGCTTGCGCCGGCTTCCACTGGGTCCTCCTTGACGGACCACGCCGGTCACGGCAAGACTGGCTCATCATACGAACTTTTGTACGCTCAGTGAACGGGAGCTGGCTGTGGCCTACGTGACACGTCTGGGGTCGCTGGAGGATTTCCGGAAGGGCGGGGTCGAAGTCATCGACGATGACCCCAGGAACTACGCCTTCTCCAACATCTTCGAAGTCGCATCGCACGCGAAGCCCTTCGAGCAGATTGCGGTGGCCAAGAACTTCGAGTACGTGCTCGAAGCGGTCCGCGTCGAGGGAACCTCTGGCTGGCGTGCCTGCGCGCATGACCAGAGCGCGCTGGTACTCGACGGCGAGGTCGAGTTCGCCTTCCGGACCCTGGAGGGCCAGCCTGATCTGCCCGCCAGCGGTTCGGTCAGCGTCGGCGAGGAGGCCACCGAGACCGCGATGGGCAGGGTGGTCGCGCGCCGCGGCCATCTCACGCTGCTGCCAGCCGGGCGCGCCTACCGGTACGGCTCAAGCCGGCCGGCCGTGCTCCTCATCCAGACCGTCGAGGGCGTCGACACCCAGTTCCGCTGGGCCGAGATCTGCCAGACTGCATAAGCCGTTGCGGAGGGACCAGCCATGACCACGACCGGCGCCCAGCAGGGCCAGGCCAAGACGCAGAGCCAGTCGCAGCAGACGAACGAGTTCGGCTACCACGACTTCTCGCTGGGAGAGTTTCAGTTCAGCCGCGACGAGTACTTCGCCTACATCATGTGGCCCACTGGCAGGCACGTGATGAGCGTGGACGCGTTCCTGCGCGCGCTGCAGCGCGACGTCGCCTGGGACTTCTTCTATGGCATCGTCAACTTCGACGGCGTGCTCGGCACGATGAACCACTACGGCACCGTGGACCTGTTCGCGGGGCGGTACAACGACGCGTTCCGCAAGGCCGAACTCGACCATCTGGAGAACATCGACACCCCGGTCATCCGCGAGGTGTTCAAGGCCATGCTGGCGGACTGGACGAATGAGGGATTCGACCCGTTCGCGAGCCCGCAGGAGACCGGGTCGGCCTTCGGCTTCAAGCACGGCGACAACGACGCGGCGATCACCCGGCACCGCGTCACGGCGGAGCGGATGGTGTCGCTTCCCGGCGACGAGAACCTCCGCAGCGACGACAATGGGCACCCGGTCAACCGGATGTTCGCGGACGTGGCGCAGGACGAGCCGCAGGTGTACCCGGAGCCTGGGTTCGAGTCCGAGATCGGCTCGTTCAGCCTGTTCGCCTACCTCTCCCGCTCCCAGGTCACCTGGAACCCGAGCGTGGTCAGCGTGTGCCGTGACTCGCTGTACTGCCCGACGACGGAGGAGTACATCCTGCCGATCATTCACGGGAACGACCGGGCGGAATGGTTCGTGCAGCTCTCC
>JASHOI010000115.1 GCA_030041195.1 Streptosporangiaceae bacterium | reverse complement strand
CCCCGGGTGGTCGTCGCCACCTATCTGCTGGCGCCCGGCGTCTTCGCCGATCAGGTGCGCGAGCGGTCGCTGGCCGCCGGGGCCGCCGCGGTGTCCGCCCCGCTCGGCGCGGCGCCCGAGGTGGCCGACGTGGTCATCGAGCGCTATCTGCGGGCCGCTGACCAGGGTGCCGAGCCGCGCGTTCGCGATCGCGCCGCACAACGCTGAGAATGGAGACGAGGGAGGTCTCCATGACGCGCGCGGCACCACATGTCACGCACGAGGTACTCAACCAGGTCCCGCCGCTGGCCGGCTACGACGTCGCCGACGACCCGGCTCTGGCGGCGGCGCTGCACCGGGAGGGCGTTGACGGCGGGCGCGAAGTGCACGAGCTGGGCGAACGCGCCGGATCCGCCGCCACGCAGGAACTCGCCCGGCTGGCCAACGAGCATCCACCGGTGCTGCGCACGCACGACTCGCGCGGCAACAGGATCGACGAGGTCGAGTTCCACCCCGCCTGGCACGAGCTGATGGCCGTGGCGGTCGGTCACGGGATGCACGCGGCCCCGTGGCGTGACGGCACCCCCGGCGCGCACGTCGCGCGGGCGGCCAAGTTCTACGTGTGGACGCAGGCCGAGGCCGGGCACGGCTGCCCGATCTCGATGACCTACGCCGCGGTGCCCGCGCTGCGGCACGCCCCCGAGCTCGCCGGGCGGTTCGAGCCGCTGCTCGGCTCGCGCAGCTACGACCCCGGGCTGCGGGTCCCTGACGGGAAGGCCGGCCTGCTGGCCGGCATGGCCATGACCGAGAAGCAGGGCGGTTCCGACGTCAGGGCGAACACCACCAGGGCTGTCCCGGCAGGCGACGGCTACCAGCTCACCGGGCACAAGTGGTTCTGCTCGGCGCCCATGTGCGACCTGTTCCTTGTCCTGGCCCAGGCTCCGGAGGGGCTGACCTGCTTCCTGCTCCCCCGGGTGCTGCCCGACGGCAGCCGCAACGCCATGCGCATCCAGCGGCTCAAGGACAAGCTGGGCAACAGGTCCAACGCCTCGTCCGAGGTCGAGTACGACGCCGCGTTCGCCTGGCCGGTCGGTGAGCTTGGCCGGGGCGTGGCCACGATCATCGAGATGGTGAGCGCGACGAGGCTGGACTGTGTGATCGGCAGCGCCGCCGCGATCAGGCTGGGGTGCGTGACGGCCGTGCACTACGCCGGCATCCGCCGCTCGTTCGGCACCACGCTCGCCGCGCACCCGCTGATGGCATCGGTCCTCGCCGACCTCGCGCTGGAGTCGGAGGCGGCCACCACCGTCGCGATGCGGCTGGCCGGCGCGGCCGGCCGCGGCTCGCGCGGCGACGCCGCCGAGGCCGCGCTGCTGCGGCTGGCGCTGCCCGCGGCCAAGTACTGGGTGTGCAAGCGCGCGCCCATGGTCACCGGCGAGGCGCTGGAGTGCCTGGGCGGGAACGGGTACATCGAAGAGTCGGGCATGCCGAGGCTGTACCGGGACGCGCCGCTGAACTCGGTGTGGGAAGGCTCCGGCAACGTGACCGCGCTCGACGTGCTCCGCGCGCTGGCCCGCTCCCCCGGATCCGCCGACGCGCTGCTCGCCGAGATCGATCTCGCGGCCGGCGCCGACCGCCGCCTGGACGCCGCGGCCGAGCGGCTGCGCTGCACGCTGAAGGAGGCCGCCGGTGCGGACAGTGAAGGGGGAATGGGGAGGTGGGCGGGTCAGTATGGCGCCAGGCGGCTGGCCGGGCTGATCACGCTGACCCTGCAGGCGTCGCTGCTGGTACGGCACGCTCCAGCCGCGGTCGCCGACGCGTTCTGCGCCTCCAGGCTCGGCTCCGAGCCGTCGGGCGGCCCCGGCGGCCCGTTCGGGACCCTCCCGGACGGACTGGACCTTGATCCGGTGCTCGACCGGGCCCGTGTCAGCATCCCCGGGTAGGGTCTGCGGATGCAGGTCTGGCCGGGAACCCCGTACCCGCTCGGCGCTACCTGGGACGGTGCAGGAACGAATTTTGCCCTGTTTTCCGAGGTCGCGGAGCGGGTCGAGCTGTGCCTGTTCGATGCCGGCGACGACGGCGGGCGCGGCGGGGAGACCCGGATCCCGGTCACCGAGGTGGACGGGCTCGTCTGGCACTGTTACCTCCCCGGCGTAGATCCCGGCCAGCGGTACGGATACCGCGTGTATGGCCCCTACCAGCCGGAGCGCGGCCACCGGTGCAACCCGGCGAAGCTGCTGCTCGACCCCTACGGCAAGGCCGTCGAAGGCGAGGTGATCTGGCACCAGGCGGTGTACTCCTACCAGCACGGCAACCCGTCGGTGCTGAACACCGAGGACAGCGCCCCGTTCATGCCCCGGAACGTGGTGGTAAATCCATATTTCGACTGGGGTGACGACCGGCCGCCCCGCACCCCCTATCACGAGACGCTGATCTACGAGGCGCACGTGCGCGGGCTGACCCTGCGGCATCCGGAGGTGCCGCCCGAGCAGCGCGGCAGTTACGCCGGGATGGCTCATCCCGCGGTCATCGACCATCTGACCAGGCTCGGCGTGACGGCCGTGGAGCTGATGCCGGTGCATCAGCGCGTGCCCGAGCCTGCCCTGGTGCGGCGTGGCCTGACCAACTACTGGGGCTACAACACGATCGCGTTCCTCGCGCCGGACAACCGCTACTCCTCGTCCGCAAGCCCGTACGGCCACGTCGCCGAGTTCAAGGCGATGGTGAGGGCGCTGCACGCGGCCGGCATCGAGGTCATACTCGTCGTGGTCTACAACCACACGGCCGAGGCAGGCGCGCTCGGCCCGACCCTGTCGTTCCGCGGCATCGACAACGCCGCCTACTACCAGCTCGCCCCCGGCAACCCGCAGCAGTACCTGGACTACACCGGCTGCGGCAACAGCCTCAACGTGCGGAACCCGCACCCGCTGCAGCTGATCATGGACTCGCTGCGGTACTGGATCCTGGACATGCACGTCGACGGGTTCCGGTTCGACCTCGCCGCCGCCCTGGCCCGGGAGCTGCACGACGTGGACCGGCTGTCGGCCTTCTTCGACCTGGTTCAGCAAGATCCGGCGGTGTCCCAGGTCAAGCTCATCGCCGAGCCGTGGGATGTGGGCCAGGGCGGCTACCAGGTCGGCCACTTCCCGCCGCTGTGGACGGAGTGGAACGGCAAGTACCGGGATACCGTCCGCGACTTCTGGCGCGGCAGGGCGGCCACGCTGCCGGAGTTCGCCTCCCGGCTGACCGGATCGAGCGACCTGTACGAGACGAGCGCGCGGCGCCCGGTCGCGTCGGTCAACTTTGTCACCTGCCACGACGGGTTCACGCTCCGGGACCTGGTCAGCTACGACCGCAAGCACAACGAGGCGAACGGCGACTACAACCGGGACGGCACGGACGACAACCGGTCATGGAACTGCGGTGCCGAGGGCCCGGCGGACAGCCCGGCGGTCAACGAGCTCCGGGCCAGGCAGGTGCGGAACTTCCTGGTCACGCTGTTCTGCTCGCAGGGCGTGCCGATGCTGCTGGCCGGCGACGAGATGAGCCGCACCCAGCTGGGCAACAACAACGCCTACTGCCAGGACAACGAGGTGTCCTGGATCGACTGGGAGGCGGCGCGGAAGCAGCAGGACCTGATCGACTTCACCTGCGTCCTGTCGGAACTGCGCCGCGCGCACCCGGTCTTCCGCCGCCGCAGGTTCTTCAGCGGCCAGGTCGCGGCCGGCATGGAGGGGGCAGATGGCCCGGGGAGGTGGGCGGGGGATGGGGAGTCCGGCGGCCTGCAGGACATCGTCTGGCTGACCCCGGCCGGGCGGCAGATGACCGAAACCGACTGGCAGACCGGTTACGCCAGGTCGCTCACGGTGTTCCTGAACGGCGACGCGATCACCGAGCCGGGGCCGCGCGGCGAACGCGTGCGCGACGACAGCTTCCTGCTGCTGTTCAACGCGAACCGGGAACCGGTCACGTTCAGCGTGCCCGGCGCCAGGTTCGGGCCCCGCTGGGAGGTGCTGATCAGCACGGCGACCGCGGTGGGCGCTCCGGGTCCCGGCACCGCCGGGACGATCACCGTGCGGCCGGGCCAGAGCATCGAGCTGGCCGGCCGCTCGATCATGGTGCTGCGCGGGATCGCCGGCGGCTGGTATGAGTGAGACCTTCTACCGTCGGGCTGTGGGCGTGGCAGCAGAGACCGAACAGGAGCGCAGCAAGCGGCGGCACAAGCGGACGCTGTTCGACAGCGTCGCGGAGCTCTACGAGGCTTCGCGGCTGGGCTATCCGGCCAGCATCGTCGAGCTGGCCGTGGCAACCGCCGGCCTGGGCGCCGGCAGCGCGGTGCTCGAGGTCGGATGCGGCACCGGCCAGCTCACCGAGCGCTTAACGCGTTTCGGGTTACGCCTGACGGCCATCGACCTCAGCCCGTCGATGATCAACGCTGCCGGGCGGCGGCTTGCCGGCTCGGCGGTGCGGTTCGAGGCCGCTTCCTTTGAGGACTTCGCTGCGCCCGAAGCCTCGTTCGACCTGATCGTCTCGGGCAACGCCTTTCACTGGGTCGACCCCGAGGTCAGGTACTGCAAGCCCGCACGGCTGCTGCGCCCCGGCGGCTGGCTCGCCCTGCTGGAGACCGCCGAGCGCTACGACGACCCGTTCGGCGCTGCCCTGCTCGGCATGTGGGCCGCGCGCAGCGACGACGGCGGCGCCAGGGCAAGGCCGGCGCATTTTGGGTAAGGCAGCCGCATTTTGCCGGCACCGAGGTGATCGCGGGCACCGGCCTGTTCGAGATGCCCGTGCACGAGACGCACGCGGAGCGGATCGTCCGGCCTGCCGAGGCTGTCATTGGCGTGGAGAACACCAGAGCGACGTCGCTGAACTGGCCAGATCACGTCCGCCGGGAATTCACCGGCGAACTGCGCGACCACCTCCGGTCCCAGACCGAAGTGCAGCTCACCCAGGAGACGTCCCTCACGATGGCCCGTGTCCTGCCACGCCCTTGCCCCGATCGGCCCGAGACGCAAGAGACCGGTCGATGAGAGGTCGAGCTGAGAGACCGCCGGGCACGGGTTCTCAGCGGTCTGGTTGACTGCTTGCCGTGCGAAAGATCTTCCCCGCCGACCCGGACGCACCGGAGATCGGGCCGGACGGCGTCGCCGCCCTGGCCGAGCTCTATGCATACCCCGCCCCGCCGGCCGGGGCGGCATGGCTGCGCGCCAACATGATCGAAAGCGTCGACGGTGCCGGCAGCCTCAACGGGCGTACCGGCGGGCTGTCCGGCGATGCCGACCGGTTGGTGTTCCGGTTGCTGCGCAGCCTCGCCGACGTGATCCTGGTGGGGGCCGGCACGGCAAGGGAGGAGAAGTACCGCCCGGTCCGAGAGCGCGAGATCTGGCCGGAGCTGCGGGAAGGGCGGCCGCCCACGCCGCCGATCGCGGTCGTGACCAGGGAAATCGATCTGGACCTCGCAAGCCCGCTGCTGTCCGGGGCGGCCGGCGGAGCCCGCACGATCCTGCTCACCACGGAGCAGGCCCCGGTCGGCCGCCGGAAGGACGCGGCAGTCCACGCCGACGTGGTCGTGGCCGGGCGGGACACGGTGCCGCCGTCGGCGGCCGTGAACGCGCTGGCGGCCCGCGGGTACCGGAACATCCTCGTAGAGGGCGGCCCGATTCTGCTCCGGCAGATCGCCGGCGCCGGGCTGCTCGATGATCTGTGCCTGACGTTCAGCCCGGTGCTGGAGGGCGGCAGCGCCGACCGGATCCTGGCTCCTGCACCGGCCTCCCCTGCCGCCTTCACGGTGGCCAGGCTGCGCCTGGCGCACGTGCTCGAGGACGACGGCAGCCTGTTGTGCCGGTACCTGCGAGCCACCGGCTGAACGGCGGCGGCGCACCGTGAACCCCGGCGCGATCTGGGACATGACCCCGCGGCAGAGCGTAGCGCAGGAGTGCGCGCGCCGCGGCGAGGCCGACGTGGTGGCCTCGTGTATCGCGTTGCTGGCGGGCGGCGAAGCTGACCGGCCGTTCATCTTCGCCATCGGCGGCCCGGCGGCCGAGGCGGTGCTCGGCCCGCACCCGCGCCGGGACCAGCGGTACTTCCTCCGGGTCTGGGCGGCGCGCGCTCTGCTGTACGCGTGGGACGACGGTGCGCAGCAGGCGGTGCTCACGGCCCTGGCTGATGAGTCGTGGCGGGTGCGCGAGATGGCCGCCAAAGTGGTCGCCAAGCGCGAGATCGGCGATGCGCTCGCCGTCGTGGCCGGCCTGAGCGCCGACCCGGTGCCGCGAGTTCGGGCGGCCGCGGCCCGGGCGACGGCGATCCTGACCGCCGCGAGGGCGTAACGGGAGGCGGGTGAGGTTGACCGGATAGCGTGTCCCCGACGGTGGTGGGAGGTGGTCCCGCCGCGTCGGCGAACGGGAGCGACGAATGGCACTGCACCGCAAGGTCGACGAAGCCGAAGAAGATTCCGAGCTTGACATCAATCCCGTCTACGTCCGTGAGCTGCACCTGCGGGTGCCCCGCAACCGGATACCGGAGCACGGCATGCTGCCGGATACGGCGCTGCAGGCGGTCCGGGACGAGTTGATCCTGGACGGCAACGCCAGGCTGAACCTGGCCACGTTCGTGACCACCTGGATGGAGCCGCAGGCCCAGCAGCTTATGGCCGAGTGCTTCGACAAGAACATGATCGATAAGGACGAGTACCCGCAGACGGCCGAGCTGGAGCGGCGCTGCGTGAACATCCTTGCCGAGCTGTGGCACGCCCCCGGCTGCGAGCCGGCACCCGACGGCACCACGCTCGCTACCGGCGTCGGCTGCTCGACCACCGGCTCGAGCGAGGCGTGCATGCTCGGCGGGATGGCCCTGCTGTGGCGCTGGCGAGCGCGCCGGGCGGACACCGCCAAGCCGAACCTGGTGATGGGCTCCAACGTCCAGGTCTGCTGGGAGAAGTTCTGCCGGTACTGGCAGGTCGAGCCGAAGCTGGTGCCGATGGCGCCGGGCCGGCTGCACCTGACCGGTACCGAGGCGGCGGCCCGTTGTGACGAGAACACGATCGGCGTGGTCGCGGTGATGGGGTCCACGATGGACGGCAGCTACGAGCCGGTGCTGGAGATCAACGAGGAACTCGACAAGCTCAAGGCCGCCAAGGGACTGGACATCCCGATTCACGTGGACGGCGCGTCGGGCGGGTTTGTGGCGCCGTTCCTGCACCCGGATCTGCTGTGGGACTTCCGGGTGCCCAGGGTGGCCTCGATAAACTCCTCCGGCCACAAGTACGGCCTGGTCTACCCCGGGGTGGGCTGGGTGGTGTGGCGGGACAGCCTGGCCCTGCCCGAGGACCTGATCTTCAAGGTCAACTACCTGGGCGGGGAGATGCCGACGTTCGCGCTGAACTTCTCCCGGCCCGGTGGCCAGGTCGCCGCCCAGTACTACAACTTCCTCCGGCTCGGCTTCGAGGGCTACCGGAACACCCAGCAAGCATGCCAGGACGTGGCCATGTACCTGTCCAGCGAGATCGCGAAAATAGGCCCGTTCGAGTTGCTCACCGACGGCAGTGACCTGCCCGTGTTCGCGTTCAAGCTCCGCGACCCGGTTGCCTCCGGCTACACGGTCTTCGACCTGTCCGAGCGGCTGCGGCAGCGAGGGTGGCTGGTGCCGGCCTACACGTTCCCCGAGGACATGCAGGACACCGCCGTGATCCGGATCGTGGTCAGGAACGGGCTCAGCCGGGATCTGGCCGACGTCCTGCTCGACGACCTCAGGGTGCAGGTCCAGGTGCTCGAGACGCACCCGCACCCGCCGGCGCCGCTGATGCCAGGATCGACCCAGGAGCGCGGGGGCTTCGCGCACTAGCGCCCGGCCGCTTCGCGTACCAGGGTCGCGGAGGCGTGCCAGCGCCCGGGACTTCGCCAACGCCGGATCCTTAGCCGCCGCAGATGATCAACACGCAGGTTTGATCTTGGTTGTGCGGGCTTTTCCATGATCATGGTTGATTAATACCGCTATGAGGTACTCAGACACCAAGATCATGGAAAACAGCTGCCTGGCACGGGTAAACCGGACCTGGATTCGGATGAGCTGGCCGATTCTGCGGCGTCCGCATACCAGGCGTGAGCGCGCTTTGGCGTAGAGCAACGAATTGCTGGCCGACCGCACTTAAGGACTGGCCAACGACGCAAACAGCCGCTGCAAGTGCGGCGGTGCGTGCCGACGCGACCACCAGCTCAAGCAGCACCCCCGCTGGAAGCTACGGCAGGTCAAACCGGGCTGGTTCGAACGGACCGCGCCAAGCGGCCGGACCTATGCCGCAAGCCCGGCTACATACATCGTGTGATCAAGCGGCGCTGGCCGCGCCGAGGCTCTGGTCCTGCCGTGAGCGCGGCGGTGAAGGTGGCCGGGATCACGGCCGTGGCGGGCGCGGCATGGCGGATGGGGGGCACCGGCTGGCTGCCGTGATCAGGCGCCCCTGCGGAGCCGGTCCAGGGCCTCGGCCAGGATCGCCGCGCCGTCGGTGTCGTTGCGCCGCTCCTTCACGTAAGCCAGGTGCGTCTTGTATGGCTCCGCGTGCGGCGGCGCCGGCGGGTTGGCCTGGTCTTGGCCGGCCGGGTATCCGCACCGCGGGCAGTCCCACGTTTCGGGGACCGCAGCGTCGCTGGCGAAACTGGGCACGGTCTCGTGCTGGTTGCAGCACCAGAACGACACCCGAACCCGCGGTGCGGCCTCGCCGCGCTCTGCCTCACCCATCGGGCCTGCGCCGACGCGGCTGCCGCGGATGGCGTTGCCACTACTCACTGCTCACCTCTTGCTCCATGACCCGCTGAATCCTGGCGTGCGTGATGAGATTGTCGGCCCGACCGCCACCGCTGTTAGCGGTTAAGCAGCAGGCCAAGGCCGACGATGCAGAGGAACCACAGGATCCCGGTGAAGACCGTGATCCGGTCGAGGTTCCGCTCGACAACCGACGATGACCCCAGAGTTGACGAGACTCCCCCGCCGAAGAGGTCGGACAGGCCGCCGCCCTTGCCCTTGTGCAGCAGCACGAGCACGACCATGAGCAGGCTCGTGATGATCAGGACGATTGAGATTGCGAGTGTCACTGCTGGTTCCGGTCCCCTCCGGGCGTTTCGCTCAGGTGGTGGCGCTCAGCTCACGATACCTGCAGATCCTGACGAATTCCCCGGCATCGAGGCTGGCACCACCCACCAAGCCCCCATCGATGTCCGGTTGCGCCATGATCGCGGCCATGTTGTCTGGCTTCACCGACCCGCCATACAGAATACGCGCACCGGCTGCCACTCCGTCCCCATGAACGGCCGAAACGCGGCCGCGAATGGCGCCGCAGACTTCCTGGGCGTCCTCGGGAGTTGCCACCTCGCCGGTCCCGATCGCCCAGACCGGCTCGTAGGCCACGACCATGCCCGCAACCTGCTCGCCCGTGAGACCGGCCAGGCCGCCGTCCAGCTGGGTAAGCGTGTACGGGATCTGGTTACCGGCCTGGCGCACCTCGAGCGGCTCGCCGATGCACAGCACCGGGGTGATCGCTGACCTCAGAGCCGCCTTTACCTTGGCGTTCACCAGCGCGTCGTCCTCGTGGTGGTACCGGCGCCGCTCGGAATGGCCGGCCAGCACGTACTGGCAGCCGAGCTTGGCCAGCATCGGCCCCGAGACGTCGCCGGTGTACGCGCCCTCGTCGTGCTCAGAGATGTCCTGCGCGCCGTAGGACAGCCGGAGCTTGTCGCCCTCGACCAGCGTCTGCACGCTGCGCAGGGACGTGAAGGCCGGCAGGATGGCCACGTCGACGGCGTCAAAGTCCTTGTCGGTCAGCATGAACGCCAGTTTCTGGGTCAGCGCAATGGCCTGGAAATGGTTGTTGTGCATCTTCCAGTTGCCGGCGACCAGCGGTTTCCTGACCGGCGCCTGGCTCACGCCGCCGACCCGTCGTCCAGGGCCACGAGCCCGGGCAGCCGCCGGCCCTCGAGGTACTCAAGGCTGGCCCCGCCGCCGGTCGAGATGTGCGTGAACGAGTCCTCGGGAATTCCGAGGATCCGGACCGCGGCCGCCGAGTCACCGCCACCGACCACGGTCAGCCCGTCCACCCTGCCGATCGCCTCGGCGACCGCACGGGTGCCTTCGGAGAACGCGGGGAACTCGAACACGCCGACCGGGCCGTTCCAGAACACGGTCTTGGCGTCCGCGAGCTTCTCGGCGAACCGCGCCCTGGTAGCCGGGCCCATGTCGAGGCTTTCCCGGTCGGCGGGGAACTCGGTGACCAGCACCGGCTCGTGCTCGGCGTCGGCACCGTAGTGCGTCGCCGCGACCAGGTCGACCGGAAGCACCACCTCGACCCCGCGCCGGTCCGCCTCGGCGAGCAGCTCGGTCACCCGCGGGATCATGTCCTCCTCCAGCAGTGACTTGCCCACCTCGTGTCCCTGCGCCTTGAGGAACGTGTAGGACATCCCGCCGCCGATGATCAGCCGGTCGGCGCTGCCGATCAGGTTGGCGATGACCGCCAGCTTGTCCGAGGGCTTCGCGCCGCCGAGCACAACGACGTACGGCCGCTCCGGGTTCTCGGTGAGCCTGCGGAGCACCGCGACCTCGTCAAGTACCAGGTTCCCTGCGGCGTGCGGCAGCAGCGCCGGCAGGTCGTACACGCTGGCGTGCTTGCGGTGCAGGGCGCCGAACCCGTCGGCCACGTACCGTCCATCCGGTCCCGCCAGCGCCGCGAGCCGCCGGGCGAGGCCGGCTCGCTCGGCGTCGTCCTTGCTGGTCTCGGCCGGCTCGAAGCGGATGTTCTCCACCATCCCGATCTCCCCGTCCGCGAGGCCGGCCGCGAGCGCTGCCGCGGACTCCCCGGCCACGTCGGCGGCGAGCGGCACCTCCTGGCCAAGCAGCTCCGAGAGCCGCTCGGCGACCGGCCGCAGCGACGGGCCACCGGCGGCCCGCTCGGCGTAACTGGCTCCTGACGGACGGCCCAGGTGCGCGATGACCAAGATCCTCGCACCCCGGCCGAGGAGCCTGGTGATCGTCGGCAGGCTGGCCCGGATCCGGCCGTCGTCGGTGATTCTCGTCCCGTCGAGCGGCGTGTTCAGGTCGGCGCGCAGCAGTACGGTCTTGCCCTCGACGTCGAGATCATCTATCCCCCGCACGGCGGCGCCCTCAGTCGCGGCCGGCCAGCCCGGCACCCACCAGGGCGGCCAGGTCGGCGAGCCGGTTGGAGTACCCCCACTCGTTGTCATACCAGCCGATGACCTTGACCTGGTCGCCGTTGGCCATCGTGAGCAGTGAGTCGAACGTGCACGACCACGGGGTGCCGACGATGTCCGAGGACACGATGGGGTCGGCCGTGTAGTACAGGTATCCCTTCAGCGGGCCGTCGGCGGCGGCCTGGTACGCCGCGTTGATCTCGTCAACGGTCGCCTCGCGCTCCAGCTGCACGACCAGATCGGTGACCGAGCCATCCGGGACCGGCACCCGCATTGCGCGCCCGTCCAGCTTCCCCTTCAGCTCCGGCAGCACCAGCGCGGTCGCCTTGGCCGCGCCGGTCGTGGTCGGGATGATGTTCTGCGCCGCGGCCCGGGCCCGGCGCAGGTCCTTGTGCGGGAAGTCCAGGATGACCTGGTCGTTGGTGTACGCGTGGATCGTGGTCATGAATCCCTTGACGATCCCGAAGCTGTCCTGCAGCACCTTGGCCATGGGCGCGACGCAGTTCGTGGTGCACGACGCGTTGGAGATGATGTTGTGCGCCGCCGGGTTGTAGGCGGCGTCGTTCACGCCCATCACGATCGTGATGTCCTCGCCGGTGGCCGGCGCGGAGATGATCACCTTCCGGGCGCCGGCCGCGAGGTGGGCCCGGGCGTCGTCCGCCTTGGTGAACCGGCCGGTCGACTCGATCACGACGTCGACGCCCAGGTCACGCCAGGGCAGCGCCGAGGGATCCCGCTCCGCCAGCACCCGGATTTCCTGGTCGCCCGCCTTGATCACGTTGCCGGAGGCCGAGACGTCCACGTCGAGGGTGCCCAGGACGGTGTCGTATTTCAGCAGGTGCGCCAAGGTCGCGTCGTCGGTCAGGTCGTTGGCCGCGACGATCTCGATGCCCGCCGCGCCCGCCGCTCCGGCGTGCACCGCCCGCCAGAAATTCCGGCCGATCCGGCCAAACCCGTTGATGCCCACCCGGACAGTCACCGCTGCGTTCTCCTTGTCGTATTTGCTCGTCCAGTCGGCTGGGCAGGCCGCGCCGCCCGCCCGACCGAACGATACACCGCCCGCACGACTGCAAAGCCGCGGCGCGGTGGTGGGGTGACCGCGCCGTGGCTGGTCCGCTTGCTTCTGGGAGATGTGCGGTGGTCTGGGTTCGGGGTGCCGGGGGTGCGGGGCCCCGGGGGGGTGCGGGGCCCCGCAGGTCTCACTTTACGAAGTACCAGTCCTCCGGGTTGATGCTGATCGTGCTGCTCAGCGGTGTCACGCCCTTCAGGTTGTCGGCAACCTCGCTGAGCTGATAATCGGCCGAGGGCTGCCAGATGTACGGCAGCTGGGCCGACAGGTAGTTCTGCCACTGGTACATGTACTGCACGTTGCTGCTGGTCAGCGTCTTCTCGATCAGCGCGTCGTTGGTGGCGTTGCTGTACCCGCTGGAGTTGGCCAGGTCGGTGGGCAGGAAGAGCTCCTCGCCGGTCGGCAGGTAGTCGGGCGAGAACGACCAGCCGAGTCCCCAGTCGGCCATGTCCCAGTTGCACGGCAGCTTGGCGAGCACGCAGTTGCCCCCGGCGATGGACAGAACCTGGTCGAACGGCTTGGGCTCCAGGTTCAGCTTGATCCCGATCGACGCCGCGTTGGACTGCAGCTGGGTCATCTCCGACTGGATCCAGGCGATCCCGGTGGAGTACGGGAAGTTGAAGCTCATCCCCTGCCCCATCTTGATCCCGGCGCCGCACTTGCCGGCGCCCGTGCCCGGCTTGACGCACGTCGAGACCCCGTTCGGTACCACCTTCCAGCCGTGGCTGGTCAGCAGCGACTTCGCCTTCGCCGGGCTGAACGGGAACGGGTTGCTGGCCTTGCCCTGCGACGACAGCCACGCCGTTGTGGGGAAGGATCCAACCGGGCCCGGCGTGGGTATGCCATAGCCGCGCAGCGGCCCGCTGATGATCGCGGCCTGGTCCATCAGGTCCTCGAGCGCCTCCCGGAAGTACAGCTGCCTGATGATCGGCCCGTTGCCCGTGGTCGAGTTGAAGTTGACCGGGAAGTAGCTGATGCCCCATTGCCGCCAGGGGGTCAGCGTGTACCCGGGCACCGGGTTCGCGCCCACGGTCGCGCCGGCGGGCTTGACCGGCGCGTCCTGCTGCGGCAGGTACCCGACATCGATCTTGGTGCTGGAACTCGGCGACCGCAGCACGTCGTACTCGGCCGCATCCGTGGTGAACGGCACCTCCTCGAACGCCGCCAGCTTCGGCTTCACCGGGCCCGAGTAGGACTTGTTCGGCACGAACGTGACGTGCCCGTCGGCGTTGAACGCGCTCAGCTTCCACGGCCCGTCCACGATCGACCACAGCGGCGAGCTCACGTACGTGGTCATGTCCTTGGCCTGGTCGTTGAGGTAGTTGTAGACCGCGGCACAGTCGCTGACCGTGGTGGCACAGCTGGACGACCCGGACGCGGTCCGGTCCCACGCGGCGGGCATCGGGGTGATCTGGCTGAGCTGGTTGTACAGGAACCAGGTCGGGTTGTACGACTTGTCCATGACCATGGTCAGCTCGGTCGGGCTGACCACCGTGATGTCCTTCACGTTCGCCGGGAAGCCGGTGTACGCGCCGTAATCGGCGGGCACGGCCAGCTCCATGTTCAGCCAGAACATCACGTCCTGCGCGGTCACCGGGGTGCCGTTGGACCACATGTAGTGCTTCAGCGTGATCGTGACCTTGTCGCCGTTGAACGTCGGCGCGTTGGCCAGGCTCAGCGACGTGTTCACCGTCGGCTGCACGCCGTTGCCGAACCAGTACAGCGGCCGGTACAGCAGATACTCCAGGTCGAAGACGTTGAGGTCGCTGATGACGGTGCTGCTCGCGTACGGGAAGATGTAGTTCGGCGTGGCCGACGCCGGCTCGGCCATCACCGCCGTCCCGCCGGTAACCGGCGTGCTGCCCGCCGGCGCCGAACTGCTGGTCGAGCAGCCCGCCGCGACCAGAGCGCACGCCGCTGCGCACGCCGCCACGGCGGCGCGTGATCGTCTCATACCGTTCCTTCTCTCGACAGGAGTTCCCCGGGCGCAGTCTGCGCGGCACCGCTTGGAAGCGGCTTGGCGGGCGCTTGGCGCGCAGCGCCAGGGACGTGTCTGAGCAGGAACGAAAGGATCAGGAACGCGCGCCGGTCAGGGCGCGAGCATCTCCGCGGTCAGATGCGCCTCGGTGCCAGGGATGCCGAGTTCGATGGCACGCCGGTCGGCCAGCGCCAGCAGCCTGCGGATTCGGCCGGCGATCGCGTCCTTGGTCAGCGCGGGCTCGGCGAGCTGGCCGAGTTCCTCCAGGCTGGCCTGGCGGTGCTTGATCCGCAGTTCGCCCGCCACGATCAGGTGCTCGGGGGCGCCGTTGCCGAGAATCTCGAGCGCCCGCTCGACCCTGGCGCCCGCGGCGACCGCGGCTCTGGCGCTGCGCCGCAGGTTGGCGTCGTCGAAGTTGGCGAGCCGGTTCGCCGTCGCCCGGACCTCGCGGCGCATCCGCCGGTCCTCCCAGGCGAGCATGGAGTCGTGCGCGCCGAGCCTGGTCAGCAGCGCGCTGATCGCGTCGCCATCCCTGATCACGACCCGGTCCACCCCGCGCACCTCGCGAGCCTTGGCGTGGATCTTGAGCCGGCGCGCCGCGCCGACCATGGCCAGGGCGGCCTCCGGGCCGGGGCAGGTGACCTCGAGCGACATCGAGCGGCCCGGCTCGGTGAGGCTGCCGTGCGCCAGGAAGGCCCCCCGCCATGCGGATTCGCAGTCACAGGTGGTCCCGGACACCACCTGCCGGGGCAGCCCGCGCACCGGGCGGCCGTGGCCGTCGACCAGGCCGGTCTGGCGGGCCAGGCTCTCGCCGTCCTTGGTCACCCGCACCACGTAGCGGTTGCCCTTGCGCAGGCCGCTGGGGGCCAGCACGATCAGCTCCGAGGAATGGCCGAACACCTCGGCAACGTCCTTGCGGAGCCGCCGCGCCGCCGCCCCGGTGTCGAGTTCCGCCTCGACCACGATCCGGCCCGCGGCCAGGTGCAGCCCACCAGCGAACCGCAGCAGCGTGGACACCTCTGCCTTGCGGCAGCAGGGCTTCAGCACGACGATCCGGCTGAGCTCGTCCTTCACCAGGCCAGTCATGGCCATCGGTGTCACTCCCCCTCGAAAATCTGCGCGAATGCGCCCGCCAGCAGCCGCGGATCGTGGCGCGGCGATCCGTCCCCCATGGCCAGGTCCGCCAGCACCAGCCTGCCGCCGAGAACGGCGGCCGCCTTTTCCAGCTCGGCCCAGGAACCGCTGGCCGCGCCGCGGTCAGCGAGCACCACGTCTACGGTCAGCTCCGGAGCATGGTCGGCCAGTACCTCCAGGTGTGCGTGCGGCGAGAACCCCTCGGTCTCGCCCGGCTGCGGCGCCAGGTTCAGCGCGACCAGCCTGCGCGCCTGCGTGGTCACCAGCGCATCGGCGAGCCCTGGGACCAGCAGGTGCGGGAGCACGCTGGTAAACCAGGAACCGGGCCCGAGGACCACCCAGTCCGCCGCCCCGACCGCGGCCACTGCCTCGGGGCACGCGGGCGGGTCAGCGGGAATCAATGACATCGACCGTACCCGCCCGGTGGTTGTCGCGCATGCGACCTGGCCGCGAACGGTGCTGATCTCGTAGGGGCGGGACGGATCGGCGCCCTCGACCTCGGCGGCGAGATCGAGCGGGACCGAGGCCATCGGCAGCACCCGCCCGTGCGCGCCGAGCAGGCGCCCGACCCAGTCCAGGCCCTGCACGGTGTCGCCGAGAAGCTCCCAGAGCGCCACGATCAGGACGTTGCCGACCGCGTGGCCGCCGAGCTCGGCGTCACCGGTGAAGCGGTGCTGCACAACGCGGCTCCACGTGGTGCCCCAGGCATCGTCGCCGCACAGCGCCGCCAGGGCCATGCGCAGGTCCCCGGGCGGCAGCACGCCGTACTGCCGGCGCAGCCTGCCGCTGGAACCGCCGTCGTCGGCCACGGTCACCACCGCGGTGAGCTGGCGGGTCACCCTACGCAGCGCGGACAGCGAGGCGAACAGGCCGTGGCCGCCGCCGAACGCCACAACCTTGGGGCTCACCGGGCGTCCCGCTCGCCCGGGGCGATCCGCCATCCCGTCGTTCACTCGCGTCCTAGGTCTCTGTGCAGCACGCGCACGGTCGCCCCCGAGCCGCCCAGCCGGGCGGCGATCTGCTCGGCCATCACGACGCTGCGGTGCTTCCCGCCGGTGCAGCCCACCGCGAGCATCACGTGGTGCTTTCCCTCGCGCTGGTAGCCCGCCAGCGTCACCCGCACCGCGTCGACGTAGCAGCCGAGGAACTCGGCCGCGCCCTCCTGGCCAAGGACGTACTGCCTGACCGCCTCGTCCTGCCCGGTCAGCGGGGCAAGGTCGGGGACCCAGTGCGGATTGGGCAGGAACCGGCAGTCAGCCACCATGTCGGCGTCGACCGGCAGCCCGTACTTGAACCCGAACGACACGACGTTCACGCGCATCGCGGTTTCCGCGTCGCCGCCGAAGGCATCCCGCATCATGGCCCGCAGCTCATGCACGTTGAGCCGCGACGTGTCCAGCACCAGGTCGGCCTCGCCGCGGACCCCCTGCAGTTGCTCGCGCTCGGCGGCGATCCCGTCCACGACCCGGCGGCCCTCCTGCAGCGGATGGGGGCGGCGCACGCTCTCGAACCTGCGGACCAGGGTCTCGTCGCTGGCCTCGAGGAACACGATGTAGGGCCGGGTGCCCCTGGCCTCGAGGTCGCCGACGACCGACTTCAGGTCGGTGCTGAACGCGCGGCTGCGCACGTCGACGACCGCGGCCAGCCTGGGCACCGCGCCCTGGGCCCGCCCGGCCAGATCCAGCATGGTCGGCAGCAGGTCCGGCGGCAGGTTGTCGGCCACGAACCAGTCGAGGTCCTCGAGCGACTTCGCCGCCGTGCTCCGGCCGGCCCCCGACATGCCGGTGATGATGACGATCTCCGGGACCGGGCCCTCCCCGTCCGCCGGGCTGTCGGGCCTCACGGCGTACCTCCCCCGCTGACTGTCGCCGTACCTGGGTGCAGGGCCGCCGCGATCGTCTCGGCGATCCGCGGCCCGATGCCCGGCAGGCCGGCTATCTCGTCCACGCTAGCTCCCGCGATCCGGCGAACGGAGCCGAAATGCCGCAGCAGCGTGGCCTTCCGGGCCGGGCCGAGCCCGGGAACCGCGTCGAGCTCGCTGGTCGTGAGCGCCGCCGACCGCTTCTTCCTGTGGTAGGTGATCGCGAACCGGTGCGCCTCGTCCCGCACCCGCTGCAGCAGGTAGAGCCCCTCGCTGGTGCGCGGCATGATCACCGGGCCGTCCGCGCCGGGCAGCCAGACCTCCTCGAGGCGCTTGGCCAGGCCGCAGACCGACACGTCGTCGATGCTCAGCTCCTCGAGGGCCCGGGCCGCGGCCGCCACCTGGGCCGGCCCGCCGTCGATGACCACCAGGTTCGGCGGGTAGGCGAACTTGCGGCGCGGCGGCGTGACCACGCCGGGCTCGTCGTCTTCCTCCCGGTCGCCGAGCACGTCGAGCTCGCCGGTTTCCTCCCGCTCCTCGAGGTAGCGCCGGAACCGGCGCGAGATGACCTCGTGGATCGAGGCGACGTCGTCGGTGCCGTCCACGCCGCGGATGCTGAATCTGCGGTACTCGGACTTGCGGGCCAGGCCGTCCTCAAAAACGATCATGGACGCCACGACGTGCGTGCCCTGCAGGTTGGAGACGTCGTAGCACTCGATCCGCAGCGGTGCCTCGTCGAGGCCGAGCGCCTCCTGGATCTCGTGCAGCGCACGGCTCCGGGTGGTCAGGTCGCTGGCACGCTTGGTCTTGTGCAGCGCCAGCGCCTCGGCGGCGTTCCTGGCGACGGTGTCGAGCAGGGCCTTCTTGTCCCCGCGCTGCGGGACCCGCAGGCTCACCCGGCCGCCGCGCCGCTCGCCGAGCCATTCCTCGAGCGCCTCGGCCCCGGGCGGCAGCACCGGCACCAGGACCTCGCGCGGCACCGGCGCGTCGGGCCGCTGGCTGTCACCGATCGCCCGTCGCTGGCCGCCGCGCTGCGCGCGCTCGGTGCGGGTCGCGGCGTTCTGCCTGGCCACCGGGTCCTCGCCGTATACCTGGCCGAGGAACTGCTCGACGAGCTCGCCCGGGGTGATCTCCTCAACCTTGTCGACCACCCAGCCCCGCTGCCCGCGTACCCGCCCGCCGCGCACGTAGAACACCTGCACGGCCGCCTCGAGCTGGTCTTCGGCCAGCGCGATCACGTCGCAGTCGGTGCCGCCGCCGAGCACCACCGCCTGCTTCTCCAGGGCCCGGTTCAGGGCCTGGATGTCGTCGCGGAGCCGCGCGGCGCGCTCGTACTCCTCGGCGTCGGCGGCGCGGCGCATCTCGTTCTCGAGCCGCCGGATGAACTTCCCGGTCTGGCCGGCCATGAAGTCGCAGAACTCCTCGGCCAGATGCCGGTGCGACAGCGCGTCTATCCGGCCCACGCACGGCGCCGAGCACTTGCCGATGTAGCCGAGCAGGCAGGGCCTGCCGATCTGGCCCGCCCGCTTGAACACCCCGGCCGAGCAGGTCCGGACCGGGAACACCCGCAGCAGCGTGTCCACGGTCTCCCTGATCGCCCAGGCGTGCGAGTAGGGGCCGAAGTACCGAACCCCGCGCCGCCGCGCGCCCCGCATCACCATCACCCGCGGGTACTCCTCGTCCATGGTGACGGCCAGGTACGGGTAGCTCTTGTCGTCGCGGTACCGGACGTTGAACCGGGGGTCGAACTCCTTGATCCAGGAGTACTCGAGCTGGAGCGCCTCCACCTCGGTGCCGACCACGGTCCAGTCCACCGCGGCCGCCGACCGCACCATGGACTGGGTGCGCGGGTGCATCCCCGCGAAGTCGGCGAAGTAGGAGTTCAGCCGGGACCGCAGGTTCTTGGCCTTGCCGACGTAGATCACGCGGCCCCGCTCGTCGCGGAACCGGTAGACGCCCGGGGACTCGGGGATCGAGCCGGGAGCCGGCCGGTAGGTCGCCGGATCTGCCACGAAGCAACTCTATGCGCGCGGCCGCGGTCGAGCGGTCATTGCGCCGGGCACGCGGCCGGCGCCGCGGCACGATGTGCCACGCTGTGCCGGTGCCGATCCTCGCCGCCGCGTGCGTCCTCGCGGCGATCACCTGGGCGTACCTGCTGGCCGGCCACGGGGGTTACTGGCGCACCGGCCAGCGGCTGCCGTCGGCGGCCGCCGACCCGCCGGCGTGGCCGAGCGTGGCCGCGGTCGTGCCGGCCAGGAACGAGGCGGCGGTGCTGCCCGGCACGCTGCCGACGCTCCTCGGGCAGGATTACCCCGGCGTCTTCACGGTTGTGCTCGTCGACGACGACAGTTCCGACGGCACCGCGTCCGTCGCCCGGACGCTATCCCGGCAAAACGGGCCGGAACGGCTACGCCTCGTGGCCGGTTGCCCGACCCCGGCCGGCTGGGCGGGCAAGGTCTGGGCCATGGAGCAGGGGCTGCGCTCGGCGGGCGACGCCAGCTACGTGTTGTTCACCGACGCCGACATCGGCTACGCGCCCGGCACCGTCGCCGCCCTGGTCCGTGCGGCCGAGGCGGACGACCGCGGGCTCGTCTCGCAGATGGCGCTGCTGCGGGCGGCCAGCTTCTGGGAGCGGCTGCTGGTACCGGCGTTCGTTTACTTCTTCGCCCAGCTCTACCCGTTCCGGCGGGTCAACAGGCCGGGGGCGCGCACCGCGGCCGCCGCCGGCGGGTGCATGCTGGTGCGCCGCGACGCGCTGCAGGCTGCGGGCGGCCTGCAGCGGATCCGCGGCGCCCGCATTGACGACGTGGCGCTCGGCCGGCTGCTGAAGCGCCCGCCGGAACCGGTGCGCTGCTGGCTCGGGCTCACCACCAGCGTGGTCAGCCGCAGGCCGTACCCGCGCCTGTCCGGCCTGTGGAACATGATCGCCCGCAGCGCCTACACGCAGCTGCGCTACTCCCCCGCGGCGCTGGCCGGAACGCTGGTCGGCCTGGTGTGGCTGTACGCGCTGCCCCCGGCC
>JASHOI010000114.1 GCA_030041195.1 Streptosporangiaceae bacterium | reverse complement strand
GGCGGCGGGCGGGGTGGCAAACGGGGGAGGAGGGTCAGTGGGGCGGGGGGCGGAGGATCTCTAGACGGCGGGGCTGCGCCGAACGGGGGATGCTGATCGGGAGCCAGTCCCGGCCGTCGCCGTCGCGCCGGATCGGGCCGAGCCTGCTCTCCGGAGCCCTGGTGCCGTCGAGGGTCACCACGCCGCCGACGGCAAGTTCCATCGTGAAGTCCGCGGCGGCGGGCGGCAGCTCCACCGACAGCCGGGCGTCCTCGACCGTCAGCCGCCGGAACCGGCCGCGCACGTCGGCACGCAGCAGCGGCACGCCGTCGCGCGACAGCGCCGTGGAGCCGGGCCCGAGTTCCACCGAGTACCCAAGACCGCCCACGTACCCCACCGCAGAACGGCTGTCGGACCCGGCGCAGCCGAAGCAGGTCCCGTCCCACGGATCGGTGCCCAACACCTCCAGCTCCGCGATCATCGGCAGCAGTGTGCCCCAGGTGTAGAACGGCTCGGCGTCCACCGAGTCGCCGCCGTCGCCGGTCTGCTGGCTGAAGTTCTCGTAGCTCCGCCGCCCGGCCCAGCCCCGGCGGAACATCTCCAGCCCGCGCGACGCGAGCCACGAGGCCTGCTCGTCGAACCGGTACCGGCGCAGCCCGAGGTAGACAAGGTAGTTGAAGCACGGCCAGACCCGCCCCCGCCAGTACACGTTGTCCAGCGCGGCCGGATCGGAATGCGGCGTCCCGGCCACCGGGTACGGCCCGCCGAACTCGCGCGGGTCGGCCAGCCAGCGCTGCACCATGGCCTCGGCCTGGGCCGGCGTCGCGATCCCGGCCAGCAGCGGGTAGAAGCTGGTCGGGGACAGGCTCCTGGTGAACTCCCCGCTCCACAGCCGCCCGGCGAACACCTCACGCTCGCGGTCCCACAGCCGCGTCCGCACGGCTTCCGCCAGCTCAGCCGCGCGCCCGGCAAGACGGTCGTCCCCGGGCAGCAGCCGCGCCAGCACGCTGCCCTCGTGCACCAGCAGGCTGTTCAGGCCGACGTCCTCCAGGTCCAGGGTGTGCGCGGAAAGGTCGAACCGCGCGTCGTCGAACACCGGCGAGTTGTCGTTCGCCGCCTCGTCCATCGCGGCCTGCCGGGTGTGCACGAAGTGCCCGTCGCCCACCGGCGAGGAGCCGTACTCCAGCAGCCCGTTCCCGTTGCCGTCCCGGGTGCGGAACCACCAGTCGAACGCGCCAGCCAGCACATCCGCCGCCGCGGTGGCCGCGTCGTCGTCTGGCGTCATGGCCTGGACCGTCCAGCACGAGTGCGCGCCGACCGGCGGGTGCGACCGGTCCTCCCAGTACGTGGTCGCCGCGCGCAACGCGGTCAGGTTCCCGCGCGGAGTGCGCCCGGCCAGCACCGCGGCCACGTTGTCCCAGGCGAGCCGGCCCGCGCCGAGATGCGCGGCGAGGACCGAGTGCAGGAACCCGTCGATCTGCCAGACGCCGAACCCGCCGAACTTGCGCGCGATCCAGGCCCTGGTCGCCGCCGTGTAGACCTGCCGGTTGGCCGGGTCCCAGACGGTGTTCCAGCCGAGCACGTCACGGATCGCCGCGCGGTTCTCGCCGTACCCGCCGGCCGGCGCCCCCCGGGATTCCCCCGAAGCCAGGACCTGCCGCAGCCGCTGCTGTGCCGCGGCGGCGTCCGGTCCGGCCGCGGCCGCGAACACGGTCACCGGATCCGTCGCGGAGATGCGGAACACCGCGAACCGGCCCCGCTCCGGTGCTGGCGGCCTGGCGTAGTAACTCTGCGACTCCATCAGAGTGCCCAGAACGCCACGCTCCAGGGTCAGCCGGGCATCGGCCGGCCGGTCCAGCGTGCCGAACGCCGCTGACGGTCCTTCCGCGCCGCGGTCCAGCAGCGCCACCGGGGGATACAGGTACTCGCCCCCGGGCGGGGTGATCAGGCGGACCGGTGCCGGGTCGCCGGTCCCGTCGGAGCCGAACTCGAGCAGCAGCCAGAACCGCAGTCCCCACTCGGCCATATCCGTGCAGGTGAGCCTCCCGGTCACGGCGCCGTCACCGGCCGCGGCGAGCTCAAGCCGCACGGTCGACCCGGCGTGGGTCAGGTCCACCGCGATCTCGCCGCCGTCGATGTCGTGGGTGCCGAGCCGGTACGCGGGGGACCAGGGGAAGTCGGTGAACGTGTTCGCGCTCGCGCTGTACGCGCCGACCCGCAGCACCGCGCCGCTGCCCAGGTGCACCGCGCAGGCCGGCCAGTCGGCGTCCCAGGTGTTCCACCTGTCCAGGGCGTCGGGGCCGGCCGCGGTCATGCCGGGCCGGTTTCCGCCAGGCGGGCGAGTTCCTCGGCGACCGAGCCGAACGTGACCTGCGGCGCGAACCCGCCCATCAGGTTCAGCGCGGCCTCGTGCGCCTCGGCGGTGATCCCGGCGCAGGCGTCACCGATGACCCGGACCTGCGCGCCGGCGTCGACCGCCGCCAGCGCCGTGGCCAGCACGCAGCAGTCGGTGCTGACGCCGCAGAGCGTGAGCTCGCGGCTCGGGCCGAGCATGGACTCGAGTTCCGGGCCCCACTTGGAGAACGTGGGCTTGTCCAGGGTGTCCAGGCCCTGGCTGGCCCACGGCTGGGCGAGGTCGGCGAGGTGGGCGGCCTCCGGGGCCAGCACCTGCGGCCAGGCGCGGTAGTAGCCGACCCAGCTTCCCTGCGGCTCCGCAGGGATCACGAACCGGGTGAACACCACCCGCGGCCCGTACCCGCTGGCCAGCAGCCCGATGGGCGCGATGAGGTCCTCGAACCCCGGCACCGCCCACGGGCTGCCCGCGGCGAAGAACTCCTGCATGTCGATGACGGCAAGCAGCGGGCTCTGGCTCATGACGCCGGGACCGGCGCCTGGGCGGCCCTGGCCCTGGAAAACTGCCCGGAGACCAGGACGAGCACCGTGTAGACGAGGGCGCCGAGCACCAGCGCGATGATCACGCCGATGCTGCTGCCGCCGACCGGTCCGGTCCGCCCGCCCAGTATCCCGAGCAGGTAACCGACCCAGCTGAACACCGGGCTGGTTGAGGTCACCGTGCCGAGGCCGATCGCGCACGCGATCACCAGCGCGGTGAGCCCGGCCCAGTTGTAGGCGCCGCTGTCGGCCCGGTACAGCCGGTTCTCGTCGTAGCCGGACTTCCAGCGCAGCAGCGCCAGGTCGGCGAGGAAGATCCCGGACCAGGCGGCGAGCAGCACGCCGAGCGTGATCAGGAAGCCCTCGAACGGCGCGAAGAACGTCTTGGCGATGAACAGCACGTAGATGTTCCCGGCGATCATCACGCAGGCGTCGATCGCCACGGTCTTGTACCGCTCGGTGCGCAGCCCCAGGGTCAGCAGGTTCAGGCCGCCGGAGTAGACGTCGAGCACGGTCGCGGCGATCAGCCCGCCGACGGCGGTGATCAGATAGGGGACCGCGAACCAGATCGGCAGCGTGTCGGCGAACAGGCCGATCGGGTTGGCGGCCGAGGCGATGTTCGGGTTGCTGGCGGCGAGGAAGATGCCGAAGATGCCGAGCAGGATCGGCGCCACGCTGGCGCCGAACGTCGTCCAGCCCACGACCGACGCCGACTTCACCCTCCGCGGCAGGTACCTGCTGTAATCGCCGGCGGCGTTGACCCAGCCGATGCCGAGCCCGGCCATGATCACGGTGGTCCCGCCGATGACGCCGGCCACGAACTTGCCGGGGTGCAGCGAGTTCACCGCGTGCAGGCTCACGTGCTTGGCCTCGAGGATGATGAACACCACGGTCAGCGCCGCGAACGCGTAGGTGAACCAGATCTGCACCCGGGTGATCGTGGCGTGCCCGAGCAGCGCGAGCGTGATCGTCACGCCCGCCACGATCACGAACGCGATCGCCACCGTCGGGTCGCCGGCCGGTGCGCCGAGCCGCTGCATGATGCTCTGCGCGGCGAGCACCGCCAGCGCGGTCAGCAGGATCTCCCAGCCGAGGAACGACACGTAGCTGATCAGCGTCGGCAGGCCGTTGCCGACCACGCCGAACGACGCCCGCGACACCACCAGCGTCGGTGCGTTGGCCCGCTTCCCGGCCAGGCTGATGAACCCGACGAGCAGGAACGACAGCACGGTGCCGACGATCATCACGATGATCGCCTGCGCCAGGTCGAGGCCGTAGAAGGTGACCAGGAACGCGCCGTAGGTGATGTCGAGGATGCCGATGTTGGCCGCGCACCAGATCCAGAACAGCTCGATCGGCTTGCCGTGCCGCTCGTCCTCGGCGATCGGGTTGATCCCGTTGGTCTCGATGCTCCACGCCCGGTCGGAGTCCGGGGTCTGCGCGGTGCTTCCGCCTGGGCTGGCTGTGTTGGCGTTGGTGTCGGTGTCCATGCTCTGGCCCTCCAGGGGAGCTGAGATGGGATCGATTTCACCGTTCTTCCATCACATCTGTCAAGATGCAAACGCGGTCCTGTCTGGCCCCTAGCGATGGAGTGTGTAAACATTGCCAGTTATGGAGCCGGTCACGGAGGAATCGTTCCCGCAACCCGTACGGCTCCGTGACGTGGCCGCTGCCGCGGGTGTCTCCACCTCCACCGCGTCGCGGGTGCTCTCCGGCGCCAGCGGAACATCGGCGGAGGCCGAGGCCGCGGTGCTCGCCGCGGCCCGGCGGCTCGACTACCGGCCCAACCTGATCGCGAGGGGACTGCGGGCGCGCAGCTCGGGCATGGCCGGCATCGTCGTTCCCGGCATCGGCAACCCGTTCTTCGCCGAACTCGTCGAGGCCCTGGAGGCCGCGTTGCGCGACGCCGGCCTGGACATGATCCTGGCGGACTCCCGCGGCGACCCGGCCGACGAGGCGCGGCGGCTGCAGGCCCTGACCGACCGCCAGGTGGCCGGCCTGATCATGATCCCGGCCGGGCACCACTCCAGCGCGGCGGCCATGCGCCGGGCGCACCGGTCCGTGCCGATCGTCCAGATCGACCGGCAGGTCGACGGCTTCCCCGCCGACTACGTGGGCGTGGACAACGCGCTGGGGATCCGGCTCGCGCTTGAGCACCTGGCCGGCCAGGGCTGCCGGAGCGTCGCGTTCGTGTCTGATGAGACGGCGAGCTCTACCGGCCGGAGCCGGTTCGACGCGTTCCGGCTGACCGTGCCGCGGGTGCCGGCGCTGGTCGCGGGCCCGGTGCTGCTCGGGTCGTTCTCGATCGAGTTCGGCCGCAAGGCGGCGCGGGAACTGCTGAGCAACCGGCCGCTGCCGGACGCCGTCGTGTGCGGGTCGGACATCATCGCGCTCGGCGTGGTGCGCGAGCTGCATCAGTCCGGCGCAGGCGTTCCGGACGTGGTGAAGGTCACCGGGTTCGACGGCATCTTGTTCTCCGAGCTGTGCGAGCCGCCGCTGACCACGGTGCGCCAGCCGGTCCAGACGATCGCGGCCGAGTCGGTCCGGCTGCTGCAGCTGCGGATGAGCGGCGACGACGCGGCCGTGCGGCGCAGCGAGATCGCGCCGTCGCTGCTGGTCCGGCGGTCTTCGCTGGCGGTCGCCGGGTGAGCGGAGCCCGGCTGGCCGTGATCGGCAGCCTCAACGCCGACCTCACCCTGCTCGTCGACCGGCTGCCCGGCCCGGGCGAGACCGTGCTGAGTTCCGCGCCAGGCACGGTCGGCTTCGGCGGCAAGGGCGCCAACCAGGCGGCCGCCGCCGCCGCGTTCGGCGCCGACGTCACGATGATCGGACGGGTCGGCGACGACGACGCCGGCCAGCGGATCCGCGGCGACCTGCGGGACCGCGGGGTGGACGTGTCGCAGGTGCGGACCACGCCCGGCGCCCGCAGCGGCGGCGCCACGATCGCGGTCAACCCTTCGGGGGAGAACCTGATCCTGGTGGATCCGGGCGCCAACGGCGAGCTGCGCCCGGCCGACATCCGCCGCGACATCCTGGACCGCGCGGCCGCGGTGCTGCTGCAGCTCGAGATCCCGGTCCAGACCGTCGCAGCCGCCGCGCGCCTGGCCCGCGTCCCCGTCGTCCTCAATCCCGCGCCCGCCGTCCCGCTCGGCGCCGACCTGCTGGCACAGGTGAACGTGCTGGTGCCGAACCAGACCGAGCTGGCGCTGCTGACCGGCGCCGCGCCGCCCGCCGGGCTGGCGGCCACCGCGGCCCTGGCCCGCAAGCTCCCCGGCAGCCTCGACGTAGTGGTCACCCTGGGGGCGGACGGTGCGCTGGTGGTGCCCAGGCTCGGCGGTCCGGTGATGCACATCCCGGCGCCCCCGGTCACCCCGGTCGACGCCACCGGCGCCGGGGACTGCTTCTGCGGCACGCTGGCCGTTACGCTCGCCGGCGGGGCCGGCCTGGCCGACGCCGCGCGGGTCTCGGTCGC
>JASHOI010000113.1 GCA_030041195.1 Streptosporangiaceae bacterium | reverse complement strand
GGCCGCCCCGGCCTCCCGGGCCGAACGGGGCGCCAGGGGTGGACGGGGCGCCAGGGGTGGACGGACCGGCCGGGCCGCCCCGGTCTGACCGGCCGCACGGAGCGCCACGACGAGGTGCTGCGGGCCTGTTCCTGCGACCGTGTCGGCTGCCCGGCGCCGGGAGCGCATCCGGTATCACCGGCCTGGCAGGGCCAGGCGACTGTGGATCCGACGGTGGTGGGAAACTGGTGGATGGCGCAGCCCGAGGCGAACGTCATCCTCGTCACCGGCCGGGTATTCGATGTCCTGGACATACCGGCCAGCGCAGGAACCGCGGCGCTCGCCCAGATGGAGCGGTCAGCGGTCCGGCCCGGTCCCGTCGCGATCAGCGCGGGTAACCGGGCCTTGTTCTTTGTGGCGACCCGCGGCACGCCAGCCGACGAGGACGAATGGTGGTCCTGCAACCTGGACTGCGAGCCCGAGATGAACCCTGAGGTGGCCGGGCTACGCTGGCATTGCCGCAACAGCTACGTGCTCGCGCCGCCGTCCCGGGACGGGAACTCGGTCAAGGCGCACTGGCTGCGGCCGCCGGACGGCAGGCCGCTGCTGGACGGGCTCAGGCTGCTGGGGTTCCTAGCCGACGCCTGCGAGGGATCTTCCTGATGACACAAGACCGGTCCGGCGAGTTGTTCGCCCGGGCGCGTATCGTCACGCCCGGCGGCGTGAACTCGCCGGTGCGCGCCTTCGGCTCGGTGGGTGGCACACCGGTGTTCATGGCGTCGGGGAGCGGCGCCTACCTGACCGACGTGGACGGGCGCGACTACGTCGACCTGGTCTGCTCCTGGGGGCCGATGATCCTCGGGCACGCGCATCCCGACGTGGTCGAAGCCGTAGCCAGGGCAGTGGCCAACGGAACCTCGTTCGGAACCGCAACGCCCGGCGAGGTGGAACTGGCCGAGGAGATGATCGCCCGCGCCCCGGTGGAGAAGATCCGCCTGGTCAACTCCGGCACCGAAGCGACCATGACCGCGCTGCGGCTCGCGAGGGGCTTCACCGGCCGCCGGATGGTGATCAAGTTCGCCGGCTGCTACCACGGCCACGTGGATGCCCTGCTCGCCGCCGCCGGATCCGGCGTGGCGACGTTCGGGCTGCCCGACTCGCCCGGCGTGACCGGCGCGACCGCGGCGGACACGATCGTGCTGCCCTACAACGATCCCGAGGCCGTGCGCCAGGTGTTCGCCACCCGGCCGGACGACATCGCGTGCGTGATCACCGAGGCCTGCCCGGCCAACATGGGAGTGGTTCCGCCGGCCGCGGGCTTCAACGAACTGCTCGCCGGGCTCTGCCATGAGTACGGGGCGCTGCTCATCATGGACGAGGTGCTGACCGGGTTCCGGGTCACCAGTTCCGGCTGGTACGGCCGCGAGGGCGTGGCAGGTGACCTGACGACGTTCGGCAAGGTGATGGGCGGCGGCCTGCCCGCCGCGGCGTTCGGCGGCCGCGCCGAGATCATGGACCGGCTGGCCCCGACCGGGCCGGTGTACCAGGCGGGCACGCTGTCCGGCAACCCGCTGGCCACCGCCGCCGGCCTCGCCACGCTCAGGGCGGCCGTGCCCGAGGTCTACACCCGGGTGGACAAGGCAGCCGCGACGGTCGCGGCGCTGGCGGCCGACGCGCTGAAGGCCGAGGGCGTGCCGTTCCGGCTGCAGGAGGCGGGCAGCCTGTTCTCGGTGTTCCTCGGCATCGACGGCCAGGTCCGCGACTTCGCCGAGGCCAAGGGCCAGTCGCCGGCCGCATACGCGGCGTTCTTCCACGCGATGCTCGACCACGGCGTCTACCTGCCGCCATCCGGCTACGAGGCCTGGTTCCTCTCCGCGGCACACGACGACGCGGCCATCGACCGGATCGCGACCGCACTGCCCGCCGCCGCCCGGGCTGCGGCCGAGGTGCTGGCCGCGTAGGCCGCGCCGCAACCACTCGACGATCGCGCCGTCACCGCGCCACGATCCGCCCGTACTGACCGTTATGGCAAAGTTGCCGTGCGGTGCCAGGATGCTCCTATGGCCATGCGCAACGTCATCAGCACCCTGAACCACGACGGCACCGAGGTCATGGGCCCCGGCGTGCTGATGTACCACTATCCCGGCAACGACATCATGAACGGCAGCCTGCTCACCGTCGAAAGCAACCACTTCTGCGTGCTGAAGTCGCGCGGCGCCGTGCTCGACGTGTACGAGACCGGCCAGTACCCGGTGTCCACGCCGCAGCGGCCGCTGATCGGCAGCATCCAGCAGAGCTTCTACGGCGGCCAGTCCCCGTGGCAGTACGAGGCGCTGTTCGTCTCCCGGGCCAAGAGCGTCGCCAAGTCACGCGGGCTCGCGCTGTCCAGGGAGCTAGCCGAGCTCGACTACGACGTGGACTACTACGTGCACGTTGACACCAAGGACGACGCGGTCAAGCTGGTGACGCACATGCCGTACCAGGGGCACGTGCTGACCACGGACGCGGTGAACGCCTACGCCGGCCCGGTCGTGGAGCAGGCCATCAACCAGCTGGTCCAGGTCACGCCGCTGGAGCAGGTGAACGAGAGGATCCACGAGATCACCGAGCTGGTCCGCGGGCACCTGCAGGACTTCCTGTCCATCTACGGGATCATGCTCAACGACGTCAAGGTGCTGATGCGGCCGAGGGACGAGCGGATGCGCGAGCTGATCTCGCTGCGCGCGTTCGGGCTTTCCGAGCACGAGGCCGTGCGTTACTACATCGCGATGAAGATGGCCGAGCACGGCCTGCTGTCCGCGCCGAACATGGCGATCGGCGAGCCGTTCAACATCGGGATCACCTCAACCCAGGCCGGCCCGCTCGCGGCCGTGCCGGGCAACGGCGGCATCGGCGCGGCCCTTCCAGGAGCCTGAGGTGGCCGACCGGGCAGCCGACAAGCTGCGCAGCCTGCTCGCGTCCGACGTCTACACCGCTAAGGGCCGGCTGCGCGCCGATGACCTGCTGGTCCGCGAGCGGGTGGGCCGCGGCCTCGGCGAGGCCACGGCGCGGATCCGGGACCTGATCAGCCGCTGGCGGGCGGACCGGGTGCCGCCGTCAACGCGGCAGCAGCCGTTCCCGCCCAGCGAGGTGATGGAGCCGATCCGCCGGGCGGAGCGGCTGGTTCGCTCCATCGACGAGCTCTCGGCGGCCGTGCGCGGCCTCCCCGTGCTCAACCAGGACCGGGTCTGGGACCGGGTGCGGCGGGTGGGCCTCGACGAGCTGCTGCAGTTCGACTGGACCCTGGTCGGCGAGTCCGACGCGCTGGCCCGCGACCTGGGGTCGGTGGCGGTTCTCGACGAGCTCGACGTGCCGGCCGCGGACGCCCGGCTGCGGTCGATTCGCGAGGTGATCGCGGACCGCAGGCGTTACGTGGAGATCCTGGCCTGATAACCGCCCGTTACGCAACGCCTCCCCCCAGTTAGGTGTGCCCGGCCGGCCCCTGGCTACGGGCCGTCGCGCGCCGATGGCGGCGGTCCGGGCCGATAGGCTGGGCGCGGGATGAGCGAGAATGCGGCAGACGCGACGGTCGTGCACCTGGTGCGCCACGGCGAGGTTGAGAACCCGCGCGGCGTGCTGTACGGCACGCTCCCGGGATTTCACCTGTCGGCCGACGGCCGGGTGATGGCCAAGGCCGCCGCCGACTTCCTGGCGGGCAGGGACGTGACCGTGCTGCGGTCCTCGCCGCTGGAGCGGGCGCTCGAGACCGCCGAGCCGTTCGCCGCCCAGTTCGGCCTCGATGTGGTGATCGACGACCGGCTGATAGAGCCGTGGAACCACTTCGAGGGCATGCGGTTCGGCGTCGGCGATGGCGCGTTGCGGCGCCCCGCGCACTGGCGGCACCTGTGGAATCCGTTCCGGCCGTCCTGGGGCGAGCCCTACGGGGAGATCGCCGCCCGGATGCAGGCCGCGATGCTGGACGCGGTCGCCGCGGCGCGCGGGCACGAGGCGGTGCTGGTGAGCCACCAGCTGCCGATCTGGGTCGCCCGCCGCAACACCGAGGGCCGCAGGCTCTGGCATGACCCGCGCCGCCGTCAGTGCGCGCTGGCCAGCGTGACCAGCTTCAGCTACGACGGGGACCGCGTGACCAAGGTGCGCTACGCCGATCCGGCCGGCGCCGGCCGCCGCCGGGCGGCCGGCGCCTGACCCGCCCACCCCGCTCGCTTGCGAAACGCCGCGCCCGCTGCCCGCCATCGCTACGCTCGAACGCACCCGTTGCCCGCCGCCGCTGCCCTCGAACTCCCTACCCGCCGCTCGCCCGGCCGAAGGGATCCGGCACAATGGGGCGCGATACTACTGCGTGTAGGAGATCACCCAGTGCTCCGGCTGCCGTCCCTCGCTAGCCGCGTGGCCGGCGCTGCGGCGCGCTCGCCGCGCCGCGCCGCCGTCGGCGCGCTGGTCGCGGCTGCCGTGGTGCTCGGCGCCGCCGCCTGCGACGCGGGCGCAACCGCGCAGGACACCGCGATCGGCAACGGCAGCAGCTTCGTGACCGGAAGCTACGGCACGACCGTGTTCGGGCTGGGATCCCGCCCCAAGGCGCCCGATGTCGTTGGCACGACGCTGACCGGAAGCAAGTTCACGCTTTCCGCCGACCGGGGCTCCGTGGTCGTGATGAACTTCTGGGGCTCGTGGTGTACGCCGTGCCGCGAGGAGGCCCCCGCACTCGGCCAGCTCGCACGGTACTTTGCCGGGACCGACGTGCGGTTCATCGGCGTGGACATCAGGGACGACCCGGCGAGCGCGGAGGCGTTCATGCGCACGTTCCGGATCGGGTATCCGAGCCTGAACGACCCGAACGACATGGTCGCCCTCGATTTCAGCGGGACCGTGCCGCCCGCCAGCATCCCCACCACCCTGGTGATCGACCGCAGCGGGCGGATCGCGGCCCGCATCGTGGGCCAGGCGTCGTACACCGGGCTCAAGTCGCTGATCAAGCAGGTACAGGCGGAGCGCACATGACCTGGCTGCGAACCCCGCCAGAAGCCAAACCGGACGGGCCGGCCGCCGAGGCCGCTCGCCAGGACACTCCCGTCGCCACCGACGCCCAGGACACTCCCGTCGCCAGCGACGCCCAGGACCCCGCCGTCGCCAGCCAGCGCGATTCGGCAGCCGGCGCCCAGGACGCGGCCGCCGCGGCCACCACCCCCCAGCCGGCGGGCGTCGCGCTCGGCGTGCTGGGCTGGCTGCGCTGGGGCTGGCGGCAGCTGACCTCGATGCGGACCGCGCTGATCCTGCTGTTCCTGCTCGCGGCCGGGAGCGTGCCGGGATCCCTGCTGCCCCAGGAGGGGACAAACCCATCCGGTGTGTCGCAGTACTACACCTCGCACCCGGTGCTGGCCCGCATCCTCGGTGACCTGTCGCTGTTCAACGTGTTCGGCGCACCGTGGTTCGCCGCGGTCTACATCCTGCTGTTCACGTCGCTGGTGGGCTGCGTGCTGCCCAGGACATTCCACCTGGTCGGCTCCGCACGGCAGCCGCCGCCGCGAGCGCCGCGCAACCTGGCCAGGCTCCCGTTCGCGGTCAGCTACGCCACGCCGCTCGCCCCCGAGGCGGCCCTGGAGTCGGCCGCGAAGGCGTTGTCGGCGAAGCGGTTCCGGCTGCGCACCGGCCCGGGGTGGGTCGCCGCAGAAAAGGGCTACCTGCGCGAGGTCGGCAACCTGCTCTTCCACATCGCGCTGCTCGGCTTGCTGGTGTCGATCGGCCTTGGCGGACTGTTCGGCTACAAGGCCGACCGGCTGCTGGTCACCGGTACCTCGTTCGCCAACACGGTGACCGCGCTGGACGAGTTCCACCCCGGCCGCCTGGTGGGCCCGCAAGACCTGCAGCCGTTCACGGTCACCCTGGACCACTTCAGCGCGTCGTACGTGACCTCGGGCACGCTGATCGGCCAGCCGTCCTCGTTCATAGCGAAGATCCGCTACTCGGCCTCGCCGCAGGATCCCATGCACAGCTTCACGCTGAGCGTCAACCACCCGCTGATCGTGGACGGCGCCCGGGTCTTCCTCATCGGCCACGGCTACGCCCCGGAATTCCGGGTCACCGACGGCACCGGGCGCGTGGTGTTCGACGGAGCCGTCCCGTTCATCCCGGTCGAAACCTCCGGGCTGGTATCCGAGGGCGCGATCAAGGTTCCGGACGCCAACCCGGAGGGGCTTGGCTTCGTCGGCGTGTTCCTGCCGAGCGCGATCGACGTGAGCGGCCGGCTGGAGTCGTACTTCCCGGCGCCGGACAACCCGATGGTGAGCCTGGTCTCCTACGCAGGCAACCTCGGCATGAACTCGGGCCCGTCGCAGTCGGTGTACTCGCTGGACACCTCCGGGCTGCGCGAGCTGCCGATCACCCCCCGGCCGCTGGCCATCGGCCAGTCGATGACGCTCCCCGATCACCTGGGCACGCTCACCTACACCGGCTACCAGCAGTGGATCAGCCTCGCGATCACCTATGACCCGGGGCAGACCCCGGCCCTGTGGTCGGGCATCGCGGTTCTCGCCGGGTTGCTCCTGTCCTTCATGGTGCGGCGGCGCAGGGTGTTCGTGCGCGCCAGCGCGGACGAAGCGGGCAACACCGTCGTCGATCTCGGCGGGCTGACCCGGTCCGACGCGGCGGGCGGATTCGAGGAAGAGTTCGCCGGCCTGGCAGCCGAGCTCAGCGGTCTGCATGAGAGCCACATCGACACCAGCACGCCGCCCGGTCCTGGCCGCGAAACGGCCGCTCGCACCGGCCCCGAATCACCCGACGCGTCCGACCTGGAAGAATCCGATCCGCCCGACCTGGAAGAATCCGATCCGCCCGACCCCGAACAATCCGCCGGGGAGTGAAGCTCACATGGCCATCAACTACGGACTCGCCCACATCAGCAACGATTTTCTGCTGGCCGCGGTCGTGATCTACGCCCTGGCGATGCTCGCGTACGCCTGCGACTTCGCGTTCGGGAGGAAGAAGACCGCGGCCGCGCGGGCCGTCAAGGCGCCCGCGCTGATCGCTGCCGAGCCAGCGTCCGCCGAGGCGGCGCTGGTAGGTGCCAAGAGCGCGGCGAGCGGCAGCGCAACACTGTCCGTCGCCAGCGACA
>JASHOI010000112.1 GCA_030041195.1 Streptosporangiaceae bacterium | reverse complement strand
GGACGTATTCCAGAGCGACCAGCTGGCGCTCAGCCCCATGGTCGTCACTGAGCTGGCCGAGGCGGCAGCCAGGACTGGCGACACAGCGATGGTCCAGGCGGTGCTGGACTGGCTGTCCGAGCGCACCCGGGTGACCCCGACGGAGTGGGCGCTGGGGGTCGAGGCCCAGGTCCGTGCCCTGCTCAGCGAGGGTCTTGTGGCAGACCGCTGCTACCGGGAATCGGTCGAGCGCCTGGGCCGGACCCCGGTCCGCGCCGAGCTTGCCCGTTCGCACCTGCTGTACGGGGAGTGGCTGCGCCGTCAGGGCCGCCGGATGGACGCGCGGGAGCATCTGCGCATCGCCTGCGACATGCTGGAGGAGATGGGAATGGCGGCATTCGCGGGTCTGTCAGATTTCCGGTGTGAGGGCTTTCCGGTTTCCTTCTTTGTCCGTTCTCAGAAGGACCTGTGCGCACGCACCCGTCTCTGGCCTATTCTGAGTTATCCGTGTCGCCGTTTTCCGTGCCCCGCGTAATTAACGTATCACTTCCCTTCTTCGGAGTGTTGGTTTTCCGTGGCGTGTCGCGGGTGTTTCCCGCGCGGGGCAGCTGTTTTCCGGCCGTGTGCTGTCATGTAGGTGTTTTCCTGCCCGGCGGTAGCGGCCTCGTCCAGGCCGGCCGCGGCGAGCCGCAGGTCGATGGCGAGCTCGGTGCAGCTGGCTGGCCGGGCGGGCGCGCTGGCGCAGGCGTCCTCGGCTGCCGGGAGGCTGGCGAGGTGGCCGATCACCCAGGCAGCGTCGGCCAGCAGGTCGATCAGCTCGTCGGCGTCGTCGGGCTCGATGAAGATCCCCTGGTCGGCCAGGGTGACCGGCATCCTCGTCATTCGTGTTCCCCCCGTTTCGGCCCGGCAGGGCGCCGGCTACATCGCGGTCACCGGGATCCGGCCGGGCCAGCGCTTGTCGAACGCGGCCAGGGCCTCGCGCCAGCCCTGGGTGGCCGCGCCCTCGATCAGGTGCCCGGGCGCGTTGCGCTGGTTCCGCGGCCGGGACGCCTGGCGGGCCCGCTCGGCGGCGCGCTTGTCCTCGATGTCGACGATACCCAGCCACAGCAGCTTGACGAGGGCATCATCGTTCGGGAAATGGCCGCGGGTCTTGATTATCTTGCGCATCTGCCGGTTGAACGACTCGATGGTATTCGTCGTGTAAATCACTTTCCGGATGCCCGGCTCGAATTCCAGGAACGGGACGAACTTCTCCCAGGCGCGTTCCCACACCGCCGCAGCAGCCGGGTATTTGCGCCCCAGCGCGCTGTCAGCGAATTCCAGCAGCGCGGCCTCGGCGGCGTCCATGTCCGCAGCGGTGTAGATGGGCCGCATCGCCGCGCACAGGGCCTTGCGGTCGGTATAGGACCCATACCGGGCCGCCGCCCGGATCAGGTGAACAGTGCACGTCTGCACCGTCGCCGCCGGCCAGGTCGCGGTGATCTCCTCACCCAGCCCGGACAGCCCGTCGCAGCAGACGATGATCACGTCTTCCAGGCCCCGGTTGCGCATCTGCGCCAGCGCCTGAGCCCACACCCGCGAGCCCTCCGCGGCGGCCACCCAGATCCCCAGCACATGCTTCTGGCCGTCCAGGTCGACACCGACCGCGATGTTGCACGCCTTGTTGCGGACACTCCCGCCGTCACGGACCTTGGCCACCAGCGCATCCACATAGACCACCGGGTAGATGCCCTCCAGCGGCCGCACCTGCCAGGCCCGCACCTCCTCCAGCACCTCATCGGTGATCTTCGAGATCGTGTCGTGGCTGATCTCGATCCCCATCGTGCGCTGGCAGTGCCGGGCGATGTCGCGCACGCTCATCCCGCCCGCATACAAGCTGACCACGGCGTCGCTGATCCCCGCGGTCCTTCTCGCGCCCTTCGGGATCAGCGCCGGCTCGAACGTCCCGGCCCGGTCCCGCGGCACGCTGACACTCACCGGCCCGGCCTCCGTGGCCAGCGTCTTAGCCCGGAACCCGTTACGGCCGTTACCATCCCCGCCAGCCAGATGATCATCCAGCTCCAGCGCCAGCCCCGCCTGCAGCACCTGCCCGATTAACCCCGACAGCAGCCCGTCCCGGCCCGTCAGCGCCACCGGCGCACCCGCCCGCGCCCGGGCCACCAGCTGCCCAGCCAGATCCGCAACCACCTCCTCCGGCAGCACCAGACCCGGCCCCGCGCCGTCCGCCACCACCGGCGAGCCCGCCTCCGCCGACGCTGCCTCCCCGCGGTCGTTGAACTGCTCACCCAGGATCTCTACAGTGGTCATCTTGACCTCCCCCTTCCAGGTCACCCCCGTGACCTGCGACATTGTCTCTGGCTGATCACCCCCTCACACCGAATTTCTGACACTCCCCACCGCGACCTTCCCGCGCACGTTTTCGCCGCCGATGCCCTCCCGCACAGCTGGCTGTTCCCGCGCATGACCGCCGTGGTGCACCACGGCGGCGCCGGCACCACCGGCGCCGCCTTGCGCAGCGGCGTCCCGTCGGTGCTCGTCCCGCGCGCGGCTGACCAGCCCAGCTGGGCAAAAGTGGTCCACGCTCTGGGCGCCGGGCCCGCGCCGGTCCCCTTCGCGGCGCTCACCGCACAGCGGCTGGCCGGCGCGATCAGCCAGGCGGTGAGCAATCCGGCGATCCGCCAGCGCGCC
>JASHOI010000111.1 GCA_030041195.1 Streptosporangiaceae bacterium | reverse complement strand
AGATAGCGACCGCCGACGGCTCGTACTCGACCACGCTCACTCTCGCCAACGGCGGCATCACTCTGGAGAACCGGACGGTCGCCATCGCAACCCTCGATCCTGCCCGGGCATTCGGCCCATCGGCTTTCGGACCGCTGCAGTTTCGCGTGGCGGACGGCGGCGTCACGGGCGACTGGCAGCCGCTCGCAACGCTGGTGCGCCTGCCGAAGCTGCGTAAGCTGGTGTGTCCGGCGACGCCGGAGCTGGCCTGCAAACTCTCGGGCAGCGATCTCTATCTGGTCGATGCCATCGCCGCCGATCCGAAGTTCGGGCATGCCGTGCAGGTTCCGGATGGCTTTCCCGGATATGACCTGCCGGTGCCGCATCCGAAGCACGGCGTGCTGTTCGTGAAGCTGCGCGATGACCCCGGGGTCATCAATCTGGCGTCGGTCGCGACCCGCGAGCTGCCGCCCACGCCGCAGGAGGCCGAGCGCGCGAGTGCCCGTCACGCCGCCGCAAGCCCGCCCGAGAGCGCGCCTGCCGGTCCGCCTGCAACTGCGCCTGCGGACGAAGGTCCGCCGAAGCCAACACCCGCGGCCAGCGGACCGCCGAAGCCGCCCGAGCCTCCCGACCTGAGCTGACTCGATCGTGCCTCTTGACTTTCGCGTCTCGAGCCAAAAGAATCCGCGCCCAGTTCAGTCACCCGGGAATCGCATGGACCCAAGCCCTAGTAGCCGCTTCATCGCCGTCTGACGGCGAGACGTCAACTGGGCCGCGGTCCTAAGAACCCGCCTCCTGACCGTCTCGCCATCCGGCGCGGGACGGTGCAAGTCGCGCGACCCTCCAGGTCGCCTACCCGCATCCTCCATGAAGGGCTCTCGACACGGCGCGCGCCGCACGCTGACCTTTGGCTCGCCGCGGCGCTGCATCGCGAAGCATGTTTTTCGAGGATACGCCCATGTCTTACTTTGATGCTTCTACGGCGGCGGCCGATGCCGCGCTGGATGACGCCCACACCGGGGACATCCACGGCGCCTTCGGCACCATTCGTCGCCACGACGTCGGCCCGCGCCACGGTTGGGCGGCGAGGCTGCGGACGCTGCTCGCCATTTTGGGGCCCGGTCTCATCGTCATGGTTGGCGACAACGATGCCGGCGCATTCGGGACCTATGCCCAGGCGGGACAGAACTACGGCACGACGCTGCTGTGGACGCTGCTCCTGCTCGTGCCGGTTCTCTATGTGAACCAGGAGATGGTGCTGCGCCTCGGCGCAGTGACGCGCGTCGGCCACGCGCGGCTCATCCTCAAGCGCTATGGCAGGTTCTGGGGCGCCTTCAGCGTCATCGATCTCTTCCTGCTCAACGCGCTCACGATCGTGACGGAGTTCATCGGAATCAGCCTGGCGCTCTCCTATCTCGGCGTCTCGCGCCCGCTCGGCGTCCTCGCCGCGGCGGCCGTCGTGGTGGCCGCGGCCGGCACGGGCGACTTCCGGCGATTCGAGCGGTTCTCGATGCTGCTCGTCACGGGGAGCCTGCTGCTCGTGCCGGTGTTCCTGCTGGTGCATCCGCCCATGGGGCAGTTGGCGCGCGATTTCGTGCTGCCCCGGCTGCCGCAGGGCAAGCTGAGCGAGATCATGCTGCTCATCATCGCCATCGTCGGCACGACGGTGGCGCCGTGGCAGCTCTTCTTCCAGCAGAGCTACGTCATCGACAAGCGGATCACCCCGCGCTTCATCAGGTACGAGAAGGCCGATCTGTGGATCGGCATCGTGGTGGTGGTTCTCGGGGCCGGCGCGATCATGGGATTCACCGCCGCGGCGTTCGCGGGACACGCCGGCGCCGGGCACTTCACCGACGCTGCCGGGCTCGCCATGGGGCTGCAGGCGCACGCCGGGCGGATCGCCGGGGTGCTGTTCGCGATCGCGCTGCTCGACGCGTCGATCATCGGCGCGTTCGCGGTCTCGCTGTCCACGGCGTACGCGATCGGCGACGTCTTCGGCCTCAAGCACTCGCTGCACCGCGGGGTGAAGGGTGCCAAGGGCTTCTACGCGATCTACGGCGGCCTGGTGCTCACCGCCGCCGCGGTGGTGCTGATTCCCGGCTCGCCGCTCGGGCTGCTCACCGAGGGCGTGCAGGCCCTGGCCGGCGTGCTGCTGCCGTCCGCTGCCGTGTACCTGCTGCTGCTGTGCAACGACCGCGAGGTGCTCGGCCCGTGGGTCAACGGGCGCCGGACCAACCTGTTCACCGGCACCGTGGTGGCCGTCCTGGTTGCGCTGTCGGTCATCCTGACCGCGTCCGTGCTCGACCCCGGCATCACCGCACGGCAGATCATGATCATCCTGGCCGGCTGCGGCGGCGCCGCGGCGCTGGGCGGGCTCGGCGTGCTGGCCTGGCGGATGCACGCCGGCACCCTGGCCGCGGCCCCGGTCGACCGCGACGGGCGGGAGAACTGGCGGATGCCGCAACTGGCGCTGCTGCACCGGCCACGGGTGCCGCTCGGCCGCAAGATCGGGATGAGCATCCTGCGCTCGTACCTCGCCGTCGCCACCATACTGGTCGCCGTGAAGATCATCCAGCTGGCTATGGCCCGCTGAAGCCCCGTGATCGCATCAGCGGGGAATCGTGTCAGTCCTATTTGCTGACGAGTTTCCCCGCTCTGACCGGTTTCCCCGCTATTTGACCGGCACTCCGGGCCGCAGTCCCCACAGCAGCCCGTGGTCGAGGTCCTTCCACACGCAGTCCACCTCGCTGAAGCCGGCATCGCGGAGCCAGCCAAGGTGGGCGTCCAGGCCAGCCGGGGACACGTACACATCCCAGCGGGGGTCCCGGGAGGGGTCTCGGCGGTAGAGGTCGGCCAGCCCCGGTCCTCCCGGGAACAGCAGGTCCAGGTTGAACACACATCCCCCGGGTCGCAGCAGGGCGAAGATGTCCCGGTAGACCCGCTGAATGGCCGCCTCGTCGCCGAGGTTGTGTATCGCCAGGGCCGAGACAACGGCGTCGAAGGGGCCGCCCAGCGTGCTTGTCCAGCCGGGATCGGTCATGTCCGCGAGCGCATAGCTGAGCCGCTCGTCAAAGCGGGCCAGGCGCTGCCTGGCCTTGTCGATCATGGCCTGGGAGTAGTCATGGAGCACCAGGCGGGCATCTGGACGCTGGTCAAGCACCTCGGCGGTCAGCGCCCCGTATCCGCCGCCGACGTCGAGCACTCGCAGCGACGTTTCCCGCGGTGCCGGAAGGAGGGTGGCGACTCGGCGCAGCAGCGGCCTGCGCTCGTCGTCGCGGGTCATGTCGCCTTCGATCCATTCGTCGACATACGCCGCCGAATGCCAGTCGTGGTTCTCACTCATTTCTTTCACCTTTCTGCGTTCGCTGAGCCGGGCACATAGCCCGGCTCAGCCGGTGCTTCCTCCGGCCGGCCGGGGCGGCGATACCGCCGGAAGCCCGGCCGGAAACCCGCGACGAGGGCCGCGCCCACGATGGCGGCGATTCCGCCCGAGACCACGGCGAACTCGGTCGAGACCAGACTCCCGACCGCCCCGGCCTCCAGGTTGCCGAGTTGCGGGCCCCCCTCGACGACCGCGACCTGCAGCGCGGAGATCCGGGCACGGACCCGCTCGGGAACGGAGGCCTGGATCATGGTCGTGCGCAGCACAGCCGAGATCACGTCCGCCCAGCCGGCCACCACGAGCAGCAGCAGCGCCAGCCACAGCAGGTGCACCAGGCCGAAGGCCGCGATCGCCGCTCCCCACACGCCGACCGCGGCGACGACCGCGCTGCCCCGCCGGCGAACCCGGTCCAGGCTTCCGGTTGCCGAGGCGCCGATCAAGGCCCCAGCACCAGGGGCGGCGTAGAGGAACCCGAGCGTCCTCGCCCCGCCGCCGAAAACGCCGGCGGCGAGGGCGGGGAACAGCGCCCGGGGCTGGCCGAAGACCGTCGCGGCCAGGTCGATCAGGTACGCGCCCTGCAGCACCTGACGGCCGCGCAGGTAGCGGAATCCCTCCAGGATCGAACCGAAACCTGGCCGGGCGGTGGCCCGGCCAGCGGGCATCGCCGACATCGCGATCGCGGCCAGCGCCGCGACCACGAACGAGACCGCGTCCGCGGCGTACACCCAGCGCAGGCCGACCCCGTCGATCAGGACCCCGGACAGGGCCGGTCCGGCGACCATCCCGACCTGGTCCACGATCTGCATCGACGCGAACGCGGCCACCAGACGGTCGCCGGCGACCAGGGCGGGCACCATCGCCTGCACGGCGGTCGAGACCACCCCGCCGAGGCCCGCCGCCAGCGCGCTGACCAGGTAAACGGCCGCAAGCGACGGGTGGCTGGCCGCCGCGTTCACGGCCAGGGCAGCGCTGGTCAGCGCCAGCAGCGCCGAGGCCACGACCAGCAGGCGGCGCCGGTCCACCGCGTCACCCAGCGAGCCACCGATCAGGGCTCCCGCGACGAGCGGGATCACCTGGACGAAGCTGACGGCACCCACCTGCAGCGACGAACGGGTGAGCGCGTAGACCTGGAAGGGGACAGCGACCACGGTCAGCTGGCTGCCGACCAAGGACACCATCTGCCCGGCGAACAGAAGCCGGAAGTCACGGCTGCCCCGCAGCGGGCGGAGATCGAGCAGGATCCGGTTCGCCACGACCCCACCATGCCGGTTCAAGCCGACTTGAATGCAAGGGCACGACGAGGCACACTGGCCATCCAGGGCTATCCGGGAGGCGACCATGACCGGGACCGAGCGAGCCCAGGCGGAGCTCGTCCCCATCGATGAGGTGGCCCGCCGTTTCGGCCTGCGGGCGTCGGCCATCCGCTACTACGAGGAGCGCGGCCTCATCCAGGCCGCCGCCCGGCGCGCAGGCCGGCGCTGGTACGCACCCGACCAGCTGCGGCGCCTGGCCATCATCCGCTACTGGCAGACCTCGGCGCTGATGAGCCTGGACGAGATCGGCGATATCCTGGCCGGCCCGGCGGCCACGCGGAGCTGGAGCCAGATCCTCGACCACCGGATCGAGACCCTCCGGGTTCAGATCGAGCGCATGGAGGCGGCCCGGGATTTCCTGCAGCACATCCGCGTCCACCACCGCGCATCGCCGCCCGACGGATGTGCGCACTACGAGACCATCATCTGGGACGAGGACCGGGCGGAACGCGGCCAGAGAAGGTCAGCCGTGGGCGGTGCCCAGCTGAACGGCCTTCACGACCAGAAGCAGGACCGAGACCACCAGGTAGCCGCGCAGGGTCAGCACGCCGAGCTTCGTGCCGGTTGACCACTGCACCGGCTTGAGCAGGGCCAGCGGCGGCATCCGCCAGTTGAGGCGCTCCGCCGGGGTCATCGTCCTGGCCGGGTGCGGCGCCGGCGGCGGGCGGCGCGACCTGGTCGCCTGGAGGTAGATGGCGACGAAGATGCCGCCGACCACCATTCCGATCGCTATCCAGATCGCGGTCGCCGCGGCGTTGAACGACGGGAACAGCGTGTCGACCACCAGGGTGCCGGACAGCACCAGCAGCACCGCGATGATCACGCCGGCGACCATGTTCAGCCAGCGCCGGTTCATCCACGGGCCCAGGACCTCGACGTCGTTGCACAGCAGCAGCAGGAACACGCTGGCGCTGGGCAGCAGCACCCCGGCCAGCGCCTGCACGGCCTCGGTCAGCAGCCCGAGCGGGGCGTGCGGGATCAGGACGATCCCCGCCGCCGCCACGATCATCGCGGCGTACGTGGCGTAGAACGTCTTGGCCTCGCGGAAGCTGCGGTGCAGCGAATGCTTCAGGTTGAACACGTCGCCGAACGCGTAGCTGGTGGACAGCGTCACCGCGGCGGCCCCGATGATCGACGCGTCCAGGAGCACGATCGCGAACAGCGCGCCGAGCGCGTAGCTTTTGATCCTGAGCGCCTCGGCGACCCCCAGCGCGTCGCTGAAATGCCCGGTCATGTGCGTGCTGACCGCCGCGTACACGGCGACGATCAGGATCGCCGCCGCGCCGATCACCACGACGAACGCGCCCATCGTGGTGTCGCCGCGCTCGTATTTGATGAACCGGGGCGTGATCCGCTTGTCGATGACATTCGACTGCTGAAAGAACAGCTGCCACGGCGCGACCGTGGTGCCCACGATCGCGATGATCAGCAGCACCGCGGTCGAGTTGACGCCGCCCTGCACCCCGGGCACCACGAAGTGGTAGCCGATCTGTCCCCAGTGCGGGTGCGAGAGGACCAGCAGCGGCACCAGCACCAGGCTGACCGCGATGAACCCGAACATCGAGCGCTCCCAGCGCCGGAAGCTGCCGCTCATCGTGATGGCGATCAGGATCGCCCCGGCCACGGGCACCGAGATATACGGGCTGACGCCGAAGTAGCGCAACGCCAGCGAGACCCCGATGAACTCGGTGACGATCGTCAGGAAGTTGAGCAGGAACAGGTCGCCGACGCTGAACCAGCCCCAGAACCGGCCGAACCGCTCGTTGATCAGCCTGGCGTGGCCGACCCCGGTGACCGCGCCGAGCCTGACCACCATCTCCTGGTTGACGATCAGCACCGGGATCAGCAGCAGCAGCACCCAGAGCAGGCTGTAGCCGTAGTTCTGCCCGGCCTGCGCGTAGGTGGCGACCCCGCCGGCGTCGTTGTCGCCGACCATGACGATCAGGCCCGGCCCGACGATGGCGAGGAACGTGATCAGCTGGCGCTTAAAGCCGCTGTGCTGCTCGTCGCCGAGCCGGATCCGGCCGAGCGCGCCCTCGATGTCGCCGAGATGCGCCTCATCGAGCACGGCGGTCGGCCTGGCCAGCGAATCGGCGCGCACGGGCCGCTGCCTCGGGCCCGCCGGCCGCTGCGGGGTCTCCGGCCGCTGCGGGGTCTCCGGCTGCTCCCGGGTTTCCGGCTGCTCCCGGGTTTCCGGATGCTCCCGGGTTTCCGGCTGCTGTGCGGCGTCGCGCTGCTGCGCGGAATCGCGCGGCTGCGCGTCGCTCATGTGGGATCCCCGTGGTGAGCGTCGGGCGGCTGCGCGGCCTCCCGGCGCCGCCAGTCGTCCGGCAGCGTGACCTCGAGCACGTCATCGACCGTGATGACGCCGATCATCTTGCGGCGCTCGTCGACAACGGGGATCGTGATCAGGTTGTAGTCACTCATCAGCACGGCCACATCAACCACGTCGGTATCCGCCCCGACCCGGACCGGATCGTCGTCGTAGATCTCTGCGATCGGGGTCTGAGGTCCCGCCTGCACCAGGGAAACCAGCTTTGCCACGCCGCACAATCGGCCGCGATCGTCGATGCAGTGCACGCTGGTGAGCGCCTCGGGCTGGAGGCTCGCCGATTGGGCGACCGCCACCAGCGCCTCGGTGACCGTGGCGTCGCAGTCGACGGCGAGGAAGTCCACGCCCATCAGCCCGCCGGCGCTGGTCGGGTTGAAGCCCATCAGCGTCAGCACCTTCGTGCGCTGGCCCTGGGGAAGCAGGTCGAGCACGGGCTGCCGCCGCCGCTGCGGCAGTTCCGCGATCGCGTCCGCCGCGTCGTCGGCGCGCATCCGCGACAGCACCTCGGCGATCTCGGCATCGGTCCGGGCACCGAGCAGCCGGGTGGCCAGGTCCTCGTCGAGCTCCTCGAAGACGTCCGCCTCGAGCTCCGGGTCGGCGTGCACCTGCCCCAGGATCTCGGACTCCTCCTCCTTGGACGCGTTTTCGATCAGGTCCGCGATCTGGGCGGGCTTCAGCCTGCGGATCCGGGCGAACGGGCCGCGAAGCAGCGCGCTGCCGCTATGGCCGATCAGCGGCTCGAACTTGGCCCACTCGCGGAACGAATGGTCGTCGGGCTCGGCGTGCCAGGACCCGAACAGCCAACGCGACTGGCGGTGGGTGTCCACCCCGGCCACCACCCAGTCCCCGCCGCGCTGCTCGAGTTCCAGATCGCCTGCCTTGATCAGATGGGCGCTTTCCACGTCGATCAGCCGGTGGCCGAGCACGTCCGCGCGGAGCAGCACCTCGCCTTCGCGCCGCTCGAACTGGCGCAGGTCGAGCTTTGCGCTGGTCAGCTTCACCTCGTCGCTGCTCAGTGCGGACACCTGCTCGATCGGCACGTAGAGCTCACGGCCGCCCACGGCCGCGACCAGGCCGGTCACCAGCGGATTGTCCGCCCCACGGAGCCGCACGATGACGTCGGACAGGCGCCCGATCGACTCACCCCCCCGGTCGGTGATCGGCCGCCGCAGCAGCTCCGAGAGATGCAACGTGCTCGCCTGGCCGGCCCGCGGAGCCGGGGCCGCCGGTGTCGTGGTCATGGGGCTTGCCTCCCAGGTGGGTCGGCCCTGCGCCGTAGTCCTGCCCGGATCACGGTCTTTACCGTGACACCCTGCCACGCGCCGGTCCCGGCCCGGGGCACACCTACCCCGCGTCTTTCGGTCCCCAACCCACCATTTTCCCCGCCATGGTGAACACCCGGTTAACCTGGCCCTGTCAACACGGCGGCCGGGATCACCGGCGGAACCTGGCCTCCCCTTGCAGGCCACGGCGATGGTATGAAGGCCACGTCAGCGTTGTTTGGAAGTCGTTAGGAAGCAGAGGACGCAGCGGCGTGGCGATGCGCAGAGCAGCGGGCCTTCTGGGCGGGGAGGGCGACCTCGCCGAGGGTCTGGGGTACTCGCTCAAGCGGAGGCTGCTCGGCCGACCGCTGATCAACGAACAGCTCAGCGAGCAGCGGCTGTCCAAGCCGCTCGCGCTCGGCGTGCTGGCACCCGACGGGATCTCCTCATCGGCCTACGGCACCGAGGAAATCCTGATCGAGCTGCTCCGGGCCGGCCTTGCCGTCACGGCCTTCACGCTCATCCTGCCGCTGACCGGGGTCGTGCTGTTCGTCATGGCCCTGGTGGTCCTGTCATACCGCGAGGTCGTCACGGTCTACACCAGGGCCGGCGGGTCATATGTGGTCGCGCGGGATAATTTCGGGCCAAAGTGGGCGCAGATCGCCGCGGTCGCGCTGCTCATCGACTACGTGGTCACGGTCGCGGTGCAGATCGCCGCGGGCACCGCCGCGGTCGCCTCGGCGTGGAAGCCGCTCGACAGCCCGCTGCGGATCACGCTGGTCTCGATCGGCGTCGTGCTCCTGATGCTGTTCGGCAACCTGCGCGGGATCCGGGAGGCCGGGCGGGCGTTCGCGGTACCCACCTACCTGTTCGCCGGCTCGGTGATCATCATGATCGCAACCGGGCTGGTCCGCGAGATACTCGGCAACCTGCCGCGCTATCACTATCCGCTCCCGGGGCAGTACACCGGGCACTCGCCCACGACCGGGCTGATCGCTTTCGGAATGGTCTTCGTGCTGCTGCGGGCGTTCGCCAACGGCGGGTCCTCGCTCACCGGCATCGAGGCGGTGTCGAACGCGGTCAGCGCGTTCCGCCCGCCCGAGGGCATCAACGCCCGCAAGGTGCTGGTGACCGAGGGCCTGATCCTGGGCACGCTGGTGGCCGGCATTTCCTGGCTGGCCCACGTCACCCACGCCGCGCCATACATCCAGGGCGTTCCCACGGTGATCTCGCAGGAGACGAAGATCGTATTCGGGCACACGCCCATCGGCGTCTTCATGTACATCTTCGTCCAGGCCGCCACCGCGCTGATCCTGTACACGGGCGGCAACACCAGCTTCAACGGGTTCCCGTTCCTGGCCAGCTTCGTGGCCGAGGACGCGTTCCTGCCGCGCTGGCTGACCAAGCGCGGGCACCGGCTGGTGTTCTCCAACGGGATCATCGTGCTCGCCGTGCTGTCGTGCAGCCTGCTCGCCGCCGTCGGGGCGAACGTCAACAACCTGGTGCCGTTCTACGCGATCGGGGTGTTCACAGCGTTCACCATGGCCGGGTTCGGCATGGCCAAATACCACCACAAGATGAGGGAACCGGCCTGGCGGCGCCGGCTGGTGATCAACTTCTCGGCGGGCGTGACCTCAGCGGTCGTGGTGGTGATCTTTGCCGTGGTCAAGTTCACCGAGGGCGCGTGGCTGGTGGTGGTGCTGTTCATCGTCGGCGTGCCCGCCCTGATCCGGCTGAACCGGGAGTACCAGATGGAGGCCGGGGTGCTGGCCCGGATCAGCACCAGGACCAGGCCGCCGGACCCGCCGACGTACTCGCGGCGGACGGTGTTCGTGTTCGTCGACGACTTCGACCTGGCCACGATCGCGGCGCTGCGCTACGCGCGGAGCCTGCGGCCGACCACGCTGCACGCCGTGCACTTCGTGATCGACAACGTCCAGGCGGACATCCTGCGCCGGGACTGGGTGGCCGCGAATACCGGGATACCGCTCGACTTCGTGGATTGCGCCGACCGCAGGCTGGCCCGGTGCGCGGCGGAGATGGTGAGCGCGGAGGCCTCGCTGCCCGGTGTCGGGGTGACCGCGATCCTGCCACGGCGCGGTTATTCTCCGCTGCTCGGCAGGCTGCTGCACGACCGCACCGCTGACAGGATCGCCGCGGTGGTGAGCCGGATCCCGCACGCCGCGGCCACGATCGTGCCGTTCGACGTGCGCAACCGGCTGCAGACCATCCAGGAGCGGCGGGTGGCCGCGGCGGCCGAGGAGGGCAAGGCGCCGGAGCCTGCCGCCAAGACGGCCGGGGCCGGAGCCAAGACACCAGGGGCCGGAGCCAAAACGCCCGTGCCTGGCGCCAGGACGCCGGAGGGCGATGGCAAGACGCCAGAGGCCGTGGTCGGGACGCCGGAGGCCGACGATGGGGCGCAGATCCCCGCCGGGACCGGCGCCGACGGGCAGGACGAGGTGACCGACGCGGCGCGCATGGCCGGGCCCGAGATCGCCGTCGCCGACGCGACGGCAGCGTCGGCCGGCCCCGTCGACGGCGAGCAGTACGACCGCCCCGTCCCGCCGCCGGGGGTCCGGCCGATCGGGACGCTCACCAAGCCTGGCCGGGCCACGGTCGAGGGCCGGGTGTACGCGGTCGAGATCCGCCCGGTCGAGCGGAACACCGTGCTCGCCGCCGAGATCGCCGACTCGACCGGCCAGCTCACCGCGCTGTTCTACGGGCGGTCGCACATCCCCGGCGTTGAGTGCGGCGCCCGGGTCAGGTTCCGCGGCCAGGTCGGCATGCGCACCGGCGGCCCCGTGATGATCAATCCTGCGTACGAGCTTGTCGCGCCCGGGGCCCCCGGAGCGGGGCCCCGGCGTTCCGTCGGAGACGGGGACGCGCAGCAGGGCGACTCGGCGAAGCGGCGCGGTCCACGGCGGCGCAAGGACACATGAGCGGGCACACCCATGGCGGGACGGCCACCGGGCAGCACCGGCAGACCCTGGTCACGGTGCTGGCGCTGACCACCCTTGTCGCGGTCGCCGAAGTGATCGGCGCCGTGATCACCGGCTCGCTGGTGCTGTTCGCCGACGCGGCGCACATGGCAGCCGACGCGGCCGGGCTCGGCCTGTCCCTGCTGGCGGCGTTCGTCGCGGCCCGGCCGCCCACGGCGAAACGCACCTTTGGCTACGCCCGGGCGGAGATCCTGGCGGCGATGGCCAACGCGGTGCTGCTGCTGGCCATGGCGGGGTTCATCCTGTACGAGGCGATCCGGCGGCTGGTGTCGCCGGCCGCCGTAAGCTCCGGCCTGCTCATTGTCTTCGGCGTGATCGCCCTGGCCGCCAACGCCGTGTCGCTGCTGCTGCTGCGCCAGGGCCAGGAGGAAAGCCTGAACCTGCGCGGCGCCTTCCTCGAGGTGGCCTCGGACACGCTCGGCGCCGCCGCCGTGATCGTGACCGGCGTGATCATCGAGGCCACCGGGTTCACCCGCGCGGACCCGATCGCCTCGCTCGCGGTCGGCGTGCTGATCCTGCCCCGGACCTGGCGGCTGCTGCACGAGACCGTGGACGTGCTGCTCGAGGCCAGCCCGCGTGGCATGGACCTGAGCGAGGTCCGGAAGCACATGACCAGGCTGAACGGCGTCCGCGAGGTGCACGAACTGCACGCCTGGACGATCACCTCGGGGCTGCCGGTGCTGTCGGCGCACGTGGTCGTGGACCCGGAGTACTTCGACGACGGCCGCTGCTTCACCATGCTGGACCGGCTGCAGGACTGCTTGCGCGGCCACTTCGACGTCGAGCACTCCACGTTCCAGCTCGAGCCCGCCGGGCACGCGGCGCACGAGCGGCCGATGCACGGGTAGCGCGAGTTCCGCCCGGCCCTGGAGTCTTTGCCTACCAGCGGGTAACGTCGGGGTTACCAGCGTTAACGGGAGGCCGCCGTGAGCACATACGACCACTACACGACGCCAGTCCCGCCCGGCACCTGGGACGTGCCCGCGGCCGGAGCCACCCGGTTCAGCTGGGAGTACGACGACGGCAGGAGCCGCCTGCTCGACCTGTACCAGCGCGGCAAGGACAAGCAGTGGGACGCGACCAAGCGGATCGACTGGTCGATCCCGGTCAATCCGGCCAACGTGATGGAGCAGTCCGACGAGCTGTGCCCGATCTACGGGTCGCGGCAGTGGGACGTGCTGTCCCAGAAGGAGCGGGACGAGCTCGGCCATCACCTGTCCGCGTGGCTGTTCAGCCAGTTCCTGCATGGCGAGCAGGGCGCGCTGACCGTCGCGGCGCGGATCGTGGAGTCCGTGCCGGACATGGACTCGAAGTTCTACGCGGCCACCCAGGCGATGGACGAGGCGCGGCACGTCGAGCTCTACTCGCGGTTCATGCGCGAGAAGATCGGCCTCTACTACCCGGTGAACCCGGATCTGGCCAGGCTGCTCGCCGACGCGCTCAGCGATTCCCGCTGGGACATGCCGTACCTGGGCATGCAGGTGCTGATCGAGGGGCTCGCGCTGGCCGCGTTCGGCGTGCACCGGGACATGTCGAACAACGCCCTGGTCACCCAGCTGCTCGCGTACGTGATGCAGGACGAGGCGCGGCACGTGGCGTTCGGGCGGCTGGCCCTGCGCGACTACTACAGGGGCCTGACCGAGGCCGAGCGCGCCGACCGCGAGGAGTTCGTCGTCGAGGGCTGCTACCTGATGCGCAACCGGTTCCAGGCGCACGAGGTCTGGGAGCGGATGGGTTTCGACGTCCAGGAGTGCCTGGACTTCACCGACCAGTCCCCGGTCCAGCAGGCGTTCCGGACGCTGCTGTTCTCGCGCATCGTGCC
>JASHOI010000110.1 GCA_030041195.1 Streptosporangiaceae bacterium | reverse complement strand
ACGCGCGTGCCCAGTTCGCCGCGCTGATCTACCCCCGGTTTGTCAGTCAGACCGGGCTGCGGCGGCTGCCCGACCTGGCTCGCTACCTGCGGGCGATCAGCCGCAGGCTGGACACGGTGGCCGAGGACCCCGCCCGCGACGCCGGCCGGATGGCGACCGTGCGGCGGGTCACCGACGCCTACCGGCAGGCCGTGGGGGAGCTGCCGGCGTGGCGGCGGTCCGGCGCCGACGTCCTGGCGGTGCGCTGGGCTATCGAGGAACTACGGGTCAGCCTCTTCGCGCAGGTGCTGGGCACATCGGGCCCGGTGTCGGAGAAGCGCATCCTCGCCGCTCTCGCCGCGCTGGTCAGTGCCGCCCCCGGCAGCTGATCCCGTGCCGTCCTCGGACGGGACCGGGACCGTCAGGCCCTCGTCGGCCGCTTTGGACGCGGAAACGCCTGGGCCTTCGCGGTGCGAAGCAGCGCTGGGAGCTGTTTCAGCTCCTTGGCGTAGGCGGCGCGGTACTGGCTGACCGCCGCGCCCAGCGCCTGCTGGTTGGCGGTGACCAGCTGCTGCTCATAGCTGGCCTGGACGGCGAAGTAGATCCCGGCCAGGTCGCTGGACTGGGTGCAGTCGGCATCGGAGACCGCGGCAGCGAGCTGTGCCTGGTTGGCGGACGCGCTGACCTGGGTCGACGGACTGATGACGTGCTGCCCGCCGTACATGGCCTGGAATTCCTCGTTGAACACTCTCTGCGGCTGGTCAAAGCTGTAACCGTTCTTCGCCATGCAAGCCGACCAGGCCTGGGTGGCGCTGCGCACCGCCGGGTCGCGCGCCACGTCGTTGCCGATGTCGTTGCCCAGCGTCGCGATGCCGGCCAGCGCGCCGTCCTGGGTGGCGGTGGCGAAGTCCTGAATGATCGTGCCGCACTTGCCGGCCGCCGCCTGTTCGGCCGCGGGCACGCTCGGCGGGCTGGCCGCGAGCCCGCCGCCCAGGCCCAAGACGGTGAGCGCGGCGCCTGGGGGCACCCGGAAGCCGTACTGCTGCGCATCGGCGGCGCCAAGGTATCCCCATCCGCCCCAGGGCTGCGTGAAAGCCAAGCCACCGCCGACAGAGATATTAGAAGGGACGATGCCATCGCTGATGGTCACGCCCGGATAGCCGGCAGCGTCCATGCACGGCCCGACGAGCGTGTATTGCGACTCGCCGGGCGCCAGCCCGTCGTTGCTGGACAGGCCGAGCGCGGCGTACGGGGTGAACGCCTCGCTCGACAGCGCCGCCTGGGCCGAGGCGGGCGGCTGGGGCCTGCCAACGAGGGGCGTTGTCACGGTGGCGTCCGGCCCCTTGCGCGGGTTGGCCGTGCACGCGGCCATGGCCGCGCAGCAGATCAGGACACAGAGCCCGGTGCGGATGCGCATTGCCTGCCTTTCATGCCGATAGGCGGTTAAGCCGCGGCCCGCGGCACGTGCTTGCCTCGGCGGAACGGCTGGGCCTTCGCGGTGCGCAGCAGCACGGCGAGCTTGGCCAGTTCTTTCTTGTAGGCGCCGCGGTACGCGCTGACCGCGGCGCTCAGCGCCTGCTGGTTGGCGGTGACGAGCTGCTGCTCGTAGCTGGCCTGGACGGCGAAATAGACGCCGGCCAGGTCGCTGGACCCGGTGCAGCCGGCGTCGGTGACCGCCGCCACGAGCTGCGCCCGCTGGGCGGGGGTGCTGACCGGGGTTCTGCCTACCGGCCCGGTTCCGTACTTGCCCTGCACCTGCTGCGGCTGGTCGATGCTGTACCCGTTTTTCGTCATGCAGGCGGACCAGGCCCGGGTGGCCGCCCTCACTGCCGGGTCCTGCTGCACGTCGGTGGCGATGTCATTGCTGAGTGTCCCGATGCTGGCCAGCGGCCCATCCTCCACTGCGCTGACAAAGTCCTGCACGATCGTGACGCACTTGCCGGCCGCTGCCTGTTCCGCCGGGGACAGGCTAGCCAGGCTCGGTATCAGGACATCGATGCCCAGCGCGCTCAGGACGGAGCCAGGCGGGAACCGGAAGCCGTACTGCTGGGCGTCGGCAGCACCGAGGTATCCCCAGGCTCCCCAGGGCTGCGAGGCCGACAGGCTTACGAGCCCGCCTACGTGAACACCTTCCACGACGCTGCCGACGAGGCTCGGGTAACCCTCCGCGCTCATGCACGCCGTGGCGAGGTCGAAACCCGACTCGCCAGCCGCCAGGCCGTCGTTGTTGGATATGCCGAGCGCGGCGTAGGGGGTGAGTGCCTCGCTGGACAGCGCCGCCTGCGCCGAGGCGGGCGCTGGCGGCCTGCCGACCGCGGGGGTCGTCACGGTCGCGTCGGGCCCCTTCGGCGCCGCGGCGGTGCAGGCGGCCAGGGCCGCGCAGCAGGCCAGCAGGCACAGGCCGGTGCGGGTGCGCATGCGGCTGCTTCCTTTCCGGTGCGGGCTCAGGCGTGTCGCAGCGCGGCCAGAGGGCTGGTGCGCGCGGCGCGCAGCGCGGGGTAGGCCCCGGCCAGCAGGCCGACAACGGTGCCGATCAGCGGGGCGGGCAAGGTATAGGCGGGGTTGAGGATCGCGGTCCAGTTCTTGGTGGCGGCGAAGATGACCACGATGGCGACGCCTATGCAGGTGCCGATCAGCCCGCCCAGGGTGCCCAGCGTGGTGGACTCGGCCAGGAACTGGGCGGCGATGTGCCGCGGCCGGGCGCCCAGGGCGCGGCGCAGCCCGATCTCCTCGGTGCGCTCGAGCACCGCGACCAGGGTGGTGTTGGCGATCCCGACCGCTCCGATCAGCAGGCTGATCAGCGCCAGGATCAAAAACAGGCCGGTCAGGTCGCCGGAGACCTGGGATTGCAGGTTGGTCGGGCTGGGCGGGGAGGTGACCACCAGGCGGGAGGGATCGGTGGGCAGTTCGGCGGCGGCGATCTGCTTGGCCACCTGCTGGGCGGCACCGATCCGGGTGGCGACGACCATCTGGGCTTCGTCCTGGTTGCCGATCCCGGGCTGAGGGTTGCCGTAATCGGCCAGGGCCGTGTTCTCCGGGATCAGCATCGCGCTTTCGTCGGCGACGACGCGCTGCGCGGAGCTGTAGACCCCGACCACGGTGTAGGCGATTCCGCCGACGAACACCGCGGGGTGGGCGGCCAAGCGCGCGGGTGAGATGCCCAGGGTCACCGCGGTCGTGCTGTCGATCATGGCGACGTGCTGGGCGGAGTCGTTCTCATACGTGCTCAGCGGCGAACCCGCGACCATGCTCAGCCCCATCGCACGGACCGCTCCTGGCGAGGCGGCCAGCAAGCTGACCGTCTGTGACGAGTTCGCCGACAACGCCAGCGAGGCGGTGAAGGTGGCGTTGGAGGGCAGCGATACCGGCCACCACACCCCGGCCGCGGTCACCCCGTTGATGTGGTCGGCGATGACGTCGGCGTTGGCCAGGAAGCCGATCGGGGGATTGGTGTTGGGCGCGGCGACGTCGTTGGCCGGGCCGTTGTCTTCCACGGTCACCGTGGTGTCCTCCAGGACCGTGAACTGATGGGAGATCTGCCCGGCTCCGGTGGCGGTCAGCCCGAGCACGGCCACGAACGCACCCACGCCCAGTACCGTGCCGAGCATCGTCAGCGCCGAGCGGCCGGGGCGCTGCACGATCCCGGCGACCGCCTCGGCGGCGGCATCCCGTCCGGCTAGCCGCGGCGGCGGCAGGCCAATGGCTGACCTAGCCATGACCGGCCTCGGTTCGCTCGGTCAGCTCCCCGTCGCTGATCGCGACCCTGCGGCGGGCGTGGGAGGCCACGCCCGGGTCGTGGGTGATCACCACGATCGTGTAACCGGCCTGGTTAAGCTCATCGAGCAGGCCCATCAGCGAGGCCGCGCTGGCCGAGTCCAGGTTCCCGGTCGGCTCGTCACACAGCAGCAGGGCAGGCCGGTTCACCAGCGCCCGGGCGATCGCGACCCGCTGGCTCTCCCCGCCCGACAGCGTCGTGGGCAGCGCGTCGAGGCGATGCCCGAGCCGGACCGCGCCCAGCGCCTCGGCCGCCGCCTGCAGCCGGGCACCGCGCGGGGTCTGGTTATACAGCTCGGCCAGCAGCACGTTCTCCAGCGCGGTGCGGTAGGGCAGCAGGTGAAACGCCTGGAACACCACCCCGATCCGCCGCCCGCGCAGCGCCGACCGGTCCTTGTCGCCCAGGGTCGAGGTGTCCACGCCGTCGAGCAGGTAGCGGCCCTCGGTCGGGGCGTCGAGCAGGCCGAGCAGGTGCAGCAGCGTGGACTTGCCCGACCCCGACGGCCCGGTCACCGCGACATAGTCCCCCGCCTCGATAACCAGATCGGCCGGGCGCAACGCGCGCACCGCCGGTGGGCCGGGGTAAGTGCGGGCCATCGCCTGCAGTTCGATCACCGGCGTGGCCATCAGCCGCTCACCACCACGCGGTCACCGGCCGCCAGCGCGCCGAGGTGGGCCGGGGTCACCTGGACGTACCCGTTCTCCGAAATGCCCGGCGTCACCGGCACGTTGTGCTGCCGGCCGTGCGCGCCCGCCACGGTGACGTAACTCGTGCCGGACGCGCTGGTCACGATCGCGGCCACCGGGACCGTGAGCACCGGGCCCTCGGTCTGCCCGGTCTGCACGGTGACCAGCACGTTCTCGCCGTTCAGCGCCGCGGCGAGCGGCGCCGACGGCCGCACCGTCATCGGGATGAACGTCGTCGCACCCGAACTGCTGGAGCTGCTCGAACTGCTGGAGCTGGAGCTGCTCGAGCTGGCCGAGCTCGCCGCGGCCGCGCCGCTGCCGACGTCGACGACCGTCCCGGTCGGCACGGTGACGGTCGCGGTGCCCATCCCGGCGACGGTCCCGGTGGCGTGTATGCCGGTCACCTCGTCATAGATGCTCACCTTCAGGCCCGGCTTGACCTGCCCGGCATAGGCAGGCGGCAGCTCACCGGTCAGCGCCAGCGACCCCCGGGCGGCGAGTTCGAGGAACGGCTGACCGGGCTGCTCGCCGGGCGCCCCGTTCACCGCCACCACCGTCGCGGGCAGCGAGGGCAAGAACACGAGATCCGCCGCGGGCACGCCGCCCGACGCCGGCGGCGTGTACCCCAGGTGCTCGTAATATGCCGCCACCGCGTCCTCGGTCGCCGCGCCGAAGTACCCGGAGGTGTCACCGCCGTCGTAATACCCAAGCGACCCGAGCGCGTTCTGCAGCTCGGTCACATCCGGCCCGCTCTCGCCCGGCGTCAGGTCCCGCCACGGAGGAACCGGGCCGGCCAGCACGAACAGCGGCTGGCCGTCCAGCTCGGCCAGCTGCTCGCCGTTGCGGATCGTGTCCCCGGCCGCCACCTCCAGCTTCGAGATGTACACCGCCCCCGACGGCGGCGAGCTGGCCGAGGCCGACGACGACGACGATGACGATGACGACGGGGCGCTGACGTACAGGTCGTACTGCGTCGAGGGGTACACCACCCCGCGCATCTGCACCGACGAGGTCAGCACCTGGGACACCACCGCCGCCGTGGTCACCGCCGCCGGCGGCGCCCCGGTGTCCGCGGCAAGCTGCTGCGGCGACTTCACAAACGACGCGCCGATCAGCCCGCCGGCCGCCAGCAGCGCCGCGCCGATACCCACTCCCAGCAGCACCCGCCGCCGCCGCGTCAGCCGCGACCCACGCACCAGCCGTCGGCCGCCGTCCCTTTCACCCCCGCCACTCCCGTCCTTGCCGCTCTGTGCGGCCGGGGATTCAAGTTGCGCCACGAGATACTCCGATGATTCGCGTTCTTTCAACGGGCCCGGAGGGGAACTGGAATACGCCTGAACCCGGGTACGGCTCATCTTCTAGGTCTGTTCTCAGTTAGCTGGGTGATCTGTGTGTGAGTTTCACGTCAACCCGTGCGGCGCGGCCGGCTGGGCGGCCGGGGTCCCCGCGGGGCGGCGAGGGTTGGCTCACACGAAACTCACCGATTTCTCATGCTCGGCCTTCACGGCCGTATGCTGCGATGATGTGATGACGCCCGACGACGGGACCCTGCTCGTGGTGGAGGACGAGCCGTTCCTGAGGAAGGCCGTCGTCGCATCACTGCGCTTCATCGGCTTCCAGGTGACCGCCGCTGAGAACGGGCCAGACGCACTCCGGCTGGCCAGGAGCCATCCGTTTGACCTGCTTATTCTCGATGTGATGCTGCCTGGCATCGACGGGTTCGAGATCGTCCGCAGATTGCGCGGTGACCCAAACCAGGTTCCGGTGATCTTCCTTACCGCGAAAGACGCCCAGGACGACAAGGTCACCGGGCTCACCATTGGCGGCGATGACTACCTGACCAAGCCGTTCGACCTTGAGGAGTTGGTAGCCCGGGTCCGCACCGTGCTGCGCCGCAGCCGTCCTGCGGTCCGCGAGCCGGTCCTGTCGTTCGCGGACCTCACGCTAGACCAGGACACCTACGAGGTCCGCCGGGGCGGGCGCCTTATCGAGCTGTCGCCGACGGAGTTCCGGCTGCTGCGCTACTTCATGCTCAACCCCGGTCGCGTGCTCACCCGCGCCCAGTTGCTCAGCCATGTGTGGGACTACGACTTCGGCGGCTCCAGCACTGTCGTGTCCACCTACGTCACCTATCTGCGGCGGAAGCTGGCCGGCGACGGGCCGAACCTGATCCACACCCAGCGCGCGGTCGGTTTCAGCCTGCGCCTGCCTCGGCCCGGCGACGAGCCGGGCGCCGATCGGTCAGAGCCGAGCGCCGGCCGCCTGACCAGCCCGGAGGAAAGCCAGGCGAGCAGCCATGAGTCGTAGCCGAATATCCAGCGCGCGAACCCTGCCCGGCCGGCTGCTGCACGCCCCATTGCGCCTCAAGGTGATGGCGGGTGTCGTGGTTGTCACGCTCTTCGCGCTGACGGCGTTCGACGTGGGCGTGGTCATGACCATGCGCCGCTATCTGCTCGCCCAGACCGACAACAACCTCCGTGTAGCGCTGACCGTGACCGAGCCCTCGCTGAACTCGCTGGTTTCCGCAAATTCTCCGCATCTGCAGCTGCACCCGCTCCACCCGCCGCGCTGGATCGGCACTGCACGCCCGTCGAAGCCGCGCCAGCCCAGCTTCGTGACATTGACCGGCGTTTTTGACATCGCCTTCGTGCCGCTCCGCGGCTCTGTGAGGATGTTCGAGGTAGACACGACGGCCGGAGGGGCCCACGAGTTTGCCCTGCCGCGGTCCGCTATCGGCCGCGTTCTGGGCGAGCCCGGCCCGCACACCGTGGTCATCGGGAAAAGAAAGGGGCAGATGTTCCGCATCCTTTCCGCGGCTGTCCCGGGAGGCTCCCTGGTCGTCGGCACCAGCCTCGACCAGGTCACGACGACCACCGACCAGGTCGAACTCATCGTCACCCTCGGTTCGGTCGCGGTGGTGGTGCTCATCGGCCTCGGCGTTTTCGCCGTGATGCGCCGTGGGCTGCGCCCGATCGAGGCGATGGCCAGGGAGGCGGACCGGATCAGCGGCGGTGACCTCACCGACCGTGTGGCCACGCACAACCCCCGGACCGAGGTGGGCAGGCTTGGCGCGGCCCTGAACAGCATGCTGGCCCGGATCGAGGCCAGCCAGCAGCAGATGCGCCGGTTCTTCGGCGACGCCAGCCATGAGCTGCGCACGCCGCTCGCGTCGCTGCGGGCCAACGCCCAGCTCTACCAGCAGGGCGCCGTGCAGGACCCCGGCGAGGTCGACGAGGTGATGGACCGGATCGTGCTGGAGACCCGGCGCATGGGCCGGCTGGTCGATGACATGCTCCGTCTTGCGCGGCTGGGCCAGCATCCCTGTCAGTCCCGGGAGGCTGTCGACGTCACCGCCGTGGTCACTGGGTGCGCCGAGCGAGCGCGGGTCGCCGACTCCGCGCGGACCTGGCAGGTGCGGATCGCCGAAGGCCTGACGGTGACCGGCGACCAGGAACTGCTGTGCCGCGCCATCGACAACCTGCTCATGAACGTGCTGGTGCACACCCCGGACAGCGCTGTGGGCGCCGTCACCGCCTCCGACTGCGACGGCTGCGTCACCATCGAGGTCAGCGACGACGGCGCCGGCGTTCCGGCGGATCACCTGCCGCACATCTTCGAGCGCTTCTACCGTGCCGGAACGCGGTCAGGCGGCTCAGGCTCGGGTCTTGGACTGGCCATCGCAGCGGAAATCGCCTCCGCGCACGGCGGCACTGCGCGGGCCGCGCCGGTAAGCCCGCACGGTCTGCGGGTCACGCTGACCCTGCCCGTCCGGTCAGGCGCCCGCTCCGAACCCGAGTTGGCCGCCTCCGCTGGCTAGCGTCCGGTCCAGCAGCTGATCTCCATGCCGTCCTCCACGGGGAACGCGACGGTCACGTACCCGTTGGCCGGGTCGCGGATGTAGGCCAGGTAATCGGTCATACCACGGTTGGTGATGTCGTCGGCGGCGACCAGCGCGCCGGGCGCGAGCTTGGGCTCCAGCAGGCGAAGAACCGGGAGGCACAGGTCCTTCCACCCGTCCAGCAGCACAAGCCCCACCGGGCCGGGCACGCCGGCGAGCGTCTCCAGCGCGTCGCCGGCCAGGATCGTGACGGCCTCCCCGACGCCCGCCTGCTGCAGGTTCGACCCGGCGGCCGCCACCTTCTTGCTGCTCAGTTCCGTGGTCACGACGTGGCCGGTGCCGTTGTCGGTGACCGCCGCGGCGAGGTAGATCGTCGAGATGCCGAACGAGGTGCCGAACTCCACCACGGTCTGCGGCCGGCTGGCCCGGGCGATCGCGTAGAGGAGCGTGCCCGCCTCGGCGGAGATCGGGATGTAAGCGTCCTGGAGCGCTTCGGCCCGCTCGGCGGCCGACGCCCCCGCCCACGACGCCCGCCCGGGCGGAGGCGCGGGCATCTCGTCGGCCTCCTGGGCGGCGGC
>JASHOI010000808.1 GCA_030041195.1 Streptosporangiaceae bacterium | reverse complement strand
GCACGGCCCGCAGCGCCGCCTGCAGCGCGTCGGCGAACTGGCCGCAGGTCCGGAAGCGGTCTGCCGGGTTCTTCGCCAGCGCCGTGGCCAGCACGGCGTCGACCGCCACGGGCAGATCCGGGCGCCGCGCGGCGGCCGAGGGCGGCGGCGCGTACAGCTGCGCGTACATCAGCGTGAGGCCCTGGTCCTGCCCGAACGGGGGCGTGCCGCACAGCAGCTCGAACCCGGCGCAGGCCAGCGAGTACAGATCCGCGCGGCCGTCGAGGTCGTGCTTCTCGATCTGCTCCGGTGCCGAGTAATCCAGCGGCTCGACCTGGCCCGCCGCGATGACAGCGCCGGACGGCGAGTTCCGGCTCAGCCCGAAATCAGACAGGTACACGTGGCCGGGCTCGCCGCCGGCGGGCTGCTGCGTGGCCCCGTTGGCCGCGCCGGTGTCAAGGAGCATGTTGGCGGGCCTGACGTCGCCGTGGATCAGGCCGTGCGCGTGCGCGACGTCCAGCGCCGACGCAACCCCGGCGATGATGTTCCAGGCCCAGGCCGCGGGCAGCGGGCCGTGCCGGTTGAGCAGCGACCGGGCGTCGCCGCCCTGCACGTAGTGCATCGCGACGTACAGGTTCCCGCCCGCCTCGTCGGCCTCGTAGACCGGGATGATGTGCGAGTGGCTCAGCGAGGCCGCCACCCGCGAGTCATGAAGGAACCGGGCCCGGAAGGCGGCATCGCCGGCCAGTTCCGGCGCCACAACCTTGAGCGCCACGTTGCTGCCGGTTCGCTGGTCCTGGGCAAGGTAAACCACGGCCATGGCGCCCCGGCCGATGTAGCCGCTCAGCCGGTAGTGGGCGATCTGGCCCGACATACCGGAGTAGGGCAGCGCCGGGTCTGTCTCTCGGCTCACAAGCGCACCATCGGGCGGTCGGCGGTTTCGGATAAAGACATCTCACCAGGCTAGGCAGGTTTTCGCGGCATAACTCGGCAACGCGGCATAACCGGCAACTCCCGCCGGGTCGGCCGTGCCCGGCGACACCGAGCGGGCGCGAGGTGGCGCGCGGGTTGCGCCCGGCGTGCCCCTACAAGCCCGTTTTTCCCGGGCTGCGGGCATATGGCGCAGCGTGCGTGCGCTGATAAGTTGGCGGCAGGGGAAGCAGCGGTGCAGAGGAGGGACCATGCGGAGCGATGACGGGACGTTGAGCGCACAGGACCTGGAACTGCTCCGCAAAGACTTCGCCGCCAACCCAGCGCACCGGCTGGCGCAGAACGCGGTGACCAGGGTCTCCGTCGATGACGTGGCGATCAACCGGGAGATCATCAACAGCACGGACCACGCGCTGTCCACGCTGCTCGACGACTGGAAGGTCACCAACCAGGAGCGCAGCGGGCGGTGCTGGCTGTTCGCCGGGCTCAACCTGCTGCGCGTCGGCGCCATGAAGAAGATGGGCCTCAAGGACTTCGAGTTCTCCCAGAACTACGTCATGTTCTGGGACAAGATCGAGCGGGCCAACTACTTCCTCGAAGCCGTCATCGAGACGGCCGGCCGGGACATCGACGACCGGACCGTCGCCTTCCTCCTCGACGAGGTGGCCAGCGACGGCGGCCAGTGGAACATGTTCGTCGCGATCGTCAACAAGCACGGCCTGGTGCCCAAGGCGTTCATGCCCGAGACGCACAGTTCCTCCTCGACCGCCCGGATGAACTCGGTGCTGCGCAACCTGCTGCGGCAGGGGGCCAAGTCGCTGCGCGAGGCATCCGCCCAGGGCGCTGACGCGGCCCGGGCCGTAAAGGCCGACATCCTGGCGGTGGTCTACCGGGTGCTGTCGATCCACCTCGGCACGCCGCCGGACCAGATCGACTGGCAGTGGATCGACAAGGACAAAGGGTTCCACCGCGATGGCGCGCTCACCCCGCAGGAGTTCGCGGCCAGGTACGTTACCTTGCCCATCGACGACTATGTGTGCCTGGTCCACGACCCCCGGCCGACAAGCCCGACCGGCCGGACCTTCACCGTTCAGTACCTCGGCAACGTCCTCGGGGCGCCGCCGGTCAGCTACCTCAACGTCGACATGACGGTGCTGAAGGACATCGCGGCGCGGACCCTGCGCGACGGCGAGCCGGTGTGGTTCGGCTGTGATGTCGGCAAGATGATGAGCAACGAGTACGGCGTGTGGGACGCCCATCTCTACGACCTGTCCTCGGTGTATGACACCGCGTTCACCCTCGGCAAGGCCGACCGCCTCATCTACCACGAGACGCTGATGACCCACGCCATGCTGTTCACCGGCGTCGACGTCCTCGACGGCGTGACCCGCAAGTGGCGCGTTGAGAACAGCTGGGGCTCCGACAAGGGCAGGGACGGCTTCTACACGATGAACGACTCGTGGTTCGACGAGTACGTCTTCGAGATCGCCGCCCGGCGCGACGCGCTGCCGGAAGACCTGCGCGCGGCGCTGGATACCACGCCGATCGTGCTGCCCGCCTGGGATCCGATGGGCGCCCTCGCCCGCTGACGGTGCCGCCGGCGTGGTGCCCGGCCGGTGCAGCCACCAGAGCACGGCGCAGGCTAGGCCGTCCCCGCCGTCCCCGCGGCCAGCACTTCGCGGAGCCTGGCCGCGAAGCCCGCGGGATGGCTGCGGAACCCGGTGTGGCCACCGGGGAACTGGGCTGGCCGGCCGCCAAGCCGCTGGGCCAGCGCGTGCGCGGCCTGGTAGGGCATCTGCTCCGGGGTGGACTCATCGCCCACGCCCACCACGATGCGGGTCGAGCTGCGTTGCAGCGCCGCGACGTCCGGCTCATAGTTTCCGATGACCGGGACCAGGCACCCGGTGAACAGCTCCAGGTTGGCGGCCATCCGCGCCGCCGCGGCGGCAGCCCCCGGCGTCTGCTCGCCCGGCGGGGGCGGGGCGCCGTCACCGAAGCCGACGCCCTTCGTGAACACCCGCATGGCCGCGAACGGGCCCTCACGGCGGTAGGTCTGGCCGATCTCCTCGTTGAGCGCGTGGTACCGCGCGGCGTCCGGCAGCAGTTCCGACACCGGCGGCTCGTGCGCGATCAGCGTGCGCACCCGGCCCGGATACCGGGCCACGAGATCCAGGCCGTAGGTCGCCCCGCCGCTCGAGCCGAGCACGTCGGCGGGCTGGCCAGCGCCCACCGCGTCCAGCAGCCGGCCGGCATCGTCGGCGAACAGCCCGACGGTCAGGTCATCCGGCGATCCCTGCATCGGGCTTCGCGAGTTGCCGCGGCAGTCACAGGTCACGACCGTCCAGGCGCCGGCGAGCCGCTCGGCGATTTCCTCGAACCCGTCGGCGTCCATCGGCCCGCCCGGGATCATCAGCAGCACCGGGCCGGAGCCCCGCACCTCGTAGTACAGCGATGCGCCCGGCACCTGCAACGTCTCGGCCTGCATCCGCGTCTCCTCCCGGCGCCGATTGGTGTGGTAGGTCCCACGCTGTTGGTACAGCACAGCTCGCAGGGAAGTAACCCGTTGCTCTCTGCTATGGCGTCCTGCCGCGTGGTACGCAGGGCCCGCCAGAGTGAGTGCTTTGGCCGAATCTACGGTTGACTTACCGCGGTCAGACAGCGGTTTTCATGGAAACGGGCCTGACGCCAAGTCAAACCGGCGAGTTGTTGAGCCGCGAGCGCTTGGTGCCGTGGGGTGGCGGCCGGTGGCGCGGGGCTGCGCCGTTCCATGCGTACCGCTGGTCCCGCCAGTCCCGCCCGCCCCAGCCGACGCCCGGTCAGATATTCGATTTTCATGATCTGGGTGGCTGAATACCGTATAGCGGTATTAATCAACCAAGATCATGGAAACCGGGCCGCTCAGGCGGCAAGCGCTTAGGTACGCGGCGTGGTACAGCAACAGCGTGGGGCCCACCACCTCATTGGGAGAGGAACGGGCCGCGGGCGCGGGGCGCCGCCGGACGTAGGGCGCGGCCAGCGCGGGGCG
>JASHOI010000807.1 GCA_030041195.1 Streptosporangiaceae bacterium | reverse complement strand
GTGGCGGGCGTGCCGACCCGCTGCGGCAGCCCGGCGAGCGACCCCGAGCCCGCCCCCGACGACGCGGAACTGGTCCGGCGGCTGCGCACCGCCGGGGCCGAGGTGTTCGCCACCACCCAGTGCCTCGAGTTCGCCGCGGGCTTCGCGAACCAACAGATCGGCGACACCCGCAACCCGCGCGACCCGTCCCGCACCTCGGGCGGTTCCTCGGGCGGCTCGGCCGCCCTGGTCGCGGCCGGCGTGTGCGACCTCGCCATCGGGTCCGACACCGGGGGCTCGATCCGGATCCCGGCGGCGTACTGCGGCGTGGTGGGGCTCAAGCCCACCTACGGGCTGCTGCCGGTCGGCGGGGTGTTCCCGCTCTCGCACACCTGCGACCACGTGGGCACGCTGACCGCCACGGTCGCCGGGGCCAGGGAGCTGCTGGCGGCCATGGCCGACCGGGCCGACCTGATGGGCCTGGCCCGGCCGGAGGACCTGGCCGGCCCCGCCGAGGTGACGAACCTGGCCAGCCTGGCGAGCCTGGCCGACCCCGCGGACCTGGCCGACCTGGACGATCCGGCGCGCCCGGCCGGCCAGCCCGCGACCTACACGGTCGGCGTGCTGGCCGCGCAGCTGGCCGATCCCTCGGTCACCCCCGAGGTGCGCGACGCGGTCGGCGGCGCGCTCTCGGCGCTGGCGGCCGCGGGCTGGGAGCTGCGCGAGCTCGCCGCGCCCTGGCTTGACGACCTCGCCAGCTGGGGAAAGGTGCTTGCGGTGATCGTCGCCAGGGAGGCGTCGCTGGTGCACTCGGGCCGGGACCAGACCCGGTACGCGGAGGGCACCCGCGCGCTGCTCAACGCCGGCGCCTCGGTCGGCGAGGACCGGTACGCGGAGGCGATCCGGCGGCGGGACGCGCTGACCGACGCGATCGAGGCGTCCCTGGACGGCGTCGACGTGCTCGCCGGGCCGGCCGTCGGCTACCAGGCCCCGGAGCAGGACCCGCCGTTCGTCGTCGGCGACGATGACGCGGAGGGCCGGTTCACCGGCCCCTACAACCTCACCGGTCACCCGGCGATCTCGATCCCGGTGCCCATCTCCGGCCTGCCGGCCGGCCTTCAGCTCGCCGGCCGGCGCGGCCAGGACCTCGCGCTGCTCCGGGTCGCCGCCGCCGCCGAGCGCCTTCTCGCCCGTTCAACGACAAAGGAGTCTTAGCTCATGGCAACGACGGTTACCCGCCGCACGATCGACCTCGCAGGCCTCGACGTCCCGCTGGTCGAGGCCACCGGAAGCGAGGACGGCCCGCTGCTCACGGTGATCTCCGGGGTGCACGGCTGCGAGTACGCGTCGATGGACGGGGTGCGCCGGTGGACCCGCAGCCTGGAAGACCGCGAACTGCGCGGCCGGGTCCGGGCGGTGCCGGTGCTGAACCTGCCCGCGTTCCACGCCCGCACCCCGTTCGTGGTCCCCGACGACGGCAAGAACCTCAACCGGTGCTTCCCCGGCGACCCGGGCGGCACGCTGGCCGACCGGCTGGCCTACGCCGCGTTCACGCAACTCATCACGGGTTCGGACGCGTACATCGATGCGCACTGCGGTGACATGGTCGAGGCGCTGGAGCCGTTCGCGATGTACCACGCGGGGCCCACCGAGGACAAAGCGAGGGAGATGGCTCTGGCGTACCGGCTGCCGTACGTGATCCGGGAGGAGCCGCAGCCGGACCCAAGGCTCGGCGGTCTCTCGAGCTGGGCGGCGTCCGAGATCGGCGTGCCGGCGATCACCGCCGAGTCCGGTGAGTGCGGCCTGGTGCAGGAGGAGGCCGTCGCCCGGCACGTCCGCGGGCTCAACGGGGTGCTCGCGCTGCTCGGGATCGCCGATCTGCCCGCCGGGACCCCGGATCCCGCGCCGGCCCACCTCAACCAGTTCCTCTGGATGCGGTCCGAGCGCGGCGGCTGGTGGGCGCCGGCTGTCAAGCCCGGAGACTCCGTCGCCGAGGGCCAGGTGATCGGGACGATCAGCACGCTGGACGGCTCGCAGGTGCTGGAGACGATCACCGCGCCAGCCGACGGCGTGCCGATCTTCATCACCAGCTCCCCCGCCGTCGCCGACGACGGGCTGCTGCTCGGCCTCGGCGTCGCGTAGCGCGGGCGCTGTCAACCCCAAAAAGCAACAAATGGCGGGGTGACACCTGAGGACAACTTAGCCGTTCCGCACCCAATAGCGCTGATATCTTCCTGCCGCGAAGGCACTGCGGCTTGAGCCGCCGGGGGAGGCAAGGGAGAACTCCCTGGATGCACCCACCGGCTCGGACGGTCAACGTGACCCTCGCGGTCTGCGCCCTTGTCGCGGGGTTCTGCGTCACGCTCGGTGTGCTGAGCGCGCTGCGGAGCGGGCTCGCCACTGCCACCCGCGGCAGGGGCGCAATCATCGTGCCGAACGCCGCCAGGCGGGCCGGGAAGACCGCGGCCGGCCAGCCCTCGCCTGCCGCGCTCGATGCCCAGTGGCTCGCCTACTCCGACCGCTCGACGTGCGCTGACTGGGCGGGAGGCGACGGGGTGTCGGCGATCCGGCTGAGCCCGTCGCAGGTTGCCTGGTTCTTCGCCGACACCTACCTGGGCCCGGCGGGGCCGACCATCGGCTTCTCGCACCTGGGCGGGTTCGTGCACAACTCGGTCGTGGTGCAGACCGCGGCCGGCCGCGACTCCACGCTGGTGACGCTCACCGGCGGCGGCACCTGCGACAGCCCCGGCGACCCGGGGACCGGAGCGCAGTCGGTGGTGCAGCCGACCGGCGCCGAGGCGGGCGACCGGGACTGGGACGCCGACGGGATCCGGGTCGGCGGCACGGTGCTGAAGTTCTACAACGCGTACCGGCCGGGGCCGATCCCGTTCATCCCGGTGAGCACGACGATCGCCAGCTTCCCGGTCAGCCAGCTCAGCGCGGCCGGGCACGGCCCGGCCGACGGCGCTGTGCTGCACCCGGCGGTGACGCCGCTGCCGTCGTACACGCCGCCCGTGGGCGGAACGCCGATCGTGTGGGGATCCGCGTTGCTGCAGGCCGGCTCCACCGTCTACGTGTACGGCTGGCAGAGCCCCGATCCGTCCGGTCCGCTGCGCGAGCTGTACCTGGCCAGGGTCGGCGCCGCCCGGCTGACCGACTTCGGCGCGTGGCAGTTCTACGACGCCGGCCAGTGGGTGCGCAGCCAGAGCCTCGCCGAGCCGATCGAGCCGGCCAGCCTGGGCGCCGACGTCCCGTCGGGGTTCAGCGTGCTGCGGATAGCCGGGCGGTACTGGCTGATCCAGGCGGCCGGGGCCGGGGACCCCGACATCGACGCCTACCCGGCCGCCGCGCCGTGGGGGCCGTTCGACTGGTCCCGGGGCATCCTGCTGTACCGCGCGCCCGGCATCGGGCTCAGCGCGGCCGATGACTACCGGATCATGTACGAGGCGCGGGCCGAGCCCGCCCTGTCCACCAGCCGGACGCTGGTGATCAGCTACAACGTGAACTCCGAGGCGGTGAACGCGGGGTGCCTGCCGATGTCGCAGTACACCAACGCCATGGCCCAGCCGCGGTTCGTCGCGGTGCCCGTCTCGGCCTTTGCCGCGGCGGGCCACGGCGCCCGCGCCGGGCTCGGGGTCGGCGCCCCGCCGCACTATCCGGCGATCACCCAGCAGGATCCGGCGGAATGGTTCAGCGCCTGGTCCTTCCCTGGCGCGTGCCCGCCGGTGCCGGCGCTCTCCGGCGTCACCGCGCAGGCGAGCGACGGCGCGGCGCGGCTGAGCTGGCCGTCCGCCGGGGTCGGGCTGCGATACCGCGTGTACCTCGAGAGCCCATCGGGTGCCTGGGTCGAGGTGGGCACGGTCTCGTCGCCCCGGATCACGGTCAGCGGGCTGATCGGCGGGCTGACCTACCAGTTCGAGGTGCAGCCGGTCAACGTCTACGCCGGCACCGGGCAGGCCGCCTACGCCACGGTCCGGGTCCCGTGAGCATTCGGTGTAACGCGCGCGCTCCTGGCGGGACTGAATGGCGCAACCGCCATTCAGTCAACGTGAGGAGAACGCATGCAAGCTCCGTCTCGTCGCGGCGTGCTCGCCGCCCGTTTCGGCGGCAC
>JASHOI010000806.1 GCA_030041195.1 Streptosporangiaceae bacterium | reverse complement strand
GGCAACGTGCACCTCGGCGTGCGCGACGGCGACGAGGTCGTCTACATCGAGACGATCTGCGCCTTCGCCACCCACCCCACCAACGGCCACATGGGCGACCGCTGGCCGATGCACGTCACCGGCACCGGCCTGGTCCTGCTCGCGTTCGGCGAACGCGAACTGCAAGAACGCGTGCTCGGCGGCCCGCTGGAGCGGTTCACCCCGCTGACCGTCACCGACCCCGCGCAACTGCGCCGCGAACTCGCCCAGATCCGGCAGTCGGGGTTCGCCGTGGCCCGGGGCCGGATCACACTGCCGGACGTGGTGGTCGCGGTACCGGTCTACGACCAGCTCGGCGGGGTGGCCGCGGCGATCAGCATCGTGGTCGAGGCCGAGCGGGCCAGGCCGCTGGTCCTGGCCAACATGCTCACGGTCGCGTCCGGAGCGATCACCCGCGTGCTGGCACCCCAGCCGGGCGCGCGCCTCGCGGCGGCCGCCCGGCGTCGCCCCGGCAGCACCCCCGCGGCCGAAAGTCTGTCGGCGGCGATGTCCGGGAGGGTCGGCGCGCCCGCCTGATCCCGGGGTTGGCTCGCGCGCCGCGGCAGGAGTCCGCTAGCATGGCCAGGTCATGATGCGCAGGCTGCTCCTTCGCGGCCGCGGCGAGGCCCGGTAAAGCCGGTCGGCCCCTCGCCGCGGGTCGCTCCGCTGCGCCGACCGAGCCCTTCCGGTCTTCCCCTGTCAGGAGCAGCGACATCATGAGCAACCCAGGTAATCAGCGCCCGTCCGGCATGCCGTGCTACCGCTACCGCCCGTTCCCCGCTGTCGACCTGCCGGACCGGCAGTGGCCGTCGCGCGCGATCACTGCCGCGCCGCGATGGCTGTCGACCGATCTGCGCGATGGCAACCAGGCACTGATCGACCCGATGAACCCGGCCCGCAAGCAGGCCATGTTCGACCTGCTGGTACGCATGGGCTACAAGGAAATCGAGGTCGGGTTCCCGGCCGCGAGCCAGACCGACTTCGACTTCATCCGCGGCCTGATCGAGAGCGGCTCGGTGCCCGACGACGTCCGCATCTCGGTGCTGACCCAGGCCCGCCAGGAGCTGATCGAGCGGACCGTGCAGTCACTGGCCGGGGCGCACCAGGCGACCGTGCACCTGTACAACGCCGCGGCGCCGATCTTCCGCCGGGTCGTGTTCGGCTGGGACGGCGACGGCCGGGCCGACTGCCGGGCCGTCGCCGTCGAGGGCACCCGCGCCGTGATGAAGTTCGCCGAGAGCTACTTGTCCGGCACCGACTTCGGGTACGAGTACTCGCCCGAGATCTTCATGGACACCGAGCTCGACTTCGCGCTGGAGATCTGCGAGGCGGTGATGGACGTCTGGCAGCCCGAGCCGGGCCGGGAGATCGTGCTCAACCTGCCGTGCACGGTCGAGCGGTCCACGCCGAATGTCTACGCCGACCAGATCGAGTGGATGAGCAGGAACCTGACCAGGCGCGAGCACATCGCGCTCTCGGTGCACACGCACAACGACCGCGGCACCGCGACCGCCGACGCCGAGCTCGCGGTGCTGGCCGGCGCGCAGCGCATCGAGGGCTGCCTGTTCGGCAACGGCGAGCGGTCCGGCAACGTGGACCTGGTCACGCTCGGGCTGAACCTGTACAGCCAGGGCATCGACCCGATGATCGACTTCAGCGACATCGACGAGATCCGCCGCACCGCCGAGTACTGCACCCGCATCGACGTGCACGAGCGGCACCCGTACGCGGGAGACCTGGTGTACACGTCGTTCTCCGGGTCGCACCAGGACGCGATCAAGAAGGGCTTCGACGACCTGGAGCGGCAGGCCGCCGAGGCGGGCAAGCCGGTGAGCGAGCTGCCGTGGGAGATGCCGTACCTGCCGATCGACCCCAAGGACGTCGGCCGGTCCTACGAGGCGGTCATCCGGGTCAACTCCCAGTCCGGCAAGGGCGGCGTGGCCTACATCATGAAGACCGACCACCACCTCGATCTGCCGCGCCGCCTGCAGATCGAGTTCAGCCACGTGATTCAGCGCCACACCGAGGATGAGGGCGGCGAGGTTGACGCGGCGCTGATGTGGCAGATCTTCGCCGACGAGTACCTGAACCCCGGCGCGTTCGAGCTGGTCAAGTTCGGCTCGGTCAGCCAGGATGGCGTGGAGCGGATCACCACGACCGTCCGCGCCTTCGGCCGGGAGCACGTCCTGGCCGGCACCGGCAACGGCCCGATTGCCGCGTTCTGCGACGCAGTGTCAGGGACCGACATGGGTCTTGACGGCGGGGGGGCGGGAAGGGTCAGAGGGGCGGGCAGCACGGTCCGCGTGCTCGACTACTCCGAGCACGCGCTGACCGCGGGGCGGGACGCCGAGGCCGCCGCCTACCTGGAGATCAGCGTGGGCGACCAGGTGCTCTGGGGCGTCGGCATCAGCGAGTCGATCGTGGACGCCTCGCTGCGCGGCGTGATCAGCGCGCTGAACCGCGCGGCCCGCTCGGCCGGGCGGTCATAGCGGCTCGGGCTTATACCGGCCGGCCAGGGCCGCAGCGTTCAGTCTCACACGCCGCAGCAGCGCGGTCTGGCCGGCCGGGACCGCCGCGGGGCGGCCGCGCCAGGCGGCCAGCGCCGGGTCGACCAGGGCCCGGCCGAAGGAGAACGTCAGCGGCCACAGGCAGGGCCGGTCCTGCAGCGCCGCGAGGTTCGCCGTCGCCTGCTCGGGTGCCTGGCCGCCGGACAGGAACGCGACGCCGGCCAGCGCCGCTGGCACGCTTCGCAGCGTGGCCAGCGTGGCCTCGGCGACCTGTCCCGGCATTGCCCGGTGCCCGGAGTCGAGCCCCGGCAGTGCCATGTTGGGCTTGAGCACGACGGCCTCAAGGTCGGCGCCGCAGTCCTGCAGCGCGGTAACCACCTCGAGCAGCACGAGTGAGGTCACGGTCTCGCACTGGCTCAGCGAATGCCGCCCGGTCATCAGGACCTCCGGCTCGACGATCGGCACCAGCCCGGCCTGCTGGCACGCGGCGGCGTACCGGCTCAGCGCCTGCGCGTTTGCCCGTATCGCCATCGGCGACGGTGTGCCGGCGCCGATCGTGAAGACCGCGCGCCATTTCGCGAACGCCGCGCCGAGCCCGGCGTACTCGCGCAGCCGCCCGGGCAGGCCATCGAGGCCCTCGGTGATCGTCTCGCCCGGGGCCCCGGGCAGCGGCACGGTGCCGGCGTCGACCTTGATGCCGGCCAGCATGCCGAGCCCGGCGAGGGCCTCGGGAAAGGCCGGCCCGCCGGTGACCCGCTGCCGCAGCGTCTCATCGCACAAGATCACCCCGCTGATCCCGGCGGCCAGGCCGGGCGCGGTGACCAGCATCTCCCGGTAGGCGCGCCGGTTTTCCTCGCTGGGGGCCACCCGCGCCCTGGTCAGGCGTGCTGAGACGGTCGGGATGCTCTCGTCAGCGGCGAGTATTCCCTTGCCCGGCGCGACCATCGCGGCTGCGGTGGCGGCGATGTCAGTCATCGGCCTTCTCCCATACAGCCGGACGTTAGGCCAGCCGGTGCGCCGGGTGCATCCCCCGCGCAGGTGAACCGGGGGTGGAGAGGGGCCCCGGGGGGGCAGGGATCCTCACCCGCCCCCTCACCGCCCAGGGGGAAGCGGCCGCGGCCGCCGACGGCATAGCGTCGGTGGCTGAGGAGGCCGCAGTGCCGCACAAGCTCATCCGGCTGCAACGCAGCTCGGCCGGCGACCAGCCGCGCCGCCCGGTCATGCTGGCGATCGCCGGGGACAGCGCCGCCGGCAAGACCACGCTGACCCGCGGGATCGCCGCCGCCCTCGGCCCGGACCGCGCCACAGCGATCTGCGTCGATGACTATCACCGCTACGACCGGGCCGAGCGCCGCGGGGTCCCGTTCACCGTGCTGAACCCGGGCTGCAACTACATCGACATCATGGAGCAGCACCTGCAACTGCTGGCGCTCGGCCAACCCATCCTCAAGCCCGCCTACGACCACCGGTCCGGGCAGCTGGTCCGGCCGGTCCTGGTCGAGCCGCGCGACTTCGTGCTCGTCGAGGGGCTGCTGCCGCTGCACACCAGGCTCTCCACGGCGTGCTTCGACATCACCGTGTACCTGGATCCGCCCGAGGAGATCAGGCGCAGGTGGAAGCTGCGGCGCGACTGCGCGGAGCGTGGCTACCAGCCCGACCAGGTGCTGGCCGAGCTGGAGCGCCGGGAGCCTGAGTCGGCGGCGTACATCCGTCCGCAGCGGCAGCGGGCGGACATCTGCGTGCGGTTCGCGCCGATCGAGGGCAGGCCGGTGGCGCCGGGCACACCACTGTCCGCCGAGCTGCTGCTCCGCCCCACCATCCAGCATCCGGACCTGACCCAGGTGCTGACCGACGATGACCGGCGCACCGTTCATCTCAAGCTGATCAGGGACGCCGACGGCCGGCCGGTGGACGCGCTGCACATCCACGGCTACGCGCCGCGCGAGGACAGCAGGATCGTCGAGAAGGCGATCTGGGAACAGCTGTCCTCCCGACGGCCGGCGCCGATGCCCGACTCGCTCGGCACCCTGGCCAGCGGCAGGCGGAGTGAAGCGCTGGCGATCGCGCAGCTGCTCCTGGTCTGGCATCTGCTCGAGGCGCTCGGGTGATCGGCACATCGGCCATGTCACGGCATGCCGCGCGGTGGGTACCGTGCTGACATGGGCCCCGCTGAGACTGGCCACGCGCCACGGCGACCGCTGCGCCTGGTGATCATCGATGATCACCAGATGGTGCTCGACGGCCTGACCGCCATGCTCCGGCCCTACCGCGACCAGGTCGAGATCGCCGGGGAGTCGAGCGACGCCGCCGAGGCCCTGGCGCTCGTGGCGGCGCTGCGGCCGGACGCGGTCCTGCTCGACGTGCGGCTGCGCGGCACCAGCGGCCTGGACCTGTGCACCGAGATCCTCGGCCGGGCACCGGGATGCAAGGTCGTCTTCCTCACGGTCTACGACGACGAGCAGTACCTCTACCAGGCCCTGCGCGTCGGTGCGGCAGGCTTCCTGCTGAAGCGGATCCGCGGCGCCGAACTCGTCGACCACTTGCGCCGCATCTGCGAGGGAGAGGTGCTGATCGACCCGGCGCTGGCCGGCCGGGTGGCGCTGTCCGCGGCCCGGTTGCATAGCGGCGAGTTCTGGCCCGGGGCGCATCTCGGGCTGACCCAGCGGGAGAGCGAGGTGCTCTCGCTGCTGGTCGCGGGGCTGAGTAACCGGGCAATCGCGGCAAAACTCGTGGTCAGCGAGGAAACGGTGAAGACGCACTCTCGCGGCGTCTACCGCAAGCTCGGGGTGTCCGACCGGGCCGGTGCGGTGGCCGCCGCCCTGCGCGAAGGGTTGTTTCATTGAACCGGGCCAGCGCCGACCCGGAACGCGAGGCTCAGCTCCTGTCCCGGGTCATCGACACGATCTCCGCCGGGCTTGACCTGGACCGGATGCTGCAGGGGGTCACCCGGCTGGTGACCGAGACGGCCGACACCGACGTGTGCTTCGTGCACCTGCTCGACGAACACGGCACCCGGCTGCAGCTGCGCGGCGCCACACCGCCATTCGACGATCTGGTGGGGAAGATCGAGCTTTCGCTCGGTGAGGGCGTCTCTGGCTGGGTCGCCCTGCACGGCGAGCCGGCCGTGATCGTCGACCGCAAGACGGACGACCCGCGGTACCGGTACTTCCCGGCCCTGCGCGGCGAGGACTACGCCTCGATGGTGTCGGTGCCCGTGGTCACCCCGCTGGGCCACCTGGTCGGGGTGCTGAACGTGCACACCAGGCAGCGCCGCGAGTTCACCGCGGCCGACGTCGAGCTGCTCCGGTCCGTGGCCGGCCTGGTCGCCGGGGCGATCGAGAACGCGCGGCTGCACAGCAGGCTCGCCGAACGCGAGGAGGCGATGGAGCGGTTCGCCGAGCAGATGGTGGAGTGGCAGGAACACGAGAGCCGCCGCCTGGCCGGCGAGATCCACGATGGCATCAGCCAGCGCATCGTGAGCCTGTTCTTCCACCTGTCCGCGGCCGCGGACGCGATTCCCGGCGAGCCGGACGTCGCGGCCGAGCAGGTAGCGATGGCGCAGGAACTCGCCGCGGCCGCGCTTGACGAGACACGGCTGGCGATCGCGGGCCTGCGCCCGCCGGTGCTCGACGACCTGGGGCTCGCGGCCAGCCTGGAGAGCCTGGGCCGGTCCTTTCCGCAGCTGGACGTCCAGATCGACGCCGCACCGTGCCGGATCGCCGAGCACGTCGAGACCGCCGTGTACCGCACGGCGCAGGAGGCCCTGCAGAATGTGGCCAAGCACGCCAGGGCCAAGACCGTACGAGTGCACATGTCGGTGCGGGACGGCCGGGTCCTGCTCGAGGTGCACGACGATGGCCAGGGCCTGACCGCGGCCGCCGAGGTGAGGGCGGCGCGGGCGCCCGGCCCCACCGGGTTCGGGCTGTCCGGCATGCGCAAGCGCGCCGAACTGCTCGGTGGGGAACTGGAGCTGTCCAGCGCGCCTGGCCGCGGCACCACGGTGCGGCTGGTGCTGCCGGCCAGCCCGGCCAGCAGGGGCGGTCAGGCGGTCTGATCCGGCGCCTCGGCGGGTCTGGCAGCCTTGTTGCTGAACACCCGGCTGCCCCGGACGTCGGCGGCGCTGATCTCGGTCAGGTCCGCCCGGCCGACCAGACCGCCGACTGCCACCAGGCGTCCCGCCTGCCGCAGCCGGAGCCGGTCGATGGCGTTCCTGATGCTGCGAGCGCCCGCGAACCGGGGTTGCCGCATCCGCAGGCCGATGTACTCGCGCAGCGCCACGGCGGCCTCGGGCGACAGCCGGTACTGCTCCTGCTCCAGCATCCGCTCGGCGATCCGGACCAGGTCGCCGAGGCTGAATTCGGGAAAGTCGATGTGATGCCCGATCCGGGACGCCATGCCGGGGTTGGACCGGAAGAACACGTCCATCCGGTCGGCGTACCCGGCCAGGATCACCACGAGGTCGTCCCGGTGCGCCTCCATGAACTGCAGCAGGATCTCGATGGCCTCCTGCCCGTAGTCGCGCTCGTTGTCCGGCCGGTAGAGGTAGTACGCCTCGTCGATGAGCAGCACGCCGCCCATGGCCCGCTTCAGCACTTCCTTGGTTTTCGGCGCGGTGTGCCCGACGTACTGGCCCACGAGGTCGTCCCTTGTCGCGGTCACAAGCTGGCCCTTGCGCAGGTAGCCGAGCTCGCGCAGCAGCTCACCCATGCGCATGGCCATGGTGGTCTTCCCCGTTCCCGGGCTGCCGGTGAAGCACATGTGCAGGCTCGGCCGCGACGCCGCCAGCGCGTACCGGGCGCGCAGCCGGTCGACGAGCAGCAGCGCTGCGATCTCCCGGATCCGGTCCTTGACCGGTGACAGCCCGATGAACTCGGCGTCGAGCCGATCCAGGATCGCCGACACCTGCAGCGCCTTTCCCTCCTGGTCCAGGTCGACGAGCGCGCCCGGCGAGAGCTCTGCCGCGGCGGCCTCCCCTTCGCCGTGCTCCTTGCCAGGGCCGCCGTCCTGGTGCGGCATGGCGAAACCGGTGCCCCGGCTGGCTGGCTGGGTCACGGCGTGGCCCGGTTCATGCCTCACCGCGGTGGCCGTAGCGCTCGCCGCTCGGCCGGTCCGCGGCGTAGGAGTGCAGTGAGTAGCGGATCCTCCGGTCACCTGCTTCCTGCCGGTCCAGCCGGAAACCCGGCTCGTGCTCCGGGCGGTGCACGATGAAGCTCAGCGCGGTCGTCTGCCGGCCGAGCGTCGCGTCATAGGCGCTGACCCGGACGTAGCGATCCGGCCACGCCGCCACGGCGGCGGTCATCTCGGCGATGGCCGCCGACGCGTCGGCGACGTCGAACATCGGCAGGCCCCACATCTCCCACAGCACGTTGCGGGGGTGCGGGTCGTCGGTGAACTCCACCGCGACCGCCCAGCCACGGTCGATCGCGTACTGGACCTGCGCCCCGATCTCATCGGCGGTGAGATCGGGCAGGTACGAGAATGTGCCTTGGGTGATCCGCATGGAATTGCTCCTGGGTCGGGGTCGAGGTGCGCCGCGTCACCCGGTCGGCGTGAGCGTGACGTCGGGCGTGTCGGTCGACTCGTAGTTGAAGGTGATCTCGCCCCAGGTGTCGATCGCGGCCTGCAGCTCGCGGCAGTGCCTGGCGGCGCGGGCGAGGATCTGCTCGCCTTCGGCGGCGAAGTCGCGGCCCTCGTTCCTGGCCTTGATCATCGCCTCGACCGCGACCCGGTTGGCGGTCGCGCCGGCGGCTATGCCCATCGGGTGGCCGATGGTGCCGCCGCCGAACTGCAGGATGACGTCCTCGCCCAGGTAGCCAAGCAACTGGTGCATCTGGCCCGCGTGGATGCCGCCGGACGCCACCGGCATGACGGCCGGCATCGAGCCCCAGTCCTGGTCGAAGTAGATGCCGTGGCCGAGGTCCTGCGGAATCCGCGCTTCGCGCAGCGTGTCGTAGTAGCCGCGCACCATGGCCGGGTCGCCCTCCAGCTTGCCGACCACGGTACCGGCGTGCAGATGGTCGACGCCGATCAGGCGGCACCACTTGGCGACCACGCGGAAGCTGACGCCGTGCGACTTCTGCCGCGTGTACGTGCCATGGCCGGCCCGGTGCAGGTGCAGCAGGACTCCGTTGCGCCGGGCCCAGTTGGACATGGAATGCAGCGCCGTGTACCCGACCGTCAGGTCAACCATGACAATGACGCTGCCCAGGCCGGCGGCGAACTCGGCCCGCTCATACATGTCCTCCATCGAGGCTGCGGTCACGTTCAGGTAGTGTCCCTTGATCTCGCCGGTCCGCTGCATCGCCCGATGCACGCCGTCCATGGCGAACAGGAAGCGGTCCCGCCACCGCATGAACGGCTGGGAGTTGATGTTCTCGTCGTCCTTGGTGAAGTCGAGGCCGCCGCTGAGCGCCTCGTAAACCACTCGCCCGTAGTTGCGGGCGGACAGGCCGAGCTTGGGCTTGGTAGTGGCGCCGAGCAACGGCCTGCCGTACTTGCCCAGGTACTCGCGCTCCATCACGATGCCGTGTGGCGGGCCGTGGAACGTCTTCACGTAGTGCAGCGGGATCCGCATGTCCTCGAGCCGGAGCGAGCGCAGCGCCTTGAACCCGAAGACGTTGCCGATGATCGAGGACGTCAGGTTGGGGATTGACCCCTCTTCGAACAGGTCGATGTCGTAGGCGATGTACGCGATGTACTCGTTGTCGCGGCCCGGCACCGGGTCGACCCGGTAGCACTTGGCCTGGTAGTGCTCGTACGCGGTGAGCCGGTCGGTCCACACCACCGTCCAGGTGGCGGTCGATGACTCCCCGGCCACCGCGGCGCCGGCCTCGGCCGCTGCCACCCCCGGCTGCGGCACGATCCGGAACGCCGCCAGCACGTCGGTGTCCTTGGGCACGTAGTCAGGGTCGTAGTAACCCATCTCCGCGTACGGGATGACGCCCGCGTTCCACCGGTCCTGCGCTCCGGCCATGGCATGCTCGCTTTCGCTCGTCCTGCACGCCAGCATGGCTGCTGAATAGTTGGCCGTCTATTGAGAATTACCCAGAAACCATCAAGGTATCTATTAAGAATCACGTCGCCCGGCCCTCCCCGGCCGGTCACGGTGGCGCGTCAGGCTGGCTGGAAGTCGGTGTCACTCAGTACGTAGCCAACGAGCCGCGAGGCCGACCGCGGCAGCCGGCCGGCGTTCGCGATCAGGTACCAGTCACGGTGCAGCGGCGTGGCCGGCACAGCGATCTCGGCCAGGCGGCCGGCGGCCAGCTCCTGCGCCACCGCGTCGCGTGACACCAGAGTGACGCCCAGGCCGACCGCGGCCGACTCGCGGATCGCGCCATTGGATCCGACGGTCAGCGTCGGCGGCGTGATGTCCAGGTCCGCCAGCAGCGCCTCGGTGCTCAGCCGGGTGCCGGAGCCCGGCTCCCGCAGCAGCCAGGCCTGGCGGGCCAGCCACGGCAGCATCCCGGTCACCGCGCCCGGCCCGCTCGACGCCGCGGCCGCGGCCCCGGCGGCCAGTTCCGGCGAGCCGACCACGACGAGCTGATGCGGCCGAACCGCGTGCACGCGCACGTCCCATCCCGGCTCCGGCCGCCCGGCCAGGGCAAGGTCGACCCGATGGCGCTCGAGCAGGGTCCGGACCCGGTCCCGGTTGCCGGCCTCGAGCAGCACACCGGTGTGCGGATGGCGCTGCCGGAACCCGCTGAGCAGGCCGGGAACGATCTGCTCAGCCGCCGTGGTGACCGCCGCGATGCGCAGCTCGCCGCGTTCCGGATCCGCGGCGGCCGCTGCGGCCAGGCGCGCCTCGTCAAGCAGGCCGAGCACCCGGTGCGCGTATCCGGCGTATTCCTCGCCAGCGTCGGTGAGGCGCAGTCCACGGCCGTCCGCGCAGACCAGCTGGAGCCCCAGGGACCGCTGCATCGCGGACAGCGAGGCGGAAACCGCCGCCTGCGTGACCACGAGCCGCTCTGCCGCCGCGCGGACCGACCCGGTCTCGGCCACGGCGAGGAACGTGCGCAGCTGGTTCAGCGTCAGGGCCGGCTCCCGTCAGGCAAGCAAAACCTTAACTGTTCTGCACAAAGGTTAGCCGTACGCTAAAGAGCCAGCGAGACCGGGCCAGCGGGCTGCCGGGATCAATCCCGACGGTAGAACGGCGTCGCGAACGCGGATACCCAGTCGTCGACCGGATCGGGCGTGCCGCGCTCGTATTCGCCGGGGAAGGTCACGTCGATCGGGAACCACAGGTCGGCGGGGGCCGCGCGGGCGGCCCGCTCGATGACCCCGGCCACCGCGTCCCTGGCGCCGCTGTCGGCCGGGTCGTCGAGCGTCACCGAGATCACGAGTCCCTCGCCCGCGAACTCGACCGCCAGCCAGGCCGCGGCCGCCCGGCTGACGGCCGGCAGCCCGGCCAGGCCCGAACGGATGCCGCCGAGCAGCTCGTCAGGCTGAACCGGCAGCGGCCCGACCGTGATCCGGCCGCGCGCGTTCGGATCCGGCGCCGAGGCCAGGTACGCGACGCCTTCGGGGTAGACCGGCACGCTCTCGCCCGCGCTGGGGTTGAGGGCGATCCCGACGTCGGCGGGCAGCAGCCGGGCGAGCGCGGCCACCGGTACCACGATGTGCGGCGTGACCGGCGGGGGAGCGTGCACCCCGGGTATCCCAGGCACCGGCGGCGACGGCAGCGGCGCCCTCGGTCTCGGGACGGTTCCGCGCAGCCGCGCGGCGGACGTGAACGCGGGGACGAACTCCGCGCCCAGGTACTTCAGGGTGGGCAGCCGGACGGCCGTGCCGTCCGTCACCGGCTGCCCATCCTCGGGCAGCGGCAGCCACAGCCTGCCGCGGCTAAGCTCGTCGAGCAGGTCCCCGATCTTGCCGGAGTCCCTGGCGGCTTCGGCCAGCGCTCGTTCCATCGCGTCCTCGGCGTGCTCGCCCGCGTGGCCGGCGCCGCTGTGATCGGCAACAATCATCATCTGGGTCCCCCCGAAGCGCGTATCACGGATGGTAAGCGTTTGGAGGCGTTGCGTAGTGTCGAATGGCGGAGCTGACGGCTCGCGATGGATCGAGATGAGCCCAGAGCGCCTCGCGCCCTGGCTGGAGTCCTTCGCCCAGCAGCACGGCGATGTCACCATCGAGCCGGGACCCGCGGTTGTCGCGTTCCGGGCCGGCGACGGGGCCGTGGCAGAATGCCACGTGCCGTTCCCGCCGCTGCCCGACAGCGTCGGCGAGGGCGGCAAGATCGCCGAAACCGCCGAGCGGATCAGCGCGCACGCGCTGGCCGATCGGACGGTCGGGGTCCTCCTGGTCCGGCTCGGCGGCTATGCGGCCGGCGTCTTCACCGGCCCCGAACCACGCCTGGTCGCCTCCAAGGTGGGCTCGCGGCTGGTGCACGGGCGCAGCGCGGCCGGCGGCACATCTCAGCAGCGCTTCGCCCGGCGGCGGGAAAAGCAGGCCAGCGAGGCACTGGGCGCGGCGGCCGACACCGCGGCGGCGGTGCTCGGCCCCTACGCGGGCAAGCTCGACGCCGTGGTGCTCGGCGGGGACCGGCGGGCGATCGCGGGGCTGCGCGACGACCCGCGGCTGCGGCCGTACCTCAAGCTGGCCGTCGAGCGCTTCCTCACCGTGCCCGATCCGAGGCTCGCCGTGCTCCGCGGCACGCCCCGCCTGTTCCGTGCGATCCGGATCCGGCTGACCGAGCCGCGGCCGCCTTCGGCCTGACGAGCTCGGCCGCCGCAAGCCCGTACCCGCTGCTACCGCCCGCCGCGTTCAAGATCCAATGATCCAGGAGGCTGACGTGCAAATAGGGCTCGCAGCGCAATAACCCGTTGGTTTGCGTCATCACGCTTGCCGGCGCGGCGTCACAGCGACTGGCCGGCTCCGGTGCCGATTCGCCCATCCGCGACAAACCCGGCGCCGCGCCGCGCCTCAGCCCGCCACCTTCGCGCCCCAGCCCGCCAC
>JASHOI010000805.1 GCA_030041195.1 Streptosporangiaceae bacterium | reverse complement strand
GCTGACCGTCGCCCTCGTCGGCGGCGACGGCGGCGCGATCGGCTCGAGCGACGCCGTCGATCACCTGATCGTGGCCAGATCAGCCGACCCTCGGATCGTTAAGGAAACTCAGGTAACCGGGTATCACGTGCTCTGGGAGCTCGTGCATGTTTTCTTCGAGCAGCCGGGGCTGCTCGGCCCGGGAGTGGTGACATGAGCAACTGTGAAGTGGGATGGGGAGGCGGGCGGGGCCACGATGAGGTCTGCATCACGTGCTCGGACACGGCGGTGCCGGTGACGATCGTGCGCCTGCTCGACGACGGCCTCGCGATCGTCGACACTGGCCAGGGCGAGGAAGAGGTCAGCGTCGCGCTGGTCAGCGCGGCCGTCGGGGACACGATCCTCGTGCACGCCAGGGAAGCGATCGCGGTCGTGGGGAGATGACCGGGATGGGGCAGGGCGAGCCAGGCGCGGGTTCGATGGAGTCGCTCTACCCGTTCCTTTACTCCGGCAAGACCGACATGTCCGCCGTGCTGGAGGAGGTGCGCCGGTCCACGGTCGCCAAGGCCGAGGAGATCATGGAGCTGCGCCGGGTGATCAGTGAGCGCGACGGCGCCCGGCTGATGTCCTGCGCCGCCGACGCCGCCGCCAGGTTCGCCGCTGGCGGGCGGCTGCTGGCCTTCGGCAACGGCGGCAGTGCCACCGACGCGCAGCAGCTCGTGACGACGTTCCTGAACCCGGGCGGCGACGCCAGGCCGCTGCCCGCGCTCGGGCTGGCAGCGGACACTTCTGTCGTGACAGCGCTGTGCAACGACATCGGCGTCGACGTGGTCTTCGCCCGGCAGATCGCCGCCTTCGGCCGCCGCAACGACATCGCGGTGGGCCTGTCCACCAGCGGCAACTCGGAGAACCTGCTGCGTGCGTTCGACGAGGCGAGCCGGCGCGGGCTGCTCACGATCGGCTTCGCCGGCTACCAGGGCGGGAAGATGGCAGAGATGGGGAGCATCGACTACCTGTTCGTCGCGCCGTCGTCATCGGTGCACCGGATTCAGGAGGCGCAGACCACCGTCTACCACATCCTGTGGGAGCTGACGCTGGCCGAGCTCGGCCGGGCCGAGGCGGCGGCACGGTGACCGGGCGGATGCTGATCGCCGGGGTCGGCAACATCTTTCTTGGTGACGACGGGTTCGGCGTCGAGGTCGCCGGCCGGCTGGCCTCCGCCGGGCTGCCGGACTGGGTCCGGGTCGCCGACTACGGCATCAGCGGCATGCACCTGGCCTACGACCTGGCCGAAGGCTTTGAGACCACGATCCTGGTCGACGCCACGCCGCGCGGCGGCGACCCGGGCACGGTGTACGTCATGGAGCTGGACCCCGGTGCCCCGGCGGCGCCGCCCGAGCCGCCCGAGCCGGGTAGGGGAATCCCGCTACTTGACGGTCATGGCATGCAGCCTGACGTTGTGTTCGGGATGCTGAACCTGCTCGGCGCCGAAGCCGGGCGGGTGCTCCTGGTCGGCTGCGAGCCGGCCAGCATCGATGAACGGATCGGGCTGAGCGCGCCGGTCACCGCCGCGGTCGACGAGGCGGTGCGGATCGTGCTCGACCTGGTACGCGCCGCCGGAGCCGGCGAAGCCGCCGGATCCGTGGCCGAAGGGGGCCGGCCAGCCGACGCAGCCGGCCAGCCCGCCGAGACAGACAGCCTGCCCCCCGGGGCAGACGGCCTGCCCGCCGAGGCAGACCGGCAACCAGCCGCCGGCAGCAGCCGCCGATCGTGAAGGGGTTGATCACATGTGCCTCGGCATACCCGGTGAGGTGATCGAGTTCGTGCCCGATCAGCCCGACCTGGCCCGGGTGGACGTGAGCGGTGTTCGCCGCGTCATCAATATCGGCCTGCTGTCCGACGATCCGCCCAAGCCCGGCGAGTGGGTGCTGATCCACGTCGGGTTCGCCCTGTCGAAGATCGACGAGGCCGAGGCCGCGGCGGCCATGCAGTTCCTCGAGGGGATCGGCCAGGCCTACGAGGACGAGCTCGCCGCGCTGGCCGAATCACGGATCGAGTAGGGGGTGCGATGATGCGGTTCGTCGATGAGTTCCGTGACGCCGACAAGGCACACGCCCTCGCCGCCAAGATCACGGCGCTGTGCGAGCCGGGGCGCCAGTACAAGCTGATGGAGGTGTGCGGCGGGCACACCCACACGATCTACAAGCACGGGCTCGAGGACTACCTGCCGGAGCAGATCACCCTGGTACACGGGCCCGGCTGCCCGGTGTGCGTGATCCCGATGGGGCGGGTCGACGACGCGATGGCGCTGGCGGCCGAGCCCGACGTGATCATGACCTCGTTCGGCGACATGATGCGGGTGCCCGGCAGCAACGGGTCGTTCTTCGACGCCAAGGCCAAGGGCACCGACATCCGGATGGTGTACTCGCCGCTCGACTCGCTGAAGATCGCCAGAAAAAATCCCGATAAACGGGTGGTTTTCATGGCGATCGGGTTCGAGACCACCGCGCCCTCGACCGCGATGACCGTGCTGCGTGCCGCGGCCGAGGGCCTGGACAACTTCTCGATCTTCTGTAACCACGTGACGATCATCCCGGCCATCAAGGCCATCCTCGACTCGCCCGACCTGCGGCTCGACGGGTTCCTGGGGCCCGGGCACGTGTCCACGGTGATCGGCTGCCGGCCCTACGAGTTCATCGCCCGCGACTACGGCAAGCCCGTCGTCGTCGCCGGGTTCGAGCCGCTGGACATCCTGCAGTCGATCTACATGCTGATGCTGCAGCTCTCCCGCGGCGAGTCCAAGGTCGAGAACCAGTACTCGCGGGTCGTCCCGTGGGACGGCAACCTGGTCGCGCTCAAGGCGATCGGCGAGACCATGGAACTGCGCCCGTACTTCGAGTGGCGCGGCCTCGGCTTTATCTCGCATTCCGCGCTCAAGGTCAGGGAGCAGTACGCCAAGTTCGATGCCGAGCTGCTGTTCTCGGTGCCGGGCGTGCGGGTCGCGGACCCGAAGGCGTGCCAGTGCGGAGAAGTCCTCAAGGGCGTGCTCAAACCCTGGGAGTGCAAGGTCTTCGGGACCGCGTGCACCCCGGAGACGCCGATCGGCACCTGCATGGTCTCGCCCGAGGGCGCCTGTGCCGCGTACTACAACTACGGCCGGCTGACCAGGACCAGGGTCAAGGAGGCGACCCGGTCATGACCGCCGGCCAGCAGAACCTCGGCTGGGTGGCCGAGGCCCTCAAGGTCCACGAAGAGCAGGCCCGCGAAGAGGAGGCCAGCGGCGCCCGGCGCGGCTCCCCGCAGCCGCTGCCGGGCACGGTCCGCGAGGAACTGGTGCTCGAGCGCATCGACCGGGCCCGCCGCAGCCGCCCGCGGGTCAAGGAAGAGCGGATCACCATGTCGCACGGGGCCGGGGGCAAGGCCACCCAGACCCTGATCGAGGCGATCTTCCTCGACGAGTTCCGCAACCCCCTGCTCGAGCCGCTCGAGGACGCCGCCCGGCTGCAGGTCGGCGGGGCGCGCCTGGCGCTCACGACCGATTCCTACGTCGTGTCGCCGCTGTTCTTCCCCGGCGGAAGCATCGGTGACCTGGCCGTCAACGGCACGGTCAACGACCTGGCGATGTCCGGCGCCAGCCCGCTGTTCCTGTCGGCCGGCTTCATCCTGGAGGAAGGCTTCCCGGTCGCGGACCTGACCAGAATAGTCCGGTCCATGCGCGAGGCCGCCGACGCCGCGGGCGTCCAGGTGGTCACCGGCGACACCAAGGTGGTGGAGAAGGGCAAGGCCGACGGCTGCTACATCAACACGGCCGGTGTCGGCACCGTCGAGGACGGTCTCGACCTGGGCGTCGCGAACGCGCGGCCCGGGGACGCGATCATCGTCTCCGGCCCGATCGGCGACCACGGGGTCACGATCATGCTTGCCCGCGGCGAGCTGGACATCGAGGCGGACGTGACCTCGGACACCGCACCGCTCAGCGGGCTGGTGGCCGGGCTGCTGTCCGAAACCCACGGGGTCCGCGCGCTGCGCGACGCGACCCGCGGCGGGGTGGCCACGATCCTGAACGAGATCGCCAAGGCCGCCAACGTGGGCGTCATGGTCAGCGAGAACGACATCCCGGTGCGTCCCGAGGTGCGCGGCGCCGCCGAACTGCTCGGCATCGACCCGATGTACGTGGCGTGCGAGGGGCGCATGGTCGCCGTGGTGGAACCAGACCAGGCCGACCGGGCCCTCGCCGCGTTGCGGGCCCATCCGCTCGGCGAGCATGCGGCCGTGATCGGGCAGGTCACCGCCGATCCGCCGGGCATCGTGCAGCTCAAGACCGCCTTCGGCGGCACCAGGATCGTTGACCTGCTGGTGGGCGACCCCCTCCCCCGCATCTGCTGAGCGGGCGCAGCATTCCACCGGAGCGAACGGAAGAGGACAGGCGGTGCACGAGCTAGCCATCACCGAGAGCGTCGTCGACGCGGTGACCGAGCGTCTCCCCGACGCCCGGATCACCTGTGTACACCTGGAAATTGGCGCACTGTCCGGCGTTGTTGCCGATTCGGTCAGGTTCTGCTTCGACCTGGTCACGGAGGGCACGAACCTGGAGGGGGCGCGGCTGGAGATCACCGAGACCGCGGGCCGGTGCCACTGCAAGGTGTGCGGCAGCGATTTCGAGCCGGACGGCCCGATCGCGATCTGCCCGTGCGGCAGCATCGAGGTCAAGGTGGTCTCCGGGGAGGAACTCAAGATCGCTTCGGTTCAGGTGGCCTGACCATGTGCGCGACGTGTGGCTGCTCGGGAACTTCGGCGGTCCGGCTGTTCCCGGTCGGCGAGGCCGGGACAGCCGGGCAGCATCAGCACGCGCATCACCACGACGGCCACGAGCACCCGCCGCACGACCACGGGACCCACGACGAGCACGACCACGGGACGCACGACGAGCACGACCACGGGGCCCACGGGGACGAGCGGACCGTCCAGCTAGAGCAGAAGGTGCTGGCCAAGAACGACCGGCTGGCCGAGCTCAACCGCGACTGGCTGCGGCAGCGGGGCGTTCTGGCGGTCAACCTGATGAGCTCCCCCGGCGCGGGCAAGACCACGCTGCTCGAGCGCACGGCGCGGGAGCTGGCCGGCAAGATGGCCATCAGGGTCATCGAAGGCGACCAGGCGGCCATGCTCGACGCCGAGCGGATCCGCTCGGCCGGGTGCCACGTCGTGCAGATCAACACCGGTGCCGGGTGCCACCTGGATGCCGCGATGGTGGCCGAGGGGCTGCGCCTGCTCGACCCGCCGAGCGGGTCGGTCGTCATAATCGAGAACGTTGGGAACCTGGTCTGCCCGGCCCTGTTCGACCTGGGAGAGCAGGCGCGGGTGGTGCTCGCGTCGGTGACCGAGGGGGACGACAAGCCGCTGAAGTACCCGCACATGTTCCGCCGCGCGGACCTGGTCCTGGTCAGCAAGACCGACCTGCTGCCCTACGTGGACTTCGACAGCAAGCGGCACGCCGCCGACGTCAGGAAGACCGCACCGGACGCGCTGATGCTGCAGGTGTCGGCCGCGACCGGGGCCGGCATGAACGAGTGGTACGCCTGGCTGCGGCGCCGCACCCCGGCACCGCACGAGTAGCGCACGCCGCCATCCCCGGTGCTCAGCCGCGGCGCTCAGCCGCGGTGCTCAGCCCCGGTGCCGCGCCGCCGCCACGACCGCCTGGCCGAGGCTGATCCCGCCGTCGTTGCACGGCACCCGCGACTGCACCAGGACGCCGAAGCCATGCCGCTCCAGCCGGGCGACGGTGGCCCGCAGCAGCAGCAGGTTCTGGAACACCCCGCCGGACAGGGCGACCGTGCTCAGGCCGTGGCGCTCGCGCAGCAGCAGGCAGCACTCGGCGATCAGGCCGGCGACACCGTTGTGGAACCGGGCGGCGACCACGTCCGGCGCGGCGCCGGCGGCCAGGTCCTCGACGACGGCCCGGATCAGGTCATGGCCGGCGATCCGGAACGGCTCCGGCCCGGTGATGCCGGCACGGTAGCCGCCCCGCTCTGCGGGGTCGGCCAGCTGCTCAAGCTCGATCGCGGCCTGGCCCTCATAGTTGATCGCGTCGCGGACGCCGAGGATCGCGGCCGCCGCGTCGAACAGCCGGCCCGCGCTCGACGTCAGCGGGGAGTTGACCCCGCGCCTGGCCATCTGCAGCACCCCGGGCCAGAGCCGCCGGTTGCGCCGGGCCACGTCGAGGCCGCCGGCATCGTCCGGGCCGTCCGGCGGGCCGTCCGGATAGGCGGCGTCGAGGTAGGCCGCTGCCATCCGCCACGGCTGCCGGATCGCGGCGACACCGCCGGGCATCGGCACCGGCGCGAGGTGACCGGCCCGCTCATACCGGGCCAGGTCGGCGATCAGGAACTCGCCGCCCCAGATTGTGCCGTCCGGCCCGTAGCCGGTGCCGTCGAACGCCACCCCGATCACCGGCCCGCTGGCCCGGTTGTCGGCCAGGCAGGACGCGATGTGCGCGTGGTGGTGCTGGACGCCCACGAGCTCGACGCCGGCCAGGTCCGCCGCGCCGGCGACCTCTCCGTCCGCGAGCTGCGCCGCGTACTTCGTGGACAGGTAGTCGGGATGCAGGTCGTGGGCGACCACCTCGGGCGTGATGTCGAACAGCCGCCGGAAGTGG
>JASHOI010000804.1 GCA_030041195.1 Streptosporangiaceae bacterium | reverse complement strand
AGCTCGGCGAGCTGGCCGGCGTGGTCGGTGCCGGCCGCCAGCCGGTGCAGCGACGCGGCCACGATCGCGCGGCCCAGGCTGCCACGCCGCGCGGTCGCCGCGTCCGCCACGGCGGCGAGGTCCACCGCGAACAAGTCATCCACCTCATACCGCTCATCTTCCCCGGCTGCAATGAGGTCGTGGGGCCCACCATGTTCCTCCAGGAACAGCGGGGGTCCCACCACACTGCTCAAACTTGGGGGAGCCGGGCTGGCACCGGTGCCGTAGGCGTTGATCGCGCCGACGGGCCAGTCCGGCAGCAGGGCGCAGGCTTCCCGCAACGGGACGCGCTTCCCGTAGGCAATCACCCACGGCTCGGATGCTGGGTGGGAGGCCGGGCCGGGCGGTTGGTTGTGCGTCAATCCCGCGGCGGCGAGTCCGATGACCGCGTTGGAGTAGTCGACGAGGGCGCGGCACATCGTGACCGCGTCGGCGGCCTCGCCGTCGCCGAGCTGCAGCGCCGCGGCGAGTGCCACCGGATCGGCGAGCAGCGTCAGCGGCTGCCCTGGCGCCCTGACCTCGACAGCGACCAGCGGGCACGCCGCCACCCCGGACACGTCGACCTGGTCGATGACGGGCATCCGGGCATCGATGCGGTTGCCGATCAGCACGCCCTCATCGCCGGCAACGAGCACCGCCCTGACCGGCACCCCGGCTCTGGCCAGGCCGCGCAGCAGCTCCGCGGCCCGGGCATAGCCCAGCCCCGGCGGGACCACCGCGACGAACGAATCCGCCGCCGGCGGAGTCAGCGGCGCCGTGCCGAGCCACAGCGGGACCCCCACGCAGCTCCCGCTGCCGCCGGGAGTCGCCACGCCGGCGGCGAGCAGCCGCAGCCGGCCGGTTGGCGGCGGGACCGCGGCGACCGTGAGGGTGGTCGTGTCCACGGCACGGAGCGGCGCGATCCTGGCCTCGTCCACCCGCCAGCCGTGACGGCGCTCGAGCCTGCGGACCAGCGCGGCGGCGCCGCGCAGCGACTCCGCCGACCCCTTGCGCCCCCTGGTCGGCAGGCGGTCCACGCCGAGCAGCCGGCCGTCGGCCTGCACGGCGACCTCGGTGGTGGCGTTGCCGACATCTACCCCCGCGATGATCGGCACCCGGTCAGCCCGTCATGCGCACAGCCCGCGCCGGGCGTAGACCTCTGCGGCCTCCGCGAGCAGCGCGGCGCAGCGCGGCAGCCCGCGCGCGCCAAGGTCGGCGGCGAGCTCGGTCAGCCGCTCGGGCGTGGACCGGCCCGGCCGCAGCGCGTCGTAGATCGCCAGGACCTCGTCATCGGAGAGCCGGGTCAGCTCGGCGGCGCGGCGCAGGTTCTCGGCGAGCTGCGGGTTGGCGTGCGCGGCCGCAACCGCCGCCTGCCGCTCCAGGGTCTCCGGGTGGATCCGCAGGTCCGGAACGCCGAGCTCGCCGCGGCGGACCGCCTCGAGCGTCAGCTCGCCGACCTCACGCCCGGACAGCGCGTGCACCCCGTCCATCCCGGCCACCCCCGGCTCGCCGGTCATCTCAGCCCCTTCTGGGAGAGTTCCTCTGGTTCCGCGCCGGGTTTGACCCAGGCGCGTTCCAGCGCCATCAAGGCGATCACGGTGGTGTGGTACCTGGCCTCGATGGCCTCGTCGCTGTATGGGTTGCGGGCCGGGTCGGGGGTGCCGCCCCTGGCGTGGCGCGCGGCGTTGGCGCCGAGCAGGCGATACAGCTCGGGGGTGACGCTCGGGGCGACCGAGTACAGCTCGAGGTTGGCGAGCGGGGCGAGGTCCCGGCGGTGGATCAGCGCGGTGCCCTTGCCCTGCAGCCCGATCCCGATGCCCGACCCGGCCAGCCGGGCGGCTGCCAGCCCGATGCGGCCAAGGTCGACCGTGTCGTTGAACCGGACCAGCCGGCCGGTGCATCCCTCTTCCTCCAGCCCGGCGAGCAGTTCCGCCAGCACGGCCGTCACGGTCATGCCGGACAGGCAGCACCACACGTCCCGCCCGACGGCGGGCGACAGGCCGATCACCACGTCGCGCGGGTCCTGGCCCGGGTGCGCCACTCCGGCCGGCTCGAGCAACGGCGTCGCGAAACGAGCCTGCTGGGCCCGGAGGTCGTCGACGCCGCGTTCCTGGCGGATCGCGTCGATTTCCTGCAGCCGCTGCGGCGACGGCTCGTATCCGGTGCCGGGGCCGGCGTAGTCGTTGGGGTCGGTGACCAGGGACAGCACGCCGAGGGCCTCGTCGAAGATGGCCGAGGTCTGCAGGTAGTCCCCGGCGAGCCGGGCGCGGGTCATCGCCATGATCCGCTCCGCCTCGTCCTCGTACCCGGTCTCGTCGAGCGCGGCGACCACGTCGACCACGGTCAGCCCGCCCTCGCGGATCGCGTGCGCCGCGCCGACCACGGCCAGCGTGTCGGTCTCGCCCAGGTCCTTGGAGCCCGCCGCGTCCACGGCCCGCTCGACGTGCTCGTCGGTGAAGTCGATCAGACCGAGGTGGCGGTACACGGCCCGGCACGCCTCCGCGGCGTGCCGGCGCAGGGCCTCGATCCGCTCGGCTGGCACGGTCCGCAGCCCGCCGTCGATACCCCAGTCCCGCTGCATGGCCAGGAAATCGTCGATGTCCTCGGCGTTGAAGTTGCTCGGCCCGAACATGTTGTCGTACCGCTGGATACTGCCGAAGCCGCTGAACATGAAGTCGGAACCGGCCAGCACGATCGGCAGCGTCCGGGACGTGCGGCGCATGTCCGACTCGCTCATCAGCGCGTCGTTCCCGGAGCAGGATTCCAGGTTGCGCATCATCACCATGAGGTTCTCGGCCATCAGCTCGCGCAGCCCGCGAGGCACCGAGGCGGCCACGCTCGCTCCGTCGATGCCCCCGTTCTGGACTCCCTGGGCGCCCATGGCCCGGGCCAGCGCGACACAGCGCGCCTCCAGGTACAGCATCGACCTGCCTTCGGCGCCCGCCATCAGCACTTCGGCGCCGGCGCCGGACGACACCCTCATCTTCATCCCCCGGGACGCGTACGCCGAGGTCAGGAACGCCTTGGACCACGGGGTGTCGTCCCCGTCGACGAACACCTGCTCGGTGCCGTAGAGCGAGACGGTCTCCGCGTACGAGGTCAGCCCCCGCATGCCGAGCTCGAGTTCCAGCGCCTCCTCGACCGAGCACTGGAGCAGCACGCCCTGCGCGCCGACCGCCGCGCCGATCAGGCAGGCGACCGCGTTGCTGGGCGCGTCGGCCAGCACCGGCACCGTGGTCTCGATCTCCCGGAACCCGAACGCGGCGGCGGTGGCGCAGTCCGCCGCGAGCAGCAGCGGGTCGTCCAGCCGGTTGGTGACGTGCGCCTGGTTGCTCGGCGTGCGGCGGGCCCGCAGCTTGGTCATGGCCTGGACAAGCTCGGCGGGCCGGAGCAGGGCGAGCACCCGGGCGAGCTTGGCCGGGGTCGCGCCGGCCGACAGCCGCACGATCTCGGCCCTGGGCACGTCCGGGCTGACCAGGCGGCGGGCGAACTCCACGTCGGACAGGCCCATGGCCTCGCCGGCCGCCTCCAGGTCGAGGCCGTGCCTCGCGATGTACGCATCGATGGCGTCGAAGCTGTCCTCCGGCACGCCGTCCAGTTCCACCACCCGGCCGGCCGAGATCACCAGCCCCGGCTCTGGATCGTGCGGGGAGCGCAGCGCGACGAGCCCCAGCGCGGGTTCTTCTTTGGCGAAGCCGTCCAGATTCACCCGCTGGGCGTCCATGAACCGGATCCGCCCTACCGGCCGGCCTGCCGTGCTCGTCAGGCGCTCGGCGCCTGGATCCGTCTGCGCTGCCATCGGGCCCTCCCGTCAGATCGCGGCCTGGGACCGCAGCTCAATCAGCCGGCCGCGGGCCCGCGAGGGGCGGGCAACGCCACCCTGACCCGGGGTGCGCACCACGATCCTGGTGCGGTCGGCGCGGAACAGGTCGTGGGAGAACTCGATCGGCTCATCCCCGGCGCCGGTGGTGGTGCGGGTGATCGACAGCAGCGGCGCTCCGGGCGCGATGTCGAGGAGCATCGCCTCGTCCGGTGACGCGGCGACCACCTCGATGCGCTCCACCGCTTCCTTGGGCTGGGTGCTGAAATGCTCATCGAGCAGGTCGTACACGGACCCGCCCAGCGGAAGCTCCAGCAGCCCCGGGAACCGGTCGGCGGGCAGCATGGCCTGCTCGACGGAGATCGGGCTGCCGTCGGCCAGCCTGATCCGCACCAGGTCGATCACCAGGTCGCCCGGCCGCAGCCGCAGCGCCTGCGCGGCCGCCTCGTTCGCCGGGGACAGCCGGGCGCTCAGCACCCGGGTGCCGGCCACCACCCCCTGGCTGCGCAGCAGCGCGGGCACCCCGACCACCCGGGAAAGGTCCCGCTCGATCTTTCCCTTGCTGACGAAGGTGCCGCCACCTCGGCCCGGCACCCGGCGCACCATGCCGCCTTCCTCGAGCACGGCGAGGGCCTGGCGGAGGGTCGTCCTGCTCACCCCCAGTTCGGTGGCGAGCGCGCGCTCAGCGCCGAGGCGCTGGCCCGGCCGCAGGTACCCGCCCGCGATCTGGTCGGCGAGGATGCGCCGCACGTCTTCG
>JASHOI010000803.1 GCA_030041195.1 Streptosporangiaceae bacterium | reverse complement strand
CGCGCGGCCCGGCTCGTCCCCGGACACCGTGGTCGGGCCCGCCGGCCTGACGTCCTCGTGGGTGTCCGGGACCTGGGAGCGCGGCCCGCTGGAGTAGGGCGCCAGGCCGAGCGCGGCCCGCAGTTCGTCGGTGAACTCCCGGCAGGTGCGGTACCTGTGGTGCGGCTCCTTTGCCAGCGCCCTGGCCATGACCTGGTCCACCGCGGGCGGGAGGTCGGGCCGCAGCATGACCAGCGAGGGCGGGGGCTCGGACAGGTGCGCCCACAGCACAGCCATGGGCTCCGGGCGGGCGAACGGCGCCGAGCCGCCCAGCGCCTCGAATGCCACGCACGCCAGCGCGTACTGATCCGCCTGCCCGTCCACCGGCCGGCCGTTGATCTGTTCCGGGGCCGCGTATTCCGCGGTGCCCATGAACTGCCCCGAGCCGGTCAGCCCGACCGCCGCAGCGGCGCGCTTGCTCAGCCCGAAATCCGACAGGTACACATGCTCCGGGCGGCCGGGACGGGCATCCACCAGCACATTAGCTGGCTTGACATCGCGGTGCACCAGCCCGGCGCCATGTGCGGCATCCAGTGCCGAGGCGACGGGCGACAGTAAGGCGGCGGCCCGCTCCCCCGACAGCGGGCCTTCCCGGATCATCAGGGACCGCAGGTCGCCGCCGACGACCAGGCGCATCGCGATGAACAGCACGCCGTCCGCCTCGCCGGCCTCATAGACCGGGATGATGTGCGGATCGTCGACCGCCGCTGCCGCCCGCGACTCCCGGATGAAGCGCAGCCGGAATCCCTCATCCGCTGCCAGCCCCGGTGCCAGGACCTTCATCGCCACCATGCGGCTCAGCCGCTCGTCCCTGGCCCGGAACACGACCGCCATACCGCCGGCGCCGATCTGGCTCTCCAGCAGATACCCCGCCACCCGTGACCCTGGGGCAAGCATCGGCAGCTGCCGGTCGCCTTGCCATGGGGATCCCTCGGCCATCACACCCCCCTCCCTGGGTGTGGACATCACAGATGTCCATTTCACAGCCGATCCTGGCATGAAATCCCACAGAAAGCTCAGAAGGTGAGAACGATTCGGAAACGATACGCTCGGCGGGTACTCCTGGGAGGCAGCTCGGGCGTCGGGGACATCGTCAGCTCGTGCTCGGTTCCGGAGCCAGGCCGGGCTCGGGTGGCGCCGGCTCGGTGTCGCGCATTCCCCGCAGCGGCGAGGCGAGCACCCAGATCGGTGCCAGGCACGCCGCGCCGGTACAGGCCCACAGCGCGGCCCGGTTGCCCAGCCAGGCCCCGAGCGCTCCGCCGAGCAGGCCGCCGAGCGGGATCGTGCCCCACACGATGAAGCGGATGGTGGCGTTCATCCGGCCGAGCAGCCGGTCCGGGCACAGCACCTGCCGGAACGAGGCCTGGTGCACGTTGTAGACGACCGCGCCGAAGCTGATCGCGAACAGGCCCACCGCGTAGCACGCCAGCCCCGCTCCGGGAAACGTGGCCGGAATCAGCAGGCCGAACGGATCGGTCACGGCCGCCGACAGCCAGATGAGGCGCGCGGATCCGATCCGGCGCCGCAGTACGCCGCAGCTCAGCGCGCCCGCCACCCCGCCGATCGCGCCCAGCGACATCAGCACCCCGATCGTGCCCGCGCCGAGGTGCACCTGGCGGACCAGGAACACCACGCTGATCGCCATCACCGCTGAGGAGAACAGGTTCGCGGTCGCGGTGTATCCGGCGATCATCCGCAGGATCGGGTGGGTCGCGACGAACCGCAGGCCCTCGCTCATCTCGGCGCGCAGGCTGCGGCGCTCGGCGCGCTGGGGCGCCGGCTCCCGGTCGCGGATGATCAGCAGGGACAGCACCGACACGACGAAGCTCGCCGCGTCGGCCAGGAAGGCGACCGGAGCGCTGAGCAGCCCGATCAGGAAACCGGCCGCGGACGGCCCGCTCACCTGCGCCACCGACACCGTCGCCTGGAGCTTGGCGTTGGCCTCGGCTACGTGCTCGCGGCCGACCAGGCCAGGGACCAGGGACATGTACGCGACGTCAAAGAACACGGTCGCCACGCCGTGCAGAAATGTGACCACGTACAGCTGCGCGAGGCTCAGCACCCCGAGCCCGTAGGCGACCGGGATCGACGCCAGCACCAGTGCACGGGTGACATCCGCCGCGATCATCACCGGCTTACGGCGCACCCGGTCCACCCACACGCCCGTGGGCAGGCCGATCAGTAAGAACCCGGCGAACCCGGTGCTGGTCAGCAGCCCGACCTGGAAGGTCGACGCGTGCAGTACCAGGACCGCGGCCAGCGGCAGCGCCAGCGTGGTGACCTGGCTGCCGAACTCGCTGACCGTCTGGCCGAACCACAGGCGGCGGAAGCCTGGCTGGCCGATCAGCTTGCCGTGCAGCCGCCGTGCGGCAAGACGCCGCAGCCGGGCCGGGAGCACTTAGGCGGTGTCTTCGATCGCGCCGGGTCGGCCGGCCGCCCGCAGCCGGGCGAGCGTCGCGGCAAACTGCCGCAGGGTCCGCTCCGGCAGCGCGGCGCCGAGCCAGCGCTGCAGTTCGTCGTCGACGGCCCCCCCGGCCTCGGCGACCACGCGACGGCCCTCCGGCGTCAGCTCCAGCAGCGACGACCGCCGGTCGGCCGGGTTCGGCAGCCTCCGGCAGTAGCCGCTGGCCTCGATCCGGTCGACCAGCTTGCTGGTGCCGCCGGTCGTGATCCCCAGCTCGGTCGCGATGTCGTACACCCGGCAGCCCGGGAGCTTGTCCATCACCGACATCGGCTCGAAGTGTGTCAGCGGCAGGCGGAACTCGCTCCTCAGCCTGGCGTCAACCGCGTTCCAGAGCTCGATCTCGAACCGGATGATGTCGTTGAAAAGCCGCCTCAGGTCCGACACGCCCGGGCTCACCTCCCGCGTCGGCGCAAGCTTACTGCCCTGCGGAAGAGGGCTTCCGGCACGGGTAGCTTCCGGGGCTGCTGCTTCTGCAAATGTAGATTCCATGGAAGCTTATGGGTAAGCTTCGTCGCGGGCCGTGGCCGGGCGCGCCCGTTATCCGTGGACCTTCGGGAGGAGATGGCGTAATGACCACGATCGGGATCATCGGCAGCGGGCACGTCGGCACCAGCCTGGCCAGGGCGGCGATCGCCCACGGCTACGACGTGGTGCTCAGCAACTCCCAGGGACCTGATTCGCTGGTTGGCCTGGTGCGCGAACTCGGGCCGCACGCCCGTGCGGCCTGGCCGGCCGAGGCGGCCGCCGCCGGCGACTTCGTGATCGTTGCGATCCCGATCACCACCGTCGGTCAGGTGCCGGCCGAGCAGCTGGCGGGGAAGGTGGTCATCGCCACGATCAACTACTTCCCGAAGCGGGACGGCCACATTTCGGAGATCGACAACGGGACGACGACCGTGCCGGGCGTGCTGCAGGCGCACCTGCCGGACAGCCACGTGGTGCGTGCGTTCAGCATGATCGACGCGGCCGACATGTCCGGCGACGGCCACCCGGCCGGGGACCCGAAGCGCCGGGCGCTCGCGCTCGCCGGCGACGACGCGGCCGCCAAGCGACTGGTCGCCGGGCTCTACGACGAGTTCGGCTTCGACGCGGTCGACCTCGGCGGCCTTGCCGAGAGCTGGCGGGTGGACCCCGGCCAGAAGGCATTCGTCACCCGCCAGAACGTCGCTGAACTGCAGGCGAACGTCGCGAACGCCAAGCGCCGGTCCTGACGGCAGGCGGCATGACCACGGTGCAGGTCTCGAGCGCGGCGGAGTGCGCGGGACCAGGTGAAGGAGGGAGCAGCGATGAACAGCGTTGACCCAGAGCTAGCCGGGCCGGTGGCCGGGGCACGGAAATGGGTGGCCGTCGGCTTCGGCGGGCCCGAGGTACTGCGCTGCATCGACGTCGACGTGCCCGGCCCGGGCCACGGCCACGTCACGATCGGCGTGCGCGCGTCGGGCATGAACCCCGCCGACGCCAAGCACATCGCGCCCGGCCAGGATCCGAAGCTGCTGCCGCTGCCGATCGGGTATGAGGTGGCCGGGGTCATCACCGCCCTCGGCCCCGGGGCCCAGCTCGCGTCGGGCGGCGGTGCGGTCGGGGACGAGGTGGTCGCGTCGCCGATCAGCGGCGGCTACGCGACCGCGATCACGGTCCCGGCGTCCAGTGTGTTCGCCAAGCCGGCCACGCTGAGCTTTGCCGAGGCCGCCAGCCTGCTGCTCGTCGCGACGACAGCGGCTGACCTGCTGCACGTGTCCGGCGCGCGGAAGGGCGAGACCGTGCTGCTGCACGGCGCTGCCGGCGCCGTCGGGATGATGGTGCTGCAAGAGGCCCGCGACCTCGGGGTACGGGTGATCGGGACCGCCAGCCCGTCGAACTTCGACTTCGTCCGGCGGTTCGCCGGCACCCCGGTGGAGTACGGCCCGGGCCTGCTCGAGCGGGTCAGCGCCGCCGCTCCCGGGGGCGTCGCGGCGGCGCTCGACACGGTCGGCAGCGACGAGGCCGGTGACGTCTCGCTCGCCCTGGTCGGCGACCGCGGCCGGGTGGTCACGATCGCCGCGGCGCCGCGGGCCAAGGCGGACGGGTACGTGTTCGTCGGCGCGTCGAACCCGGAAAGCGGGCCGTTCCGGGCGCGGGCGCGCAGCGGCATCCTGAAGCAGGCCCAGGACGGTCAGCTGGTCGTGCCGATCGCGCGGGCGTTCGCGTTCGAGGACGCCCAGGCCGCGCTGGCGATGCTGACCAGCCCGCACGCGCCCGGAAAGCTCGTCCTGGTCAACGACGGCCCGGCCGCGGGGTGACCGCGCCACCGGCGCGCCTCAGGCGCCGTCCGCGAGCAGCGCGGCAACCGCTGCCTCGGCCTCGGCGGCGGCCGGCAGCGCCGCGGGCAGCACGGGGATCGCCGGCAGCTGCCCGTCGGCCTGGTAGCGGCTGATCAGCCGGGGATCGATGTAGGACGCGCGTGCCACGGCCGGGGTGTCGCCGAGCCACTCGGCCACGCCACGGACGCTGGCGGCGATCACGCGGCTGCGACCGCGTTCCGTCCCCGGCGTATCCGCGTTGGCCAGCAGCAGCGCCATCAGCACGGTGGCGTTCCAGGTGCGGAACTCCTTGGCGGTGAAGTGCGCCCCGGCCCGCGCCGCGATGTACTCGCTCACGTCGTGTGAGCGCAGCGGGTGCCAGGTGCCGTCACGCTCCCACGCGAACAGCGCGTCCAGGCCGTTGTCGCTGCTGGCCAGCGCGCGCACGGTCGGCAGCACGGCCGGGTCGGTGACCGTGATCTCCCGGCGCTTGCCCTCCTTGGCGACGTAGTCGAACCGGACGCCGTGCCGGGTCACGGTCACGTGCCGCTTCTCCAGCGTGGTCGCGCCGTAGTGGTGGTCCAGCTCGGCGTACTTCTCGCCGCCGATGCGGAACAGCCCCAGGTCGATCAGCCGTACCGCACCCGAGGCGACGCGGTCCCGGTTCAGGTCCCGCCGCCGCAGATCGTGCACCGTGGCCGCGCGCAACTCGGGCAGCGCCCCGGCGAACCTGAGCATGTGCGCGAACTTCTGCGCGTCGCGCTGCTCGCGCCATAGCTGGTGGTAGCGGTACTGCGTCCGGCCCCTGCCGTCCACGCCGGTGGCCTGGATGTGGCCGAGCGGGTCGGCCGAGATCCAGACGTTCGCCCAGGCCGGCGGGATCGCCAGCGCGCCGATCCGCAGCAGCGTCTCGGCGTCGGTGACCGGCGCACCCGACGGATCGTCGTACCGGAAGCGGTCACCGTCGCGCCGGCGGGTGATCCCCGGGCCGTGCGGATCGCTGCGGGTCAGCCCGGGAACCGCCGCCACCGGCCCCTGCTGCTGTGGCTCGATGCTCATTACCGACCACCTTTTCACGCCGGGGGCGCCGGAACCGCCATCGACCGGCATATCGATTCCATATAACTTGCTTCTATGGAAGCTAGCGACTACGGTTGACCGTGCCTGAGCTGGAGGTGAGCACCGATGAAATTGGGCATTCTGGGCACCGGCCACGTGGCCACCGTTCTCGGCGGCGCGTGGGGCAACAGCCACGAGGTGACCCTCGGCTCGCGCGACCCCGCGGCGAACGGCGCCGGTTTCCCGGTCCGGTCGCTGGACGACACCGTCGGGGGAGCGGACGTCGTGGTCAACGCGATCCTCGGGTCGGCCGCTGTGCAGGCGATCTCGTCCATCGCGGCGGGGGCGTTCGGCGGGAAGACCCTGGTCGACGTCGCGAATGCCACCACCCCGGACAACGGCCTCGTCTACCCCGACTCGAGCCTGGCCGAGAAACTGCAGGAAGCCAGGCCGGACGCGCTCGTGGTGAAGACGCTGAACTGCGCCGCGATCACGACCGGCGCGAACCCGTCCGTGATCGGGCCCAGTTCGGTGTTCCTGTCCGGCGACGACGCCGCCGCCAAGCAGCAGACCGCCGGGCTGCTGCACGACCTGGGCTGGTCGGACGAGGACATCGTCGACCTGGGCGGCATCGAGACGGCCCGCGGCCCGGAGCATTACCTCATGCTGTTCTTCCAGCTGGCCGGGCTGCTCAAGACCGAGGCGTTCAACATCCGCGTCATCCGCTGACGGTCTCGGCGATGGCCGACGAGAAGGCGCCGCCGGAGTTCATGAGCGCCCTGGTCACCGAGCACTTTGTGCTGCAGTCCACGGCCAGCTCGACGATCAGCGAGAGCGGCAGCCGGGTGAGCATCTACCTGTCGGCGCTGTCCAGCGGGCTGGTCGCGATCGGGTTCGCGAGTTCCACGCCGCACGCCCTGGCGTCGCTCGCGTTCACGGTGCTGCCGACCGTCTTCATCCTCGGCTGGTTCACGGTCGTGCGGCTGATCGACACCAGCGTGGCCAACATCATCTCCCAGCGGCGGATGGAGCGGATCCGGGCCTACTACGCGTCGCTGGCAGCGGGTGCCCCGCCGTACTTCGAGGCCGACGACTCGGTCGCGGGCAACCACGGCGTGCAGTACGGCCGGTGGTCGTTCCTGTTCACGATGGCCAGCATGGTGATCGTGGTCAACTCCGTCCTGGGCGGGGCCACGATCGCGCTGGTGTTCGCGCTGGCCGTGAGGACCGGCCTGGTGATCGCCACAGTGCTCGGCGTTGCCGGTGGCCTCACGCTGCTGGTCCTCAGCCTGCGCTACGAGCACCGCCGGCTGACCCCGGTCGTGCTCAGCTCACCCGCCGCGCGGCGTGGCGACGAGGCCGAGCTGACCTAACCGCTCAGCGCGTCGCGCGAGATCGCCAGCGCGTGCTTGATGTCCGCGCCGGTGATGCCGTGATGGGTCACGAAGCGCACCAGGTCCGGTCCGGGCCCGCCGCCGCGCAGGCCGAGCTTCGACCCCGCCGCCAGGAACTCTGCCGAGCTCATGCCCGTCAGCCGGAAGTACACGATGTTCGTCTGGACCCTGGTCAGGTCGCAGTCGACCCCGGGCAGCTCGGCCAGGCCCTCGGCGAGCGCGCGGGCGTTGTCGTGGTCCTCGGCCAGCCGGCCGACCATCGTGTCCAGGGCCACCAGGCCCGCGGCGGCCAGCACGCCAGCCTGGCGCATCCCGCCGCCGAGCATCTTGCGCCACCGCCGCGCCTGCCTGATCTTGCCGGCCGGGCCGCACAGCACGCTGCCGACCGGGCAGCTCAGCCCCTTGGACAGGCAGAACGAGACCGTGTCGGCGACCTCGGCGATGTCCCGGGCGTCCGCTCCGGTGGCGATGGCCGCGTTGAAGACCCGGGCGCCGTCCATGTGCACGGCCAGGCCGTGCGCGCGTGCGGTCTCGCCGACCCGCCGCAGGTCCGCCAGCGGCCAGGCGACGCCGCCGTGCCGGTTGTGCGTGTTCTCGATCACAACGGCCGCCGAGAGCGGCTGGTGATCGTCGTCGCGGGGCCGCAGCGCGGCCAGGACCTGCTCGGGCGCCAGGACGCCGCGCTCGGTGGGTACCTGCCGGACCTGGACGCCGCCGACCACCGCGGCCCCGCCCGCCTCGTTCAGGAACAGGTGCGAGGTGGCCTCGGCGATGATCTCCTGCCCGGAGCGGGCGTTGACCAGCACGCCGAGCAGGTTTCCCATGGTCCCGCTGGCCACGAACAGCGCCGCCTCCTTGCCCAGCCGCTCGGCCGCCGTCTCCTCCAGCCGGTTCACGGTGGGGTCGTCGCCGAACACGTCATCGCCGAGCGGCGCACTGCTCATGGCCTGCAGCATGGCCTGCGTCGGCAGGGTCACCGTGTCGGAACGCAGATCGATGTCGGTCACGTCAGTTGTCCCCTCCGCGCTGGTTCGGGCCTCGGGTTACATCCTGGCATCTGCCGCGCTGGTGCCAGAATCGCCGTCGTTCCGCCGCCCGGCGGCGTGGGACTCACCGATTGTCGGCGCCCGCGGGCACAATCGCTCTGATGCGAGTGCTGGAGGAACCGTGGGCGAACTGACCTGCCTGGAGATCTGCGCCGGAGCCGGCGGACAGTCCCTGGGGCTGGAGCAGGCCGATTTCTCGCACGTCGCGGCCGTTGAGATCGATCCCAGCGCCTGCGAGACACTTCGCCTGAACCGGCAGCACGCGTGGAAGGTCGTCGAGATCGACGTCCATCAGTTCGATGGCCACCCCTATCGCGGCGTTGACCTCCTGGCGGGCGGGGTACCGTGCCCGCCGTTCTCGGTGGCTGGCAAGCAGCTCGGAGCGGATGACGAGCGTGACCTGTTTCCGCAAGCCTTGCGCCTGGTCAGGGATTGCGAGCCGACTGCGGTGATGCTGGAGAACGTCCGGGGCCTTTCGACCGCGCGGTTCGCTGGCTACCGTGAGCAGGTTCTCGGAAAGCTGAACGATCTGGGCTACGTGGCGGACTGGCAGGTGCTGAACGCCTGCGAGTTCGGTGTCCCGCAACTGCGGCCGCGGTTCATCCTGGTGGCGATGAAACCGGATGCGTATGCGCATTTCGTGTGGCCGAGCCCGGTTGGCACGCCGCCGACCGTTGGCGAAGTCTTGCACGATCTCATGGCTGCGGACGGCTGGAAGGGCGCGGCGGGCTGGGCCAGGCGGGCCAATGGCATCGGCCCGACGATAGTGGGCGGCTCGCGCAAGCACGGCGGGCCGGATCTCGGCCCCACGCGTGCTCGCGAGGACTGGCTCAAGCTCGGCGTTGACGGCAAGGGACTGGCGGACGCGCCGCCGGGCGCGGACGCTCCTGCCGAGCACAGGCCGCGGTTGACGTTGCCGATGGCCGCCGCCATTCAGGGCTTCCCGCCGGAATGGCGGTTTTATGGGCGCAAGACGGCTGCATACCGACAGATCGGCAATGCCTTCCCGCCGCCTGTCGCGAGAGCGGTGGGAAACAGGATCCGCCTGGCAATCCAGGCTTCCCAGGAGAGCGCCGGTTCCGGACGGCAGGGCCTATTGCGCGCCGTCTGAGCCGTTCGGGTCCGTTCTTAAAGGACGAGCAGGGCTTCCGATGATCACTGAGCCGCTATTCCATCATCCGAGCGACGATCCTGACATCGAGCTGGACGCGGTGGAGTCGGAGCTTTACCGTCTCGATCCGACCGGTGATCAGGTGGCGACGGTGCTCCGGGACACGCTGGACCAGCTGTACGACGGGCAGCGCACCGGGCGGTGGAAATATGACCAGCTGCACAAGACCGAAAAGACCTACATGGGCACCCTCGTCGAGATCAACCTGCACCGGCAATTCGGTTTCCGAGACGGCGACACGACCGATTACCGGATCGCGGGCATCGAGGTCGACTGCAAGTACTCCATGGCCGACGGAGGCTGGGAACTGCCGCCGGAGGCCATCGATCACCTCTGCCTCCTGATCACGGCGGACGACGAGATGAGCACCTGGTCCGCCGGGCTGATCCGGGTCCGTGCCGAATACCTTCGCGGCAAGCCCAACCGCGACGCAAAACGCCAGCTCAGCGCCTCCGGGCGGTCCCATGCGAGGCAACTGTGGCCCCGCCACGGGCGCCTCGCCGAGAACCTCTTCCTGCACATGGACCCCAGGATCCGGCAACGCATCTTCAGCGCGAAAGGCAAGCGCGGCGGTCAGCACGGCCAGGCGAGAACCAATGAACTGTTCCGCTCGGTGCAGCGCCGGATAATACGGCGCGCCGAGGTGGCGACGGTCGCCCAGCAGGATGACTTCATGAAACGCGCCCGCGGCAACGGCGGAGCGCGCACCGCTCTGCGGTCCGAGGGAATCCTCGTGCTGGGCCACCAGGACAGCGACCCCCTCGTGGCATCGGCACTCGGCCTGCCGGTCCCCCGCAAAGGAGAGTTCGTCTCGGCGCGAGTGGTGCCCGCGTACCCGGACCGCGACGACGCGGCCGCCGTCATCAGCGGCAGATCGTGGGCCCTGGCGCGGTCAGGCGATCCGCATGCTCCGGCACCGCTGATACCGCGCCGAGCCAACGAGATGGGATAGCGCCGGTCAATTAGTGGGGAATTCTGTCAGAGCGGGGAATCGCGTCAGTCAATACGACTGAGAGAATTCCCCAATAACCCGATCATGAGGACTTATGCCTGGATTGCGCGGATTTTGCGAGCAGCCGCGGACACCGCAATAGGTTCCGTTTCGGTTACCTGACCGACGCTCCTAGTCGCTGACGCCAGCCTGGCCGGCCTGGTCGTCGCGGCGGCTGCTGCTTTGCCGGTCCATGAGATGAGCGCGGCCTTGCATGGAGACGGCGACTTCGGTCCGCTTTAGGCTGAGGACCGTAGCACTGGCGTTTGCCAGGAGGAGCTGAGAATGCCGATTCCGGCTGAGCTCGCCGCCGCGTGCGCCGACGTCGCGTCGGCTAGCGCCGCTGACACCGTAGCGGGCCGCCAGGCCCGTTACGTCGCCGCGCCCGCATCGACCGGGGAGGCGGCGGCGCTGTTGCGGGCGGCGGCGGC
>JASHOI010000109.1 GCA_030041195.1 Streptosporangiaceae bacterium | reverse complement strand
CCGATGGGCCTGCGCGCGTCCGCGGCCGAGGCCCGGATCGCGCTGGTCGCGGCCAGGTCGGCCGGCAAGCCCGAGGGCGTCGCCACCCACGACGCGACCGGCGTGCAGCGGATGCTGATGGAGTGGTACGCGTCGGACACCGCGCGCGCGTCGGTGCGGGCGCAGCTGGCGCCGCTCGAGCGGCTGGGCCCGGCCCGCGGGGAGACCGCGATCCGGACGCTCGCCGCCTACCTGGACCAGCAGGGGTCGATCGTGCGGACGGCGAGCGCGCTGCACCTGCACCGCAACGCGGTGTCCTACCGGCTCCGCCGCATCACCGACCTGCTCGGCGTTGACCTCGACGACCCCGACCAGCGGCTTGCGCTGCAGCTCGCGTGCCGCGCCCGGCTGCTTGCCTGAGCTCGCTGCGGGCCCAGTAGCGTGCTGATTATGGCGAGCCGAGCTGAGCGTTCCATGTCCTTCGGGGCGATCGCGGAAGACTACGACCGGCTGCGGCCCGGTCCGCCGCAGGCAGCGGTCGACTGGCTGGTGCCCGCCGGATGCCGGGTCGCCGTGGACCTGGGCGCCGGCACGGGGCTGCTGACCCGCGCGCTGGCGCGCAAGGTCCCGCGGGTCGTGGCCGTCGAGCCGGACCCGCGGATGGCCGCCGTGCTGCGGGCACGCTCCGCCGAAGCCGGGTTTCACGGCATCCGGGTCACGCAGAGCCGCGGCGAGCAGATCCCGCTGCCCGACGCCAGTGCCGACGGCGTGTTCGCCTCGTCGGCGTGGCACTGGCTGGATCCGGAGCGTGCGCCGCGCGAGATCGCGCGGGTGCTGCGGGACGGCGGCCGCCTCGGCGTGATCTGGACCACCCGGGACCGCAGCACCGACTGGGTGCGCGAGGTCGAAGCGATCCGCCACGCCGCGGCCGGGCCGGCGGACGACCGGGAAGACCGGGAAGACCGGTGGGCCCGGCACCGCCGCGAGGTCGCGCTCTCCAGCCAGCTGTTCGCGAGCGTGCAGACCGCGTCGTTCTCGTCCACCCGGCAGATGACGACCGGCGACTTCGTGGACATGCTGGCCACCTACAGCGGCGCGATTACCGCGAGCCCGCAGGAGCGGGAGGTGGCGCTCGACCACGCCAGGGCCGTGCTGGAGCGGCGGTTCCCGGGCGCCGCGCGGATCGACGTGCCCATGCGGTCGTGGTGCTACCGCGCCGACCGGCTCCCGCGCTGACCAGGCCGACGCTGGTCAGCAGGTCTGCGGGCCCACCCGTCCGGATGGGCCCGCAGACCTGCCCCCGCCCCCCCGGGCGGTCGCGTCAGGCCCTCGCGGGCCTGCCAAGTCTGGCCTTGGTCGCTTCGACATCCATGCCGTGCAGCCGGAGCAGGTTCTCCCCGAGGATCTTCCGCTTGGCCTGGTCGGTCAGCTGGGGATACCCGTAGCCTGCACAGAGGTCCTCGGGGATCTGGAAGTCCATGAACGCGCGCAGGGCCCACTGCGGGTGGAACAGCGGCGCCTCCGAGCCATAGATGATCTTGTCTTCCCCGCACCAGAACAGCAGCTTCCCCATGATCTCGGCGAACATCCGCGGCGAGCGGACGACGAAGTTGATCGTGGCCGCGATCGACGCGTAGAGGTTCGGGTAGCGGATGAGCTGCCAGCACGTCTCGTCGAGGAACGGCAACCCGACGTGGAAGATCACGAAGTTGATGTCGGGGAAGTTGGCCGCGGCGCCGTCCATGTCCCAGGTTTGCGTGTGCTCGATCGGTTGCGGGCCGAGCGGCACGCCCTTGTGCACGCCGATCAGGTTCACGCCGAGTTCCTGGGCCTTCTCGAAGATCGGGAAGGCCACCTGCGGGTCGTCCATCCGCCACGGGTAGGGCTTTCCGTAGTCGTAGCGCACGTTGTAGAACTTGAACGCCCGCGCGCCGAACTCGCCGACCTGGCGCTCCATCAAGTCGAGTGCGTTGCGGCCCTCCAGCGGGTTCACCGACCCCCAGAACACGGTCCGCTCCGGGTCACGGCTGGCCAGATCGGCGCACTCCTCCCAGGGCGAGAGGCCGTCGCGGAACAGGTCCGTCAGCGGCAGCGGCATCGCCACCAGCATGTCGGTGTCGGACTCCTCGTAGACCATTTTCCTGATGTCCGCGATCGTCCACTGGCGCAGGAATTCCTCGGGCGGCAGCTTCGGCTGGTTGTCCGGGGTGAGCGCGTTGTGGAACGCGTACAGGTGGTTGTCGAACATCAGCCCGGGCTGGCCGAACGCGTTCTTCGGGTCGAAGTTGAACATGTGCGCGACGCAGTCGAACACGAACACGTCGTCGATCATGACGGCTCACCTCGCTGATGGGCGGCCACGTAAGCGTCACGGTCGGGCACCTGCGCGGGCGGCGGCAGGAAGCGCAGCAGGCCCGCGGCCCGCGGAGACAGCCGGTCCGTGGTCCAGGCCTCGTCCCAGACGATCTCGACGTCGGCGCAGCTCACCCCGGGCTGCGCCTCGATCCGCTCCTTGACCTCGGTCAGCACGCCCGCGGCGAACGGGCACCAGCCGGACGTGAGCAGCAGTTCCACACGGACCTCGCCGCCGCTCTCGCGTACCGAGCGCACCAGCCCCATGTCCACGACCGATATGCCCTTTTCGCGGCAGCATGGATCATAAACATCGTTCAGGGCGTCTAGTGCCCACCGCGGCGCGCCGGACATGCGGACATACTGGCGCGCACCCCGCGGCCACGGTAACCCCCCGAAATTTCACATGATGATTGACGGCCGAGGCTCCCGAACCGGTTTCCAGGCGCTGGTCTGCGCGGCATTCTAGAAAGAGTGAACAGCCAGGGCCACGAGCCCACCGACCTCATCCGCAGCGTGTCCCGCGCGCTGCGGATCATCGAGGAGGTGTCGGGCTCGCCGCGCCCGGTGCCGGTGAAGGTCATCGCCCGCCGGTGCCAGATCAACCTCTCCACGGCGTATCACCTCATCCGGACCCTGTGCTACGAGGGTTACCTGGTCCGCCTGCCCGACGGCGGCTACGTCGCCGGATCGAAGGTGGCCGAGCGCTTCCACGACCTGATGAGCTCGATGCGCGAGCCGGCCGAGGCCAGAACCGTGCTCAGGAACCTGGCCGACATCACCGGGCACAGCGCCTACCTGGCCGGCATCTCGAGCGGCCGGCTGGTGGTCGTCGACGTGGTCGAGGGATCGCGCTCGCCGTGGCTCGAGGACCTGCAGCCCGGGCTGGAAACCGCCGCGCACGCGACCGCGGTCGGCAAGGCCCTGCTGACCACGCTGCCCGGGAAGGCCCGCAGCAGGCTGCTCAGCGAGCACGGCATGCGCCCGTTCACCCCGAACACGGTCACCGAACCGGGCCAGATCGAGTACGAGCTCGCCACGCTGCATCCCGGCGACCTGGTCACGGAGCACGGGCAGTTCCGCGACGAGGTGTGCTGCGTGAGCGTGGCCGTTCGCCGCCACGACGGCTGGTGGGCGCTCGGGTCCACGGCCCGCGGGCTCAGCCTGCCGACGCCGCTGGTGAACGAGCTGCGGGTGGCCGCGGCTGCCCTCAGCCATCCGCCGTGCTGAACGCCCGGTGGGCTGGAATCATCGCGGCAGGTCCGGGGTTGGCACCGGCATGGCTAAAGGACACACGATCACGGTTACCCAGGGGGCTCAGCACGTCGAGGTCACGCTCGGCGGCGAGAAGCTCGCGGAATCGGACCGCCCGGTCCTGCTCGACGAGACCGGCCTGCCGACGCGCTATTACCTGCCAAGGGAAGACGTGCGCACCGACCTGCTCAAGCCAACGGACACGGCGACGACCTGCCCGTTCAAGGGCCAGGCGTCGTACTGGTCGGCGGAGGTCGGCGGCGAGACGCACGAGGACCTGGTGTGGAGCTATGAGAACCCGATCCCGCAGGCCGAGGGGATCGCCGGGCTCTTGTCCTTCTACCCGGACCGGGTCGAGCTGACGGTCAACGGCCAGCCAGCGTAGCCCAGAACCCGCACTGATGCTCCGCGGCGAAGCCGGTCTCGGCCTGCGGCGTCGGCGGAATCAGCGAAATCATCCGCTGGCTGTTGCTGCCGAACCGCGGCCACGGCGGCTCACCGGGTGACGACGGCGATCCCTGCTTGGCGAAGTTCGTCCAGTACCGCTGCATGCTGGCCGACAGCCGCTGCTGGTCCGGGGTCAGGGTGCCCGGGATCGGGCTGTCGTTCAGCTGGAACAGGTACTGAAGCTCCGAGGCATGCGTTGCCCCGTACGGGAAGCCGGCGATCGGGGAGAGGAAGCGCTCCGGAGCATGCTCGTCGTTGAACTCGTAGGCGAACGTGGGCGTGAACCTCGACAGCTCCTGATCCATCGTCAGCGCCGGGCACGCGAAGATCGCGTCGGTGCCCACGGCCCCGAGGGCCAGGGCAGGACTCGCGAAGCTGCTGAGCGGGTAATGCGCGGCAACGGTGGCCGCCTCGGCCGGCGAGACGCTGGCCGTTGACGCGATCATGCTCTGGTAGTTCGCCGCCGTGACCGGCCCGGTCAGCGGCCTGAAGATGGCGATGAACAGCCGCCACTCATCGTGGTTGGTCCCGTTGATCACCGGCACGTGGGTGAAGTCGCCGCTGGCCAGGGCGGTCCCGATCGACTGGGGCAGCACCGCGGGGTCGATGTCCGGCCCCACCGCGCCCTGGTCGTTCAGGATCGTCTGCACCGGCAGGCGGCGCAGGCAGGCGGCGGTCTGGCTGGCGCATCCGGCCTTGGCGGCGAACGCCTCGCCGGAGGCCTCCGCCGTGGCCAGGCTGGGCTGGAGCAGGCTGTAGGAGCCGCTCTCGATGATCGCCTTGGCGAACAGGCCCCTGGCGGCTGGGGACACGAGCTGCGCCAGCACCGACAGGCCGCCAGCGGACTCGCCGAAGATGGTCACGTTGCGCGGGTTGCCGCCGAACTGGCGGATGTTCTGCCGCACCCAGCGCAGCGCCGCCTGCTGGTCCATCAGCCCGTAGTCGCCGGAGCCGCCGCCCTGCGTGTTGAGCGCGGGGTCCGCCAGGAAGCCCAGCGCGCCCAGGCGGTAGTTGATCGTGACGACGAGAACGCCGTCGCGGACGAGGCCGGCCGGGTTGTAGTCGTTGCTCTCCCCGGCGGTCAGGTCGCCGCCGTGGATCCACACCATCACCGGCAGGGAACTGCCGCGTGACGAGCCGGCCGGGGCATAGACGTTCAGGTACAGGCAGTTCTCCGACATGCTGGCCAGGCCGAACGGGCTGCCGTACTGAGGACAGTGCGGTCCGAACTGGGTGGCGGGACGCACCCCGGTCCAGTGCGCCGCCGGCTGGGGCGGACGCCAGCGGAGCGGGCCGACCGGCGGCGCCGCGTAGGGAATTCCGAGGAACTCGTCCACCGTCCCGGCGGCCACGCCGCGAAGCCTCCCGTCGGCGGTGGTGACGATGAGGTTCCCGCTTTTTAGCTTGGCCGAAGACGCGGCCGGGCCGGCCGCGGTCGTGCAGGACGCTAACGCGACCGCCGCGATCACCGCGGCCAGACCCCAGCATCCGCGTTTTCCAGCCATTGTTACTGCAGGGTAGCTTACTCGCGGGTATCAGCGGAAGTCGCGGCTGCGGGCCGCGGCGACCACACGGAGCCGCCGCAGCCCGCTGGCAACAAGGCTGGCCGCCCCGTCCATGCTCTCCACCACGCCGGCCACAACCAGCGCGCTCGCCTCCATCCCCACCCGGCGGTGCCGCTCCCAGACAGCGGGAGGGCAGATCACGTTCGCGATCCCGGTCTCGTCCTCCAGGCTCAGGAACACCACGCCGCGGGCGGTCCCCGGCTGCTGCCGGTGCGTGACCAGACCCGCCACCGTCACGAACGCGCCCGGCCTGGCTGTCCGCAGGTCCGCCGCCTCGGTCACGCCCCGCTCGGCCAGGCCCGGCCTGATGTGCTCGACCGGGTGCGTGCCGTAGGTTCCGGTCGCCCACAGGTCGGCGAAGGTCTCCTCGGCCGCCGTCATCGCGGGCAGCGGCGGCGCGGCCAGCCCCGGGGTGGTCCCGGGCAGCTGGCCGGGCCGGATCGTCGCTGCCGCACCGGCCGCCCACAGCGCCTCGCGCCTGCTGATCCCGAAACAGCCGAACGCGCCGGCCGTGGCCAGCGCCTCGAGCGCCGGAACCGGCAGCCGGGTGCGGCGGGCGAAGTCCTCCAGGCTCTTGTAAGGCTGGCCGGCCACGACGTCGGCGGCGGGCTTCTCCCCCAGGTTGCGGACCTCGGACAGGCCGAGCCTGATCGCCGGCTGGCCCGCCACCGGCCCGGGTTCCAGCGTGGCCGCTGCGGCGCTGGCGTTCACATCGACGCCGCGGACGACCACACCATGCCGTCGCGCATCGCTGATCAGGCTGGACGGAGCGTAAAAGCCCATCGGCTGGGCGCGCAGCAGGGCGGCGGTGAACGCCGCGGGGTAATAGCACCTCAGCCACGCGCTGGCGTAAACCAGGTAAGCGAAGCTGATCGCGTGCGACTCGGGGAAGCCGTAGCTGGAGAACGCGAGGATCTTGACGTAGATGTCCTGGGCGATCTCCGGCGAGATCCCGTTGGCCGCCATCCCGTCCAGCAGCCGCGTGCGCAGTTCCTCGATCCGTTCCGGGGCGCGCTTGGAGCTCATCGCCTGCCGCAGCCGGTCCGCCTCGGCGGGCGTGAACGAGGCGCAGTCGATCGCGATCTGCATCATCTGCTCCTGGAACAGCGGCACGCCGAGGGTCTTGTCGAGGGCGACGCGCATCGAGGGGTGCGGCAG
>JASHOI010000802.1 GCA_030041195.1 Streptosporangiaceae bacterium | reverse complement strand
GGCCGGCCAGCGGGGTCGCGCGCAGCCCGCTGACGATGTCATCGGTGAGCCTGGTGGCGAACAGGGTGCCGAAGATCGCGATCCCGGTGGCGACCCCGACCTGGCGGAACGTGGAGTTGATGCCCGATGCCATGCCGGCCGAGCGGTGCGGTACCACGCCCACAGCGGTCGAGGCCAGCGCCGGGTTGATCAGGCCCGAGCCCACCCCGGCCACGACCATCCCGGGGATCAGGTGGGTCCAGCTTGAGTCGGCCGCGAGCCCTGCCATCAGCAGCAGCCCGGCCCCGGACAGCGCCAGGCCCACGCCGATCAGCAGCCGCACCGGGACCCGGCTGCTCAGCCGGCCGGAGGCGATCGCGGCCGGCAGGCTGACCGCCGACATGATCAGCAGGCGGAGCCCGGTCTGCAGCGCGCTGTACCCGAGCAGGTCCTGCAGGTAGAGGACGAGGTACAGCAGCATCGCGTACACGCATCCGTTGACCGCGAACGCGGCGACCGAGCCGCCGGAGAAGGTCGGCACGCGGAACAGCGACAGGTTGAACATGGGCTCGCGGCGCAGCCGCTCGGCCGCCACGAACGCCGCCAGCAGCACCGCCGCGCTGGCCAGGCAGATCGCCACGCCGACGTCGCCCCAGCCCTGCTCGCCGGCCCTGATCAGGCCGTAGACGAGCGCGACGAGCGCGCAGGTGAACAGGGCGAACCCGGGCAGGTCCACGCCCTTGCGGGCCGGGTCGCGGGACTCGGCCACCTGCCAGAGCGTCACCACCATCGCGATCACCCCGATGGGGATGTTGACGAAGAAGATCCCGCGCCAGCTCCAGCCGGTGGTGATGATCCCGCCGAGCACCGGGCCGACCGCCACGGCTGCCCCGGTCACCGCTCCCCAGATCGCCAGGGCGGTGCCGCGCTCCCGGCCCTGGAAGGCCTGGGCCAGCAGCGCAAGCGAGGTGGCAAACATGATCGCGCCGCCGATCCCCTGCCCGGCCCGTGAGAGCACCAGGAAGAGCGGGTCGGTCGCCAGCGCGCAGAGCAGCGACCCGACCGTGAAGATCGCCAGGCCGATCGCGAACAGCAGCCGGCGGCCGAAGATATCGGCCAGCGATCCCGCGGTGAGCAGCAGCGCGGCCAGCGACAGCGCGTACGCGTCCACCACCCACTGCAGCTGGGCGAAACTCGCGTGCAGGCTGTCCTGGATGCTCGGCAGCGCCACGTTCACGATCGTGATGTCCACCAGCAGCATGAACGTGCCCAGGCAGACCGCCAGCAGGGTCCACCACTTTCGCTCCATGATCGTCCTCACCTCTGGATTACCGGATTGCCCACGTCCAAGCGTCGGCGACAGCGGCAGAGAACTCCACTAAAGTGGGTATGGCTGCATGATTCCTCCGTGGCGTCGCGTTAAGGGCGGTTAAATTGTTGAGTATCGACGAGCTTGACCGGCAAATCATCCATGCCCTGATCATCGATGGGCGCGCGCCGTTCAGCCGCATCGCCGCGGCCGTCGGCGTCTCCGAGCAGACCGTGGCGCGGCGGTACCGCAGGATGCATGCCGCGGGGGTCGTGCGGGTCGTCGGCCTGCCGGACTCGCGGCGGCTCGGCCAGTCCGACTGGATGGTCCGGCTGCAGTGCGTGCCCGACGCCGCGTCGGGCGTCGCCGACGCACTTGCCCGCCGCGACGACACCTCGTGGGTGTCGCTCACGTCCGCGGGCACCGAGGTCACCTGCATCGTGAAGCCCGCCGACCGGCGCAGCCGCCAGGACCTGCTGCTCCGCCAGCTTCCGGCCAGCCGCCGCATCGTTGCGATCAGCGCGCAGTCGGTGCTGCACATGTTCCGGGGCGGTGCCAGCCACTGGCCGGGAGCCGCCCAGGCCCTCACCCCCGAGCAGGCGTCGATGCTCGCGGTCCCGCCGCCGGACGCGGGGCCCGGCAAGGGTCTCGGGCCAGACGACCGGGTGCTGCTCGCCGAGCTCGCCCGCGACGGGCGGGCCGGCTACGCGGAGCTGGCCCAGGCCACCCACTGGCACGAGTCCACGGTCCGGCGCCGGATCGGGGAGCTGCGCGCCGCGGGCGTGCTGTACCTGGACGTCGACGCCGACGACTCGGCGTTCGGCATCGGCACGCACGCGAACCTCTACATGTCCGTCGCGCCGGCCCGGCTTGCCGCGGCCGGCGAGGCGCTCGCGCGGCATCCCGAGGTCCCGTTCGTCGCCGTAACCACGGGGGCGAGCAACCTGATGGCGACCGTGTTGTGCCCGGACGACGAGGCGCTCTACGGGTACCTGACCGAGCGGCTCGCCAGCATCGACGGCGTGGACGCGCTCGAGGTCGCGCTGATCATCCGCTCGGTCAAGCGCGCGGCCACGGTGTGGCCGCCGGCGGTCGCCGCCTGACCGGCCGGCCCGCTCAGGCGACCGCGTTGGGGCTCGCCGCCATCGGGATGGCGGCGCGTACCCAGCCGCCGATGCGGTCAAGAAGGTCCGGGATCTCGATCGCGCCGGACTCGGCGTGGCCGAAGCCGGGCACGATCCAGAGCTCCTTGGGCTCGTGGGCCGCCCGGTGCAGCTGCTGCGCATGGTCGACGGGAAAGTAGCCGTCCCGGTCGCCGTGCACGATCAGCAGCGGCGTGGGCGCGATCCGGGCCGCGGCCTCGGCCGGCGGCATCGGCACCGGATCCCAGCGGCCCGAGCTGATCCTGGTGTGCAGCAGCGTCCTGGTCACGATGCGGCCGAGCCGGTGCTCCACCGCCCAGTGCACCTTGCGCATCGGCCTGGTGCCCCGGTAGTACCACCGGCCGGGGCCGCTGACCGACACCACCGCGTCGGTCCCGCCGATCAGGGCCGCGTGCCGCAGCACGATCGACGCGCCCATCGAGAAACCCACCGTGGCAACCCGCTGGTAACCAAGCTCGCGTGCGTAGCCGAGCGCGACGTCGACGTCGCTGATCTCCCTGTCGCCCAGCGTGGACATCCCGCCGGAGCGGCCGTGACCGCGAAAGTCGAAGGTGATCACCCCGGTGCCTCCGCCGGACTGGTTCAGCCGGGTGGCCACCTTCCAGACCGCCCCGTGCTGCCAGTGCAGCGTGAAGCCGTGTGCCAGCACGATCGCCAGGTCGTCCTGGCCGGCCAGGTGCACGGCGTCGATCGCGACACCGTCGTCAGTCACCAGCGTCCGCGCCTTCGGGATGGTCCGTGTCATACCTCCATTCTGCGCGCCGGGCCGGGGTGGTTGCCGCCATCCCACCAGGCAGTCTGGCCTTCCTCCGGCCTTGCCGGCCGGCCTCTGGTGCGCGGCCGGCTGGTACGGCAGGCTAGTGCGGCAGGATCTTTCGCCCATTGCGGGCCAACCACCCTGGCCCGCCCGCTGCACGCCGACCGGAGGCACGCCATGCCCGTGCTCGACCAACTCATCTCGGCCATCAGGTCCGCCTCGATCGAGGTGATCGATCTCACCTCGCGCCTCGACTCGGCGACCCCGGTGATCAGGCTGCCCGAGCCGTTCGGGAACACTAAGTCGTTCGCGCTGCACGAGATCAGCAGGTACGACGAGCGCGGCCCAGCGTGGTACTGGAACGACATCACCACCGGCGAGCACACCGGCACCCACTTCGACGCGCCGGTGCACTGGGTCACCGGCCGGGACGGCGAGGACGTCTCGCAGGTGCCGGTCACCAGCCTGATCGCGCCCGCCGTGGTGCTCGACTTCAGCGCCGAGGCCGCCGCGGACCCGGATTTCCTGCTGGAGATCGACCACGTCAAGAAGTGGGAGGCCGAGCACGGCGACCTGCCGGACCACGGCTGGCTGCTGTACCGGACCGGCTGGGATGCGCGGTCACACAGCCAGGAGGAGTTCCTGAACGCGAACGAGACCGGCCCGCACACGCCGGGGATCTCGGTCCGGTGCGCGCAGTGGCTGGCGAACGACACCCCGCTGCTCGGGCTCGGGGTGGAGACCGTCGGCACGGACGCCGGTGCCGCGCACTCGTTCGACCCGCCGTTCCCCTGCCACTCCTCGCTGCTCGGCGCCGGCAAGTACGGCCTCACCCAGCTGCAGAACCTGGCCAGGCTGCCGGCCACCGGTGCGGTCGTGATCGCTGCGCCGCTGCCGATCACCGGCGGCTCGGGGAGCCCGTGCCGGGCCATCGCCCTCGTTGAACGCTCGTGATGGCAGCCGACCAGGAAGTCCCGGCGGCGCTGCCGGTCACCGAGGCGGTCGCCGAGGTGCTCACGCGCCTGGGCGCCGACACGGTGTTCGGGGTGGTTGGCAGCGGCAACTTCAAGGTCACCAACGCGCTGATCGCCCGCGGTGCCCGGTACGTGGCGGCGCGGCACGAGGGCGGCGCCGCGGTCATGGCCGACGCGTGGGCGCGGCTCTCCGGCAGGCCGGGCGTGCTGTCCGTGCACCAGGGCCCCGGGCTGACGAACGCCATGACCGGGATCACCGAGGCCGCCAAGAGCCGCACCCCGCTCGTCGTGCTGGCCGCGGACGTGGCCTCGGCAGCCGTCAGGTCCAACTTCCGCATCGATGTCGCGTCGCTGGCCAGATCGGTGGGCGCCGCCGCGTTCCGGCTCGTCTCCCCCGCGTTCGCCGTCGACGAGACCGCGCGCGCCTACCGGGTCGCGGTGACCGAACGGCGCACCGTGGTCCTGGCGCTGCCGCTGGACGTGCAGGCCGGCGCGTGCACGATGCCGGACATCGCGCCGGTCGGCGCGCGGCAGGCCGCC
>JASHOI010000801.1 GCA_030041195.1 Streptosporangiaceae bacterium | reverse complement strand
TGGTCACGCCGAGCCGCTCGTGCAGCTGGGACAGCGAGGCCCGCATCGACACCCGCAGCTTGGCGTCCAGGTTGGACAGCGGCTCGTCCATCAGGAAGACCTTCGGCTCCCGGACGATGGCCCGGCCCATGGCCACCCGCTGCCGCTGCCCGCCGGAAAGCTGCTTGGGCTTGCGGTCGAGCAGCGCGTCGTCGAGGTCGAGCAGCCGGGCGGCCTCGCGCACCCGGCGGGCCCGCTCGCCGGCGTGCACGCCCTGCATCTTCAGCGCGAAGCCCATGTTCTCCGCGACGGTCTTCTGCGGGTACAGGGCGTAGTTCTGGAACACCATCGCGATGTCGCGGTCCTTGGGGGAGACGAACGTGACGTCCCGGCCGCCGATCTCGACGCGCCCGCCGTCCAGCGGCTCCAGGCCGGCCAGCATCCGCAGCGCGGTGGTCTTGCCCGAGCCCGACGGGCCGACCAGGACCACGAACTCGCCGTCGGCGATGTCCAGGTCGAGCGCGTTCACCGCGGGCGGTGTGTCCTTGGCGTACACGCGGGTCGCCGATACGTACTTCACGTTAGCCATGGGGGACCTCCGCCCGGTCTTGCGCCGCATGCGGCCCGTTCACTTGATTGCTCCCATCGACAGCCCGCGGACCAGCGAGCGCTGGGCGATCCAGCCCACGATGATCACGGGAACCGAGGCCACCGTGGCCGCTGCCGACAGGTGCGCGATGTACAGCCCCTCCTGGGGGACGGAGCTGATCAGGTACATCGGCATCGTCGCGGCGTTGGTGATGGTCAGGTTGAGCGCCAGGAACAGCTCGTTCCACGCGAAGATCACGCAGATCAGCGCCGTCGACACCAGTCCCGGCGAGATGACCGGCAAGATCACGCTGGTCATCTCCCTGATCCGGCCAGCGCCGTCCAGCCGGGCGGCCTCGAGCAGCTCGCTGGGCACCTCGAGCATGAACGACCGGATCATCCAGACGGCCAGCGGCAGGTTCATCGCCGTGTACAGGATGATCAGCAGCCAGATGCTGTCGAGCAGGTGCGTTTTCAGCGCGATGACGTACAGCGGGCCGATCGCCGCCACGATCGGCAGCATCTTGGTGGAGATGAAGAAGAACAGGCCGTCGCGCCAGCGCTTGATCGGCCGTACCGAGAGCGCGTAGGAGGCCGGCACGCCGAGCAGCAGCACCAGGATCGTGGAGCCGACCGTCGCGATCACCGAGTGGGTCAGGAACGGGCCCATGCCGGAGAACACCAGCCTGAACTCCGACAGGGTGGGCCTGAACACGAACTGGGGTGGCCAGGTCTCGGCGGCGGATTCCGGCTTGAACGCCGTGATCACCATCCACAGCACGGGCAGGAAGAACGCGATCGCCACCACCCAGGCGACGACGCCCCAGCCGATCCGGCCGGACATCTCGCGGACCCGGCGCGGGCGGGCGGGCCCGGGCCGCAGCGCTGTGGCGGTCATGTTCCTGACTCCTCGAACTGGAAGACCCTGGCGAACAGGCGCAGCGCGAACGTCGCGACGATGATCGTGAGGATCACGGTGATCACGCCGGCGGCGGCCGCGCCGCCGACGTCGAAGGCGTTGTTGACTTCCTGGTACAGGTAGAAGGGAAGGTTCGTGGTCGAGGTCCCCGGGCCGCCGTTGGTCATGAGCCGGACCTGGTCGAACGTGTTGACCAGGTAGATCGACCCGAGCAGGATGCCGAGCTCGATGTAGGGCCGCAGGTGCGGGATCGTGAGCTCACGGAACGTGGCGAACGCCCCGGCTCCGTCCACCTTGGCCGCTTCCAGCGTGTCCGACGGCTGGCTCTGCAGCCCGGCCAGCGCGATCAGGGTCATGAACGGGGTCCACTCCCAGATCATCACGACGATCACCGAGCCCAGCGCGTGGGTGGACAGCCAGGCCACGTGGTTGACCCCGAACGGCTCGAGCAGCCAGTTCAGCAGCCCGAAGTTCGGGTCGAGCATCGGCCCGGCCCAGACCAGCGCCGCCGCCGCGGGCATGACCAGGAACGGCGTGATGATCAGGGTCCGGGCGACGCCGCGGCCGAGGAACTTGCGGTCCAGCAGCAGCGCGAACGCCACGCCAAGCAGCATGGCCAGGATCACCGCGCTGGCGGTCATGACCACCGAGCGCACCAGCGCGGAGCGGAAGGCCGCGTTGGTGAACACGGTGGTGTAGTTGCTGAACCCGGCCCAGTGCGCGCCGCCCGGGACGTCCCAGAAGTAGTTCTGGAAGCTGTACCACAGCGTCACCACGAACGGGATCTGGGTGACCACGATGATGTAGATCAGCGCGGGCAGCAACGGAACGCGGCGCTGCCACCGCTCGCGGCGGCTCGCCCCGCGCGGCCGGATGCCGACCTCGGGAGCTGCCGCGCTCGTTTCGACAACTGCCACTGCGCAGTCCTCCTCAGGGTGTGGCACGGGCTGGCGGGACGGTGAGCCGGGCTGGGCGGGGCCCCGCACGGGCCCCGCCCAGCTGCGGCTAGCCGCCGGCCAGTTCCGCCGGGGTGTAGGCAGAGGCGTCAGACTGGCTGGTCGCCAGCGCCTGCTTCACGCTCTCGGTGCCGGCGATCGCGCCGGCGATCTGCTCGCCGACCTCCACCCCGAGCGTCTCGAACTGCGGGATGTCGACGTACTGGATGCCGACGTACGGCACCGGGTTCACGGTCGGGTGATCCGGGTCGGTGCCGTCGATCGAGGCCAGCGTGATTCCCGCGAACGCCGCGGCGTCCTTCTGGTAGTTCGGGTTGTCGTACAGCGAGGTCCGGGTGCCCGGCGGCACCGCGGCCCAGCCGTACTTGGAGGCCACCAGCGTGTCGTAGGACTTCGACGTGGCCCAGGACACGAACTTCCACGCGGCACCCTGGTTGGCGACCCCCTGCGGGATCCCCAGCGACCACGTCCACAGCCACCCCGAGGACTTGGTCTTGTCGACCGGCGCGAACGCGTACCCGGTCTGCGCGGCGATCGACGGGTAGGTGGTGGCGATCGAGGTCGCGGCGACCGTGGCGTCGTACCACATCGCGCACTTGCCCTGCCCGTACAGCGTCAGCAGCTGGTTGAAGCTGTCGTTGGACGCGCCGGCCTCGCCGTCCTTGCGGATCAGGTTGACGTAGAAGTTGGTCGCGGCCTCAAACGCCGGCGAGGTGAGCTGGGGCTGCCACTTCTCGTTGAACCATTCACCGCCGAAGGTGTTGACGACGGTGTCGAGCGCTGCCATGTTGTCGCCCCAGCCGGCCAGGCCGCGCAGGCAGATCCCGGCCACCTTGCCTGGCTGGTTCAGCTTGGCGGCAAAGCTGGCCACCTGGTCCCACGTCGGATGCGTGGGCATGGTCAGCCCGGCCTTGGTGAACAGGTCCTTGCGGTAGTACAGCATCGACGACTCGCCGTAGAACGGCACCGCGTACAGGTCGCCCTTGTACGACAGCGCCTTGGCGATCGACGGCAGCAGGTCCGAGGCGTCGTAGCTCGGGTCCTTGGCGATGTACTGCGTGGTCAGGTTGTCGAGCCAGCCGTCCTTGGCGAACAGCGGTGCCTCGTACGGGCCGATCATGATGACGTTGAACGCGTTGCTGTGCGTGGACACGTCTTTCTCGATCGCCGCCCGCAGGTCGCCCTCGGTGTACGTGGCGAACTTGACGTGGATCCCCGGGTTTTCCTTCTCGAAGACTGACGAGGTCAGCGGGATCATCTGCCCGGTGATCAGCGGGTTGGACACCACCGCCACGGTCACCGTGCCGGTGTTGCTATTGCTGCTGGCCGGCGAGCTGCTGCTCGAGCAGGCGGCCACCGCCAGCAACGCGGCCGCGCAGCCGGCTGCCGCCAGCGTGCGGGGCTTGAACAGGGACAACCTCATGAATGCACCTCCGCGGGCGAGTAACGGTGTGGCGGTCTCGGAGGGCCAATTAGGGCCCGGGAAGGGATGCCGCGGCCCCGCAGCCGCGCCGTGATCGGCGAGGGCGAATGGTCCGCGGGCGGGAGCGGATGGTCAGCGGCGCAGCCGGAATGCGCTGCCGTGCGCCTCCGCGGTGGGCCGCCGCGGCAAGGCCGGCGGCCGCGAACGCCCCGACCACGCAGCCGTCCTGCGGCGCTCCGACGCTCATGCGGAACCTCCTGGCTGCGCGGCCATGGCCGACGTATGCTCATTTGAGCGAGCTGCGCTCAAATGAACTAAATGACACAGTGATCTGGCCACTAGGCAAAGTCAAGAAAAGCTGCAAATATGAGATCTAAGCGCTCAAATGAGCGCCTAGCTCGGCTGGGCGGGAGGGGCAAAATGGCCGGGTTGTCGGCCGACAGGCCGTCCGAAGTCGTGCTCGCCGCCCGGGTGGCGAGGCAGTTCTACCTGGAGGGCGCGTCCAAAGTGGACATCGCCGACCGGCTGGGCATCAGCCGGTTCCGGGTGGCCAGACTGCTCGACTCCGCCCGGGAGACCGGGATGGTGCGCATCGAGATCGGGCTGCCCGGCGGCAGCCTGGATGCTGGGCTGTCGGCCGAGCTGTGCTCGGCCATGGGCCTCAAGCACGCCTTCGTGTTCAACTTCCCCGATGACGACGAGGCCGCGCTCCGGCGCCGCCTGGGCGAGGAAGTCGGCCAGGCGCTGATGGACCTGATCAGGCCCGGCGACGTTCTCGGCATGTCCTGGTCGCGCACGCTCAGCGGGCTGGCGGCCTCGCTGACCCAGATGCCGCCGTGCCCCATCGTCCAGCTCACCGGCGCGGTGCCGCCCCCGGACGGCAGGGACCTGCTCGAGGTGGTCCGCGGGGTGGCCCGTATCGGCGGCGGCCCGGCGCACGTCTTCTACGCGCCGATGATCCTCGATGATGCGCAGACGGCCGCGGCGATCCGGCGCCAGGCCGACATCGCCGAGGCCTTCGCGCTGGTGCCGTCCGTGACGATGGCGGTGGTCGCGATCGGGGCCTGGGCGCCCGGGCTGTCGACGATCTATGACGCGATCACGCCCGGCGAGCGTGACGCCCTCGCGGAGCTGGGGGTGTGCGCCGAGCTGGCCGGCGTGTTCATCGGCGAGGACGGCAGGCCGATCGAGACCCCGCTGGACAGCCGCATGATCGTGACGCCGGGCCCGGTGCTCGAGCGCATCCCGTTCATCCTCTGCGCCGCCTTCGGCGTCGGCAAGGCCCCTGCGGTATACGCCGCGATCCGAGGAGAAATGGTCCATGGCCTGGTCACCCACGCGAGCATCGCCCGCGCCCTGCTCAGCCTTGCTGACCAGCGGTCCGGCGCTGGCTAGCCGGAACGGGCTCGAGGCGGATGGCCCGCTGTTCGGCGGCGCCGCCAACCGCGGCTTGGTCATCCGCGTTGGCGATACCGTCCGCCGGCCGACCGCGCCGTGCTGGCCGGCCACTCATGCGCTGCTCGCCCACCTCGCGTCGGTGGGCTTCAACGCGGCGCCACGGGTCCTTGCGGCCGATGCGGCCACCGAGACGCTGACCTACATCCACGGGCGGGCGGCCGTTCCGCCGCTGTCCGCGGAGATGCTCACCGACGCGGCCCTGGTGAGCGTCGCCGACCTGCTGCGCAGGTACCACCGCGCGGTGCGGTCGTTCGACCCGGCCGGTTACCGGTGGCCCAGGCCGATCCCGGCCAGGTTCCGTACCGGCCTGGTCAGCCACAACGACGTGTACCCGGCGAACATAGTGTTCCGGGGTGGCCGCGCGGTCGCGCTGATCGACTTCGACCTGGCCGGCCCGGGCAGCGCGGTCTGGGACATCGCGGCGGCCGCGCGCAACTGGGCACCGCTCGAGGACGAGCGGGACGTCGCCGACTGCAGGCAGGGCCGGGCGCTGGAGAGATTCCGGATCTTCCTGCACGCCTGCGAGCTGACCCGGGCCGAGCGCCGCCGGGTGGCCGAGGCGATCGTCCCCAATCACGACTGGACCTACGCGATCGTCACCGAGGCCGCCGCCGCCGGGCACCAGGGCTTCGCCGACCACTGGGACAGGGTGGCCGGGCCGGTGGCCCGGGCGCGGCAGTGGTCCCTGCGGCACCAGCGCGACCTGCTCGCCGCGGCGCGCTGAGGTCGCGGGCTTCGCGCTGCCCTGTGAGATCATTCCCTGGTGCTGGTTCTCGAAGACGACGACGTGCAGAGGCTGCTCGAGCCGGCCGCGGCGGTCGCCGCGGTGCGGGAGAGCCTGATCGCGCATCAGAGCGGGGCGCTCAGCGCGCCGCCCAGGCTGCGCGCGCCGCTCGGCGACCGTGGCGACCTCATCTTCACCGCCGGCCGGCTGGCGGGCACCGGCTACGGGTTCCGCGTCTACCTGATGACGTCGTCGGCCACCGGGAACCGGCCGGGGGGCGATCAGCTGACCGCGGTGTTCGACGACGCCACCGGCGAGCTGACCGGCGCGGTGATCGGGGACTTTCTCGGCGCCGCCCGCACCGGGGCCATCGGCGCGGTAGCGGTCGACGTGCTGGCCCGTCCGGAGGCCGGCACGCTCGGGCTGATCGGCAGCGGCCATCAGGCGTGGACTCAGCTGTGGGCCATCCGCGCCGTGCGCCAGCTCCGCGCGGTGCGGGTGTACAGCCGCGACCCGGCCGGCCGGGACGCGTTCGCGCGGCGGGCCACCGCCGAGCTTGGCGTGCACGCCGCCAGCGTGGAGACCGCGGGCGAGGCGGTCGAGGGTGCGGACATCGTGATCCTGGCGACGACCAGCGGGCAGCCCGTGATCGAGGCAGATTGGGTGGCCCCCGGCACGCACGTGAGCACGCTCGGGCCCAAGACCGCCAGCGCGCACGAGTGCCCGGCCGAGCTGGCCGACCGGGCCGGCGTGATCCTGACCGACTCCGCGGCCCAGCTCGGCGCCTCACCCGAGCCGCCGTTCCTCAGCGGGGCGGCCGAGCAGCGGGTCGGCGAACTGGGCGCCGCGGTCGCCGGGGGCGAGCACAGAGAGGACGGCGACCAGATCACGCTCTTCCTCTCGGTGGGGCTGGCCGGAACCGAGGTCGCCGTGGCCGCCGGGCTGCTGCGCGCACACCGGTAACGGTCGGCTAGCCGAGCTCGAAGGCCTCGGCCATCGCGCGCAGCGCGTCGTCCAGCCGCGGGCTCAGGTCGCCGCGCTCGTCGGACAGCCAGGACATGAAGCCCGCGTATACGGCACCGAACACCGAGCGCGCGATGACCTGGGGCAGCAGGTCACCGGCTGCCTGGCCGAGCCGGCCCGCCGCGAACTCGGCGACCACGGCCTGCCATTCCTCGTAGTGCAGGATGCCGTTGGCCAGCAGGGCCGGGTTGTCATGCTGCAGCTGCATGCGCCGGCGCAGCCGGGCGAGGTCGTCGGCGCGGTAGTGGTTGATCGCGACCACCGCCTGCCGGATCGCGTCCATCACCGGCAGCTCCGGGTCGCTGTCGGCGAGCACCGACCGCAGCTGCTCCAGGTCCGCGTCGAAGTCCGCCATCAGCGCATCGGCCTTTGAGCTGAAGTAGCGGAAGAAGGTGCGCCTGCTGATCCCGGCGGCCGCCGCCAGCTCCTCGATCGTCACCTCGTCGTAGCCATGGGCGGAGAACATGTCCATGGCGATGTCCTGCAGCTCGTGCCGGGTGGTGCTCGGCGGCCTGCCGGGACCGGCAGGATGAGCCGTCACCGCTGCATCGCGCTGCGCATCCATCGCCCGCCGCCCGTTTTTGGCACCACGTGCCGTAAGTCTAGCACGCGCGCGCCGGCCGGCCGGTTACGCGCTGAGCGCGGCCGTGGCCGCGGCGGCGCC
>JASHOI010000800.1 GCA_030041195.1 Streptosporangiaceae bacterium | reverse complement strand
AGCGGGTCGGTCGGCGGCCAGCCCGTGCGCGTGGAGCTCAACGTGCCCACCCACAACGGCGTGGCGGCCGGAACGATCGCCGGGATACCGGTGTCAGCCACATGGGTGAACGGAGACAACTACCGGATCTACCCGGACGTGCCTTCCGACCTCACCGGGTCTTTCGCCGGCCAGCGTGCCGAGCTGCACGCCAGCTTCCACCTGCAGCCGGGTTACCTCTTCCACCACGGCACGGTCACCGGGCACATCGGGACCGAGGCTCTCGCCGCGACGGTGGTGCCCGCCGCCGCGCCCGAAGACATGAGCGGCGGCCGGACCGTCGCTGCCGACGGGACGCTGGGCAGCGCCGAGTTCACGATCTACGCCACGATCGACGGGGAACTCACCTCAGGGAAGCTCCGCGGCACCGTGGCCGGCACGCCCATCCGGATCGACGCGGCGCGCGTCCGCGGGGACGACGGTGGCCAGACCCGCCTGACCGGGCGCTACGAGGGACCGCCCGCGTTGCTCGCGCTTGCCGCCGGGGCTCTGCTGCACTTCATCTGAGTAGCTGGCCGAGCGTTCAGTAAGGAGCCTTGCCGGGCCGGAAGGCGCCCGAGACCTCGCCGGCCAGGGCGATGTCATCGGGATCAAGCGTCATGACCGGCGTCCCCGGCTCGAAATCGAGATTGTCCAGCTCGGCCCAGATCACGTTGGGCGCGGTCGTGAGCTCGAAGTAGTAGCACCGGTTGGTCAGGTCGCACACGGTCCGGTACTCGGTGTCGTAGATACCGAAGTCGCTGTAGGGAGCGCCGAACGGCACCGACACGTTGCGGGCGATCGCCAGCACCCCGGCCGCGGCCTCGGCCTCATCCCGCGGTACGGGGAGCAAAGCGGAAAAGTAACTCGCGCGCTGGAAGCGGTCGCGGGCGTTGACGTTGCCTGGCAGCGGCGTGTCGCCGGAAGGATCCGAGAAGTCCAGCTCGGCCAGCAGCCGGAGCTGCTCGTCGTAGGGCGGGTCGTTGGTCATGATCCGGTACTGCGGCCCGTGGTGCACGACCATCTTGCCGTCCAGGTGCTCGATGATCGCCGAGTCGCCGGAGGCGTCCTCGAGCGCCAGGTGCACCGTGGCCTTCGTGCCCCGGGCCTCCATCATGACCACCTGGACCTCCGCGAGCAGCGCCAGCGCCTCGCCGACGCTGGCCGCCCGGTCCAGCGCGTACTGCGCCCACAGCCCGGCAGCCAGGCCCGGCATCTCCGGGTCGCGGCGCCCGAAGTCGGTCTCGCCGAGGTACAGCAGGTGCGCGGCCAGCCCCCGCTCGTTGATGCCATCGACCGCGCCGACCCCGTAGAACGTGGTCACCACGGCGCCGTGCGCCGACTCCCAGGTCAGGGCGCTGCCCGCCACGACCCTTTCGCCGGCGGCCATCCCGCCGTCATGGCGGCTCCCGCGCGGGAACGCCGTCAGCACCGGCTCGGTCGGATCCGGCCAGTCCATCGTCCGGCTCGCCACGACCGCGACCTTGTTATCGTTCGACAAAATTCGAGTACACACGCTAATTCCCCCCGCATGCATTTACCCGGCCGGCCCGCCAATCGAACCGGGCCGAGCTGCAGGCCCGACCTCGATCCGAAGGAGGCACCCGAGGTGACCAGCCTGAAGAACGAACCAACCGCCGTCGACTTTGACCATCCCGAGCACCAGGCCAAGCTGGCCAGCCTGTACCGGGACTTCGAGGCGGCCGGCATGACCCCGCTGTGGCGCACTCGCGAAGGCCTGATGCCGCCGCATCCGCAGCCGCGTGCGGTACCGCATCTGTGGCGGTGGGCCGAGCTGTACCCGCTGGCCGCGCGCAGCGCCGAGCTGGTGCCGGTCGGGCGAGGCGGTGAGCGCCGTGCGATCGGGCTCGGCAACCCGGGCCTGCCCGGCGACCCCTACGCCACGCCCACGCTGTGGGCCGCCATTCAGTACCTCGCTCCCCGGGAGAGCGCGCCCGAGCACCGGCACACCCAGTCCGCGTTCCGGTTCGTCCTCGAGGGCGAGGGAGTGTGGACGGTCGTCGACGGCGACCCGGTGGCCATGCGCCGCGGCGATCTGCTGCTCACGCCGGGGTGGCAGTTCCACGGGCACCAGAACGTCTCTGACACCCCGATGGCGTGGCTCGATGGCCTCGATATCCCGTTCGTCGCCACCCTGGACCAGGGGTTCTTCGAGTTCGGCACGGACGAGCTGCAGGACACCTCGACCCCGGACCGCAGCCGCAGCGAACGGCTGTGGGGCGGCCCCGGCCTGATCCCGGTCTCGGCGGCGGGAAAACCGCGCCCGGCATCCCCGCTGATGGCGTACAGATGGGCGCACACCGACGCCGCGCTGAGCGCGCAGCTCGAGCTCGACGACGAAGGCCATCCCGGCGTCGTGGAGCCCGGTCACGGCGCCGTGCGGTTCACCAACCCCACGACCGGAGGCGACGCGCTCACCACGATGCGGACCGAGATGCACCGGCTCCGGGCCGGCACCGGCACCGCGCCCACGCGCACCACGGCGTCCTCGGTCTGGCAGGTCTTCGACGGCAGCGGCACGGTCGCGCTCAACGGTGACTCGCTGGGGCTGACCCGCGGGGACGTGTTCGCCGTTCCCTCGTGGTGCGAGCTGGCCCTGCACGCCGAGACCGGCCTGGACCTGTTCACGTTCTCCGACGCACCCGTCGTCGAGAAGCTGTCCCTGCTGCGCACGGTAAGATCGGAGTAGCACACGGTACACGGGGGAGGACGTCGTGCGAGTCGGGGCTGACTCCACCGTGCACTCTTCCGGTTCGGGGTTCGCGATCACGATCGGCGCGGGCGGAACAACGCTTCGGCCGATGATGTGGATGTTCCTCGCGATCCTGGCGACGTTCCTGATCACCAGGACCGTGACCAGGCTGATCCGCTCCGGCAGCGGCGGCGGCGTCGGGCTGGGAAACGTCCGGATCGGCGGCACCCACGTTCACCACCAGGTGTTCGGCATCCTGATCATCATCGGCACCGGGATCTACCTGGTGTCCGCGACTCCGCACGGAGTGGCCCTCGACGTCGCCGCCGCCGTGTTTGGCGTGGGCGTCGGCCTGACCGTCGATGAGTTCGCGCTCTGGTTCCACCTCAAGGACGTCTACTGGACGAGCGAGGGGCGGCAGTCGGTCGACGCGATCTTCTGCGTGCTGGTGGTGACCGGGGCGCTGATCGGCGGAACCGGCTTTGTGTCCGGCCGCGTCGGCACCGCGGCGTGGTGGTCGTCGCTCGCCTTCCTCGCCGCCGATCTCGTGCTGAGCCTGATATGCCTGCTCAAGGGCAAGATCACGACCGGCGTCGCCGGCATCTTCATCGGCATCGTGGGGCTGGTCGGCGCCGTCAGGCTGGCCAAACCGGGGTCCTGGTGGGCGGCACGGCACTACGCCAGCCGACCGCAGCGGGCTGCCCGCGCGGCGGACCGTTACGGCCCGCGATACCAGGAGCGCTGGAACCGGCTACGGGACCTCGTCGCCGGGGCGCCCTCAGAGGAACGCCCGGGCTAGCGGACCCGGTAATAGGCGGTCGGGTACCACCACGGGCCGAACTGGATCCAGCCGATGATCTGCCCGGGCGCGTGCGCGCCAAAGGTCCAGTCGCCGTGTGCGTACAGTTCCACGTGCCCGGGGCCGTAGAACGCCAGATCGCCCTTTTCCGGGCGGCTCACCCGCACCAGCAGCGGGCTTTGCAGCATCTCGCCGGTGGTGCGGGGCAGGTCGATCCCGGCATGCCGGTAGGCCTCCATGACCAGGCCGGAACAGTCGTAGCCGCCCGGCCCGGTGCCGCCGTATTCGTAGGGCTTGCCGTACTGGGTCCTGGCCCAGTCGAACGCACGGAGCCGCGCCGGGAGCGCCGACCCCTGAACCGAATGAGCCGGCGCGGCGAGGGCCGGGCCGGCGGTGAACGTCAGGGCGACCACAAAGGTCGCAATGAGCAGGGACAGCAGCTTGCGATGGTGGCCGGACACCGGCACCTTCCCCGTAACAGGGCGCGCTCACCAGAAAACGGCGCAGGGTGCCAGCCGGGGACAGGGGCGGAAACGAGCCGCAGAGCGCCTGACCCATGCGACGCTAGCGGCCGGCATATGTATCTGTCCGGTGAACGGCCGATAAATGGCTCGGCCGGGCGTTGCCGTGGAAGCCCAGCTCAGCTCATGTCGATGGGCCGGTACGCCGTGCGGGCGGAGAAATGTGCTGCGGTTCGGGAGCCTGTTTCGGGGTTTCCGCCGGGGCTCCGGGGTCGACGTAGCGGCCGCCGCGCATCAGCGACGCGAGACCCGCGAGCGCGGCCAGCCCGGCCGCCACGGCGAACACCACGACCAGGCCATGGTGGAACGGGCCGGAGATCAGGTGAGGGAAGAACGCCCTGCCGGTGAGGATCCGCTGGCTTGCCGCCGAAAGCGATGACAGCACGTGCATGGACGCCAGCAGATGGCCTATCGGGTTCACCCCCAGAACGGCCGCGAACAGCGAGGACACCGGCGGCAGGGTGCCGATCTGGTGAGCGACCCCGTGTGGCACCCCCTGGTGCTGCAGCCCGCTGGTCAGCGTCGTCGGCAGGCTGCTCGCCAGCCCGGCGATCATGAGCGAGAAGAACACCCCGATCGACAGCGCGGTGCCCGAGTTCTGGAAGGTCGAGCGCATCCCCGACGCGGCGCCGCGGTGCCGGGCCGGGACGCTGCCCATGATCGACGAGGAGTTCGGCGAGGCGAACATGCCGCTGCCGATCCCGTTCGCGGCGATGAGCAGCGCGAACGCCCAGTACGGGAAGTCGACGGGCAGCAGCATCAGGCCGATGAAGCTGCCGCCGAACACGGCCATCCCGGCACTGGCGATGCCGCGGGAGCCGAAGCGGTCGGACAGGATCCCTGAGGTCGGGCCCGCGATGAGGAAGCCGCTGGTCAGCGGCAGCAGGTAGATGCCGGCCCACAGCGGCGTCTCACTGTAGGCGTAGCCGTGCAGCGGCAGCCAGATCCCCTGCAGCCAGATGATGAGCATGAACTGCAGCCCGCCCCGGGCGATCGCGGTCAGCAGGCCGGCGATGCTCCCGGCCGTGAACGCCCTGATCCGGAACAGGCTGAGCTGGAACATCGGGTCGGCGAGCCTGGTCTCGATCACGGCGAACGCCGCCAGCAGCGCGGTGCCGCCGGCCAGCAGGCCGAAGACCACCGGGTTGTACCAGCCCATGCTGTGATGCCCGTACGGCTGGATGCCCTCGGTGATCCCGATCAGGACCCCGCCGAGGCCGAGGGCGAAGGTGACGTTGCCCCACCAGTCGATGCGGGCCCGGTGCCGCTCACCGGTGTCGCGGAGCCTCCAGTAGGCCCATAGCGTCCCGTAGATTCCGACCGGCACGTTGATCCAGAACACCGCGCGCCAGTCCCAGGCGGCCAGCAGGCCCCCGGCCACCAGGCCGATGAACTGGCCGGCCAGGCCCGCGATCTGGTTCGTCCCCAGCGCGAAGCCGCGCTGGTCGGAAGGAAACGCGTCGGTCAGGATCGCGGCCGAGTTGGCCATGAGCATGGACCCGCCGACGGCCTGGAGCACCCGCCAGCCGATCAGCCAGAGCGCGCCGCGGCCGCCGACGTACGGGTCGAACGACAGCAGCACCGAGGCCGCCGTGAACACCACGAACCCGGCGTTGTAGATCTTGACCCGGCCGTAGATGTCGCCGAGGCGGCCCAGGGTGACCACGAGCACTGCCTGGACCAGCCGGTACCCCATGATCATCCACAGCAGGTAGCTGATGTTGCCTGGCGCCAGCGGATCCAGGTGGATGCCGCGGAAGATCGCTGGCAGCGCGATGATCACGATCGACCCGTCGAGCGTGGCCATGAACATGCCGGCGGTGGTGTTCGCCAGCGCCACCCACTTGTACCGGTCGTCCCTGCTGCGCGCGCCCGCCCGCATCAGATGCTCTCGGCCAGCCGCTCCAGCAGCGGCGACGCCGCTGCCAGCAGCTGGATCTCCGCGGGTGTGAACTCGGCCGAGAGGGCCTTCGCGAGCTGCTCGGTGCGCGCGTTCCGCTTGTCCCTGAGCAGCCGCAGCCCGGCTTCGGTGACCGATAGCACCGCCCGCCTGCCGTCCGCGGGGTCGGGGCGCCGCTCGATCAGGCCCCGCGCCTGGAGCGCGCCGAGCGTCGCCCCCATCGACTGCGGGCTGATCTGCTCCAGCTTCGCGAGCGCGCTCGCGGTCGCGGGGCCGTAACGGTCCAGGCGTACCAGGGCTGCGCTCTCGGGCAGCGTCAGCTCGCCGTCGGGCCGCGTCTGGCGCATCCGCCGGTGCAGCAGGCCGATGCTGACCCGGAGCGCACCGGCGACCTCGTTCACATCCGGGCCGCGCGTCATATAGTAAGCCTAAACTGATAAGCCTGTCCTTATCAAATCTGGGGTGGGTGGCGGGCTGCCGGGCCGGCCGGCCGAAGCGCGGTCGGCGGCGGTCCGAACCCGAACGCGTTTCCGTGCGTCCAAGGCGCATGAGGCGCACGATGGGCGGTATCGCCCTGCTGATCACCGCGGGATGCCTGCCGCTGCTGGCGGCGTGCTCCGGTCAGGGCACAACGGCAGTCAACGCGGGGGTGCTGTCCGGCTCGCTGCTGCGGGTCGGCGGACCCTCACCCGGGGCTGCGGTGCCGCTGGCCGGGCAGGTTGTGGCCACGAGCGCGACCGGCACGCGGTTCACCGTCACGGTCGGCGGCAACGGCCGCTACCGCCTGGCGCTGTCGCCCGGCACGTACGATGTGACCGGTCACAGCCCGATGGTCTACGTGAACGGCGCGGAGATGCTGTGCGAAGCGGCCCGGCCGGTCCACATAACGACCGGCAGGACCGCTTCGGGAGTCGACGTGATCTGTTCCGTCTCCTGAGACCGGAGGCGAGCAGGCCTCACGTCACCGGGTCGTGCTCGGCGGTGACCGTCTCGCTGTCCGGACGCGGCCCGGGCCTGGAGTCCTGCTTGATGGTCAGCCGGCCCTTGCTCATCACGCCGACGCGTTGTGCCTGGCGGGCGAGGCCGCTGTCGTGGGTGACCAGGACCAGGGTGAGCCCGCGTTCGCGCCACAGCTTCTCCAGCAGGCCGATGATCTCATCGCGGGTGTCCTCGTCCAGGTTGCCGGTGGGCTCGTCGGCCAGCAGCACCGTGGGCTGTTTGACCAGGGCCCGGGCGATCGCGGTGCGCTGCTGCTGCCCGCCGGACATCTCGCTGGGCAGGTGCGCGGCGCGGTCGCCCAGGCCGACCGAATCCAGCGCCGCCGCGACCCGGGCCGCCCGGCCGGCGTGCCCGACGCTCAGCGGGATCAGCGCGGCCTCGACGTTCTCGGCCGCCGACAGCGTCGGGATCAGGTTGAAGGTCTGGAAGATGAACCCGATCTTTTCGGCGCGCAGCCGGGTGAGCTGGGTCTCGCGCAGCGACCCCAGGCCGGTG
>JASHOI010000799.1 GCA_030041195.1 Streptosporangiaceae bacterium | reverse complement strand
ACGACCCCGACGACCCGCGCCACACCGCACCTGAGGGCCACCCCGCACCATCTCCGTCCGCGAAGACCACCTGCTCCCCGCCATCCACCAATTCTTCGCCGAACGTGTCTTCGGACCCGACCGCGCCGCCCTGCTCGCCGCCGACCTGCCCGCCACGGCAGCCGACGACGCCGCCCGCCGCGACCGCCAGACCGCCGCGCTGACCAAACGGCTACGCCAGATCGACGCCGCCGAAAACGCTCACGCCCGCGAGATCGAATCCCTCGCCCATCTCGACGACCCGCACGCACCCGCCGTCACCGCGCTGCGCTCACGCGTGCTGGCCCGGTTCACCGAACTCGAAGACGAACGCACCACCATCAACAGCCAGCTAGCCGGCCTCGCCAAAACCAGCACCGGCCCCGGAGACCCCGCCCTGCTCGACGCCCTGCCCATGCTCGGAGACCGCCTCGCCCAGGCGCCGGCCCGGCTCCAGCAGCAGCTATACGACGCCTTCGACCTCCAGGCCCTCTACAAAAAGAACACCCACCAGGTCACCATCCACGTCACCATCACCGACTCCACCCCCCACGCCGTCGCCGCCATCATCAACGACGCCGACGGCAACCCCGGCCACACCCCTCCGAACGCGGACGGACCGGCCTCTTTTTCGGATTTGGCACAAGCCCCTATGCGGTATTCAGACACCAAGATCATGGAAAGTAGCTGCCCGGCACGGCTAAACCGAACCTGGGTTCGGATCCAGCTGGCCGACTCTGTGACGTCCGTATACCGGGCGTTAACGTACCTTAACGTAAAGCAACGAGTTATCGAGGGACGGGCACCGGGGGCGGCGCGGCGGCCCGAGGTCGGGTGCGCCGGGGCAACGTGAGCGTTCAGGAACCCCCGCCGGCCTTGGCTGGGTCCGGCAGTTCCGCCCTTAAGCCCGGCTTATCGTCCGGGCCCGGCTTCTCCTCCGCCGGGTCCGGGCTTTGGTCGGCCGGGTCCGGGCTTTGGTCGGCCGGGCCCGGGCTTTCGTCGGCCGGGTTTGGCTGCTGTTCCGCCGGGTCCGGGGTTTCGTCGGCTGGGTCCGGGGTTTGGTCCGCTGGGTTTGGCTGCTGTTCCGCCGGGCCGGCCGTCGGCTCGGGCGTTTCGTCCGCTTGGTCCGGCTGCTCCTCGGGCGAGTCTGGCTTCTGCGTCGCCAGGCGCAGCGTCTCTTGCGCCGGGCCCAGCCTCTCGGCCGCCGGGCCGAGCTTTTCTGTGGCCGGGCCGAGCTTTTCCTTGGGCGGGCTCGGCTTTTGCCTGGCTGGGCCGGGCTTCGGTTCGCTACGCGGCGAGGGGACCCGGTAGACCCCGTACAGCGGCTCCACCAGCGGCCGCGGCGCGGTCGGTGGCGGGCCGGCGCCGCCGGTTCGGGCGCTGGGACGGAGGCGCCGGATCACGAAGCGGGTGATTCCGAAGACGGCGAGGAGCAGCAGTGCGGCGACAGACGCCGCCAGCGCTATCGCGACGTCGGCGTACAGGTCCGGACGGGTATCGGGCGGGGCCAGGCCGTCGGCGACAAACGTCCGCGGCGTCCGCACCACGGTGAACGAGTGGCCGTGGCCGATCAGGATCACGCGTCCGACCACGCCGTGAACCGGGACCGGACCCCACTTCCGTGAGTCCACCGAGATGTTCCGGTGATCACCCATCACCCAGATCTCGCCCTTGCCGACGGTAACCGAGAACGTGGTACGCGACGGCCGGTCGCCCGGGTAGAGGTAGGTCTCGTTCAGCGGCTTGCCGTCGACCGTGACCTCGCCGTTGGCGTTGCAGCAGGCCACGCGGTCGCCGGGCAGGCCGATCACCCGCTTCACGAACAGGTCATCGGTGCCGGAGATCTTTGCCGGCACCCGGAGCACCACGATGTCGCCGCGGCGAAGGCCGGATGATCCCTGGACGGCCAGGATCCGGTCGCCGGGCGCCATCGTCGGCTGCATCGACGTGGACTGCTCGAAATAGGGATTGATGGTGAGCACCAGGAACGCGATGCTGGCGAGCAGCGCCGCGAGGGCGAGCCCGACCAGGGCCCAGAACACAATCCGCCCGGCACGGCGTCTCGGCTTCGGTGCCGTCGGCGCCCGTGTGGCGATGCCCTGCTGCGTCATGGGCCGCCTCCATTGACGGGCAGCGATCATGGTCTCAGAGGAAGGTCTTACCCTCACCTCGATAGGTCGGAACGGTCGCGACCACAGCATTTCCTTCAATCAGGTGCAATTCGCTAAAACGCTCGCAGAGTTCGCCGGCCTTGGCGTGCCTCAGCCACACCCGGTCGCCGATCCGCAGCCGGTCCGCTGCCGCGCCAAGCAACGGCGTCTGCACCTCGCCCGCGCCCTCCCGGCGGTCCAGCCGCAGGCCTGGCGGGAGGTAGGGGGCCGGCAGCCTGGCCCGGTCGGCGGGACCCGAGGCCAGGTAACCGCCGCCCAGCGCGGTGACCACCCGCCGGCCCGGCTTGCGCACGACCGGGAGCGCGAAGAACGCGGCGGGGCGGCCGCGGAAACCCCGGTAGCTGTCGAACAGCCGGGGCTGGTACAGCCCGGACCCGGCGCCTATCTCGGTCACCGCCGCCTCGGCCGCGGTCTTTTCCAGCGAGCCGGTGCCGCCGCCATTCACGAACTCAAGCGGCGCGACGTCCCGGATCGCGGCGGCGATCTCGGCCCGGCGCTGGGCAAGCTCGGCCCCGGACTGCCGCTGCATGAAGCGGATCACCACGCCGTAGAGCGGACGGCCAGCCGGGCGGTCGCCGACGCCAGCGATCTGCGCCTCGTAGGCCATGAGGCCGACCAGGTGCAGCCTGGGCCTGGCGGCGATCGCTGCGGCAAGCGCGGCAGCCTGGGCGGGGGTCCGGATGGGGGAGCGGTACGCGCCGACCCGCAGCAGCCCGTTCATGGCCACGTAGCTGGCGTCGATGTCGATGCACACCCGGACCTGGTGCGGCTCGGGCACGCTCGCGGCCGCCTTCTCGATCATGTCGAGGTGCTCGAGGCAGTCCACCATGACGGCGATCGAGCCGGCGGCCGCCGGGTCGCCGGCCAGCCGGGCCAGGGCGGTGCGGTCGGCGGTCGGGTAGCCGACCACGATCTGGTCACTCACGCCCTGCTCGGCCAGCCACAGCGCCTCGGGCAGGGTGAACGCCAGGATGCCGCGGAAGCCGTTCATCGCCAGCACCTGGCCGATCAGCTCGCGGCACCGGACGGACTTGCTCGCCAGCCGGATCGGTTTGCCCGCGGCGCGCAGCCGCATCGCCTCGGCGTTGGCGCGCATGGCCGGCAGGTCGACCACCGCGAACGGCGGCTCCAGGTGCGCGGTCGCCGCGTCGTACCGCAGCAGGTCGCCCGGTGTGACGGCCACGCTCACTCCTCGCCGGCGATGAGCTCTTCGTATTCGGCGGCGGTGATCAGGCCGGGCGGCTCCTTTCCGTCGGCGCCGGAGAGGGTGACCTTGAACAGCCAGCCGGCCCCGTACGGGTCGGCGTTGATCACGCCGGGGTTCTCCCCGAGCTCGGCGTTGACCTCCAATACCTCGCCGTCGACCGGCGCGAAGATGTCGCTCACCGACTTCGTGGACTCGACCTCACCGCACGGCTCGCCGGCCGTCACCTTGGTCCCCGGTGTCGGCGCTGACACGTAGACGACGTCGCCGAGGGCGTTCTGCGCGTGGTCGGTGATGCCGACGGTGGCCGTGGAGCCGTCGATGGCCACCCACTCGTGCTCGCGGGTGTAGTGCAGCTCGTCGGGAACGGTCATGGTGGCCCTCTCCTGTCAAGAGTTGGGTGTGCGGCGGTAGAACGGCAACGGCGCCAGGTCGGCGGGCTCGGCGTTGCCCCTGATGTCGACGGCGAGCCGGCCGGGCTCCCCGCCGCCGGGTCCGGCCTGGCGCGCCTCCGCCGCCACCCGCGGCTCGACGTAGGCCATCGCGATCGGACTGCCGAGCGTCGGCGACGGGGCGCCGCTGGTCACCGTCCCGCACGCGGTCCCGTCCCAGAGGACGTCGTAGCCGTGTCTCGGCACCCGCCTGGACCGGCCGACCAGCCCGACCAGCTCGCGCCGCGGCGTTGCCCCCGAGCGCTCCTCGAGCGCCGCGCGGCCGACGAAGTCACCAGGCTTGTCGAGCTTGACCACCCGGCCAAGGCCGGCGTCGTACGGGGTGAGGTCGGGCCCGAGTTCGTTGCCGTACAGCGGCATCCCGGCCTCGAGCCGGAGCGTGTCCCGCGCGGCCAGGCCGGCCGGAAGCAGCCCGTGACCGGCGCCGGCCTCGGCCAGCGCCGCCCAGATCGGCTCGGCGTCGCCGGGCGCGGCGAACAGCTCGAAGCCGTCCTCGCCGGTGTAGCCGGTCCGCGCCAGCAGGACCTCCCGGCCGGCGACGGTCGCCGGGTAGCTGGCGTAATACTTCACCGCGGCCAGATCGGCGTTGGTCAGCGCGGTGAGGATCGACGCCGCGTTCGGGCCCTGAAGTGCGATCAGCGCATAGTCGTCGGTCCGGTCCGCGACCTGGGCTCCCGGGCCGGCCCGTTCGGTCAGCGCCTTGACGACGACGTCGGTGTTGGCGGCGTTCGCGACGACAAGGAACTCGCCGTCGGCGAGCCGGTAGACGATCAGGTCGTCGAGGATTCCGCCGTCGGGGGCGCAGATCATCGTGTATCTGGCCCGGCCGGGCGCCAGCGCGGATGGCTGGCCGGTCAGTGCGTAGTCCAGCGCGGCCGCGGCGCCAGGCCCGGTCACCATGATCTCGCCCATGTGCGAGAGGTCGAACAGCCCGGCCGCCGTGCGCACCGCGTTGTGCTCGGCGGTCTCACTGCGATAGCGCAGCGGCATCAGCCACCCGGCGAACCCGGTCAGCGTCGCGCCGAGGCGCTCATGCACGCTGGTCAGCGGCGTGCGGCGGAGCGGCGCATGCGAATCTGTCATCTGCGCTCCATGGCCGGGCGGCACCTCTCGCAACGTCCTCTCGGGCGGCCGGCGCGGGTCCGAAGGCGAAGCCGTGGCGCCCCGGCTGGAGTCAGCCTACCGAGCGCGGGGCGGCGCGCCGACTCTGCCGGTCGCTTCGTCCATGGTCCTCCCGATAACATCCGCCGCGTGCCCGCGGGGCGAGCCGCGGGAGCACCATGGGCTGGGAGAGAATTGGGAGGCATGGGACTGCTTACCGAGGATGAGATCACCGGCCGGCTGGCCGGGGTGCCCGGCTGGACGCGCCAGGGCGACAGCATCGTCACGACGGTTACGCAGAGTGACTTCCGCGAGGCCTTGCTCTTCGTCGGCGCCGTGGCGTACCTGGCCGAGCAGGCCAACCACCATCCGGACATCTTGATCCAATGGAACAAGGTGACGTTGACGTTGTCGACGCACTCGGCCGGGGGCCTCACCGCCAACGACTTCGACCTGGCCGGGAAGATCGACGCCCTGAGCTGACCCGGGCCGGCCGGGAGCGCACAGCCCCCGGTGTGCGCTCCCGGCCCGTTCCCTCCGCTCGTCGCGACCCTCGTACGCTTGGCGCTGGCGGCCTCCGGCGATCGCGCCGGTGCGCGCCCGGCCGGGACGACGGTCCCCCTCCGCGACTCGCGGTTCCCCCGTTCCCGCGCGGTGCCGGTCGGTGGCCCGGGTCGCCTGCTCATGGTCCGGTTGACGGGCCATGGCCTTGGGCCACGGACCTCGCTTACCCGGTTATGGCCTGGCTTCCTGGCCCCCGAGTGCCGCGCGGGGTTCTAGTTATACACGCTGCACTGAGTCGACTACAGCTAGTTATTGCAAGAGGTCGCCTAGAGGACTGCACGCGCCTGCAAGCATCCGCCGATGCCGTGAATTGCCAGTCCAGAGCCGGATTGCGGCAGCGAAACCAGGACAGCGACCGTTCCGGCCCCGCGGCGCGATTGCACCGCGGCCCGCGGCGCGTAGGCCGGACCTGCCGTCGGCTAGCCTGAGGCGCTAGGGACGGAGTCGACAGTGCGGAGGCGGCAGCGTGGCAATCGTGGCGCTGGTCCTCTACGTCGTCGCCGCGGCAGCGGGCGTGTCCCTGCTCGGCAGCGGCGGCGCGGCCAGGCGGCGGGCGGCGGCCGAACGGGCGGCGGCCGAGG
>JASHOI010000798.1 GCA_030041195.1 Streptosporangiaceae bacterium | reverse complement strand
CCCGACCCGGGCCGCGCCGACGGCGCGGCGCCGCGGTAGAACCGGTCAAAGATCCGCGGCAGCTGGCCGGCCGGCACGCCCGGCCCGTCGTCGCTGACGTGCACGCTGATGATGCCGTCGCGTTCGCCGGCGGCGACCGTCGCCACGGTGCCCGCCGGGGTGTGCGCGCTCACGTTGGCCAGCAAGTTGTCGGCGGCGCGGCGCAGCAGTTCCTCATCCCCGGCCACCACCAGCCCGGCATCGATGGCCGCGCGCCAGGTCCGCTGCGGGTCGGCGATGCGGGCCCGCTCGACACAGCCCTGCAGCACCGCGCTCAGGCCAACCGGCTCTTCGTCCCGGCCGGGATGCTGATCCAGCCGCGCCAGCCGCAGCATGTCATCGACCAGCCCGCTCATCCGGGTGGCCTCCAGCGTGATGCGGCGCATCGCCTCGTCGACCTGCGGCCGCTCGGCCAGGACCCCCTGCTGGTACAGCTCGGCGTTGGCGCGCAGCGAGGCCAGCGGCGTGCGCAGCTCGTGGCTGGCGTCGGCGAAGAACCGCCGGGTGGCCTCCTGGCTGGCCTCACGCTCGGTGATGAACTCCTCGATCCGCGACAGCATCCCGTTCAGCGCCACGCCGAGCCGGCCGACCTCGGTCCGCGGATCCTGCGGGCCCACCCGGCTGGTCAGGTCGCCAGCGGTGATCGCGTCGGCCTGGCCGGCCATCGTCTCGATCGGCCGCAGGCCACGGCGCATGATCCAGGCCACGCCCGCGGCGGCGAGCAGAGCCGCGGCCGCCGAGCCGATGACCAGGATCAGCTCGAGCTGGCCAACGGTCTTGTACACCCCGTCCAGGCTGGTCATCGCCACGATGACGTCATGACCGCGCCAGGGCATGGCCATGAGCCGCACCTGCTGGCTTCCGTCAGCGCTGGACGACGTCCAGCCCTGGCCGCTGTCGGCCAGCGCGGTCAAGTTCGCCGGCATCCTCGGGGCCTTCAGGCCCGAGCTCCCGATCACGAAGCCCTCGCCGAGCGAAATGCTGGGATCCACCGCGGTGATGGTCTTGCCGGACACGACGCTGACCGAGTATGGCCGCAGGAACGGTGCCTCGAGAACCGCCGGCGATTGGTGTGCCGGGAGTGAGCCGTTACGTGGGGGGAAGTGCGCAGCTTTCTGCCTGGGCCCCCGGGACGACGGGGCGTTAGACCCGGCGGCCGCGGGCTGATTCGACGAAAGCCTGTTCGTCAGCTGGTAAACCTCGAGAACCTGCCGCAGCTGCGAGTCGGTCTGGCCGATCAGGTAGGTGCGCAGGGCGGTGACCCCGGCGACGTCGAACGCGGCCAGGACGACGAGCGTGACCAGCAGCACGCCGGCCAGGACCCGGGTGCGCAGCAGCGCCCGCCGCGGCCGCCTGAGCCTCATCGCTGACCGTCCATGGCGGCTTCGCGGGGCAGCCGGAGGGTGTAGCCGACACCGCGCTGGGTGTGGATCACGTCCGTACCGTGCGCGGCGAGCTTGCGCCGCAGGTAGGCGATGTAGGTGGCGACCACGGTGCTGGACCCGCCGAAGTCGTAGTCCCACACGTGGTCCAGAAGCTGCGCCCGGGTCAGCACCCGGCCCGGGTTGAGCATGAGGTAGCGCAGCAGCCGGAACTCGGTCGGCGACAGCTCGATCTCCTGGCCCGCCCGGCGCACCTGGTAGCTGTCCTGGTCCAGCTCGATATCGGCGAACGTGAGCACCGGCCCTCCGGCGCGCTCGGGCCGGGTACGGCGCAGCACGCTGCGGATCCGGGCCGCGAGCTCCTCGAGGCCGAACGGCTTCGTGAGATAGTCGTCGCCGCCAATGGTCAGCCCGGCCACCTTGTCGGCCTGGGTGTCGCGGGCGGTCAGGAAGATCACCGGCACTCGGCTGCCGTCCCGGCGCAGCCTGCGCACCACCTCGAAGCCGTCCAGGCCGGGCAGCATCACGTCGAGCACGAGCAGGTCGAACCGGCCGTCGCGGGCCAGCCGCAGCGCGTCGGTGCCGTTGTCAGCGGTGGCGACGTCGAAGCCGAGGAACCGCAGCGACGCCGCGACCGCGTCGCGAAGGAACGGCTCGTCGTCAACGACCAGCAGCTCGCCGCGATCGGCAGGCAGGTCGGCCGCCAGCTCGCCCATCAGCACGCTCCCTCTCCCGGCTGCCATCGGATCACCTCACCGCTAATCCGCCGTGTGATCTGCATGCGAGTTTGATGTGAGCCCGCGGCCGGCGCCGGCCGCCAGGCCCAGCTCACACCGAACTCACACGCAACCCGCGCGGGGGTCTGACGGCCGCCCAGAACCATGGCGGCCAGGACCTCCGGCCCAAGGATAAGGAAGATCGGATGAACGAAGACACCGCCGACGGCGCCGCTCGCGGCCCTGGCCTGCGGCGAAGGGACCCCAGTGAACAAGCTGCCATGGCGGGCCACGGCCCTGGCCGGGACTGTCCTGCTGACCGCGGCCTGCAGCGGCGGCTCGCACCCCCCGGCGTCAAGCAGCCCCGCGCAGCAGACCGCGAAGAAGATGGCCGTCTTCGCGGTGTGCATGCGCGGCCACGGGCAGACGAACTTCTATTACGCCAACCCACAGAGCGTCGCGAAC
>JASHOI010000797.1 GCA_030041195.1 Streptosporangiaceae bacterium | reverse complement strand
CTACGTGGACGACTCCAAGGCGAGCAACCCGCACGCGGCCGCCGCGGCGCTCGCGTCCTACCCGTCCGTGGTGTGGATCGCCGGTGGCCTGTTCCGCGGCGCCGGCGCCGACGTCGACGAGCTGGTCCGCGCCAACGCGCCGCGGCTGCGCGGCGCGGTGCTGCTCGGCGCCGACCGGGCCGTGATCGCGCGGTCATTGGCGCGACACGCCCCGGATGTCCCGGTCGTGGAGGCCGCCGGCACCGACACTGGTGTAATGGATCAGGTTGTGGCCGAGGCAGCCCGGCTGGCCGCGCCCGGTGACACCGTGCTGCTCGCGCCGGCCGCGCAGTCGTTTGACATGTTCCGCAACTACCCGGCGCGGGGCGACGCGTTCGCCGCGGCGGTCGGGCGGCTCGCTGAGCACTCGCCAGAGCCGCCCCGGCGGCGAAATTCAGCACGGTGAGCGCGCCGTCGGTCGCACAGCCGCCGGTTTCGGCGCAGCCGCGCACGCCGCCTGCCGCCGGCCGGGTGCGGGCGGGGCTCCGGCTGCTCGACCGGCCGCTCACGTCCTACTACCTCGTTCTCGGCATCACGATACTGTTGCTCGCGCTCGGCCTCGTGATGGTGCTCTCGACGTCGTCCGCGCAGTCCATCGCCGCGGGCGGGTCCCCGTACGCGGGATTCCAGAAGCAGCTCATCGGCGTCGTGGTCGGGCTGCCGCTGATGTGGATCGCGGCGAAGTCGTCTCCGACGCTGTACCGGGCCGCCGCCTACCCGATGGTCGGGGCGTCGGTGCTCGGCCTGATGCTGGTGCTCGCGGTCGGCCACACCGTCCAGGGCGGCGAGCGCTGGATTCAGGTCCTCGGATTCCAGATCCAGCCGTCCGAGTTCGCCAAGCTCGCGTTCGTGCTCTGGGGGGCCGACCTGCTGGCCCGCAAGGAGAAGGCCGGCCAGCTCACCGAGTGGCGGCACCTGCTGATCCCGCTGCTGCCCGGGGCGGCGATCTTCAGCCTGCTGGTGATGCTGGGCGACGACCTCGGCACGACCTTCATCCTGCTGGTGATCTTCCTCGCGCTGCTGTGGGTGATCGGCTCGCCGGGCAGGCTGTTCATCGGCATGCTCGGCCTGATGGCGTTCGCGATGATCATCCTGGTCATGGTGGCGTCCTACCGGCTGAACCGGATCACCGGCTTCCTGCACCCGCAGGCCAACTCGCTGACGATCGGCTGGCAGACGCGCGAGGGCGAGACCGCGGTCGGTTCCGGCGGCTGGTTCGGCGTGGGGCTCGGTGCCGGCAAGCTGAAGTGGGGCTATGTGCCGGAGTCCACCACCGACTTCATCTTCGCGGTCATCGGCGAGGAACTGGGGCTGGTCGGCACGCTGTGCGTTGCCGTGCTCTACGGCGGGCTCGCCTACGCCGGGCTGCGGATCGCCCGGCGGGTGCCGGACACGTTCATGCGCCTGGCCGCCGCGGCCGCGACCGCGTGGATCGTGGTACAGGCCCTGGTCAACATGGGTGCGGTCATCGGGGTGCTGCCGATCACGGGGGTGCCGCTGCCGCTCGTTTCGGAGGGCCTGTCGTCGCTGCTGGTGACCTTGGTCGCGCTCGGAATGCTGATGTCGTTCGCGAAGCGAGAGCCGGGCGCCAGCCAGGCACTCGCCGCTGCTGGCCCCGGCCCGGTGCTGCGCGTCCTAAGCTGGCTTGGCCTGACCGGGCAGCGCAGCTGAGCTGGGCCGAGCCGGCCGGGCCCGCGTGACGACGAGGGGAGGAGGCGAGGCAGCCGATGAGCGTCGTCCTCGCCGGGGGTGGCACGGCCGGCCACATTGAGCCAGCGCTGGCGCTCGCCGACGCGCTGCGGCGCGCCGACCCGCGGATCCGGATCACCTGCCTGGGCACCGAGAAGGGCCTGGAGACCAGGCTGGTGCCGCTGCGCGGCTATGACCTGGCGCTGATCCCCGCTGTCCCGCTGCCGCGCTCGGTGAACGCGACGCTGCTCTCGGTGCCCGGGCGGCTCGCCGGAGCGGTCGGCGCTGCGACCGCGGCGCTGGATCGCGCCGGGGCCGAGGTGGTCGTCGGGTTCGGCGGCTACGTGGCCACGCCTGCCTACCTCGCCGCCAAACGGCGCGGGATCTCGATCGTGGTGCACGAGGCGAACTCGCGGCCGGGCCTGGCCAACCGGATCGGGGCGCTGCTGACCAAGCACGTGTTCACCGGGCAGCCGGGGACCAGGCTCGCGAACGCTACCTACATCGGGATACCGATCCGCCGCGAGATAGCCGGCCTGGACCGGCTGGCCCTCGGCGACAAGGCGCGGGCGCATTTCGGGCTGCGCCCCGACCTCCCGGTGCTGCTGGTCACCGGCGGATCGCAGGGGGCGAGGTCGCTGAACCGTGCCGCGGTCGCCGCGGCTCCCTGGATCCGCGCCGCTGGGGTCCAGGTCCTGCACATCATCGGGCCTCGCTCGGACATCGACGTCCCGCCGCCCGGTGGAGAGACACCGTACGTGACCCTGCCCTACCTGGACCGGATGGACCTGGCCTACGCGGCCGCCGACTTCGCGCTGTGCCGCGCGGGCGCGATGACCTGCGCGGAGCTGACCGCGGTCGGCCTTCCGGCCGCGTATGTCCCGCTGCCGCACGGCAACGGCGAGCAGCGGATGAACGCGGCGCCGATCGAGCAGGTCGGCGGTGGCATCATCATTGACGACGCTCAGCTGAGCCCTCGGTGGATCTCGGAAACGCTGCTTCCCGTGCTGCTCGACCCGGAGCTTGTCGCAGCGATGTCGCGGGCGGCCTCGGGAGCGGGCCGCAGGGATGCCGACCGCTGGCTCGCTGGCGAGGTCCTCGAGGTCATCCGCGGCGGGGGGCGCCGGGAGGGACGGCGGCCGCATCGAGGGTGGGCCGAGGGCAGGCAGGGCGGGGCCAACGGCGGGTAGGGCGGGGCTAAGGGCGGGTAGGGCGGGGCTAATGAGGCAGAAGGGGAGGAACGCCACATGGGCCTGGTAGAGCCGGTCGCGGCGGTGCCGCTGGACCGGCTGGGGCGGGTGCATTTCGTCGGCATCGGCGGCGCCGGGATGTCCGGGATCGCGCGCATCATGCTGGCCAGGGGGGTCTGGGTGTCCGGGAGTGACCGGTCAGCGTCGCCGCAGCTCGACGAGCTAGCCGCGCTCGGCGCGACCGTCTACGTGGGGCACGCGGCGGAGCACGTCGCCGGGGTGGACACGGTCGTCACGACCCCGTCGGCCATCGGGGACCGCAACCTGGAGATCGTTGCGGCCAGGCAGCACGGCATCCCGGTCATTCCGCGGGCTGCCGCGCTGGCCTCGATCATGACCGGCAAGCGGGGCATCGCGGTCTCCGGCACGCACGGCAAGACCACGACGACCTCGATGCTGACCACGGTGCTGCGGCACAGCGGCGCCGATCCGTCGTACGTGATCGGCGGGATCCTGGCCGAGACCGGCCTCGGCGCCGATGAGGGCAGCGGCGACTGGTTCGTGGCCGAGGCGGACGAGAGCGACGGGTCGTTCCTGATGCTGTCGCCGGTCGCCGCGGTCGTGACCTGCATCGAGGCCGAGCACCTGGACAATTACAAGGACCTGGCCGAGATCGAGGCGACGTTCGCCGCCTTCGTCGGCAAGCTCCCCGACGGCGGGCTGCTCGTGGCCGGCCGGGACGACCCGCGGGCCGCGGCGCTCGCGGCCGCAGCGTCCGACACCGCGGGCCTCCGGGTCCGCACGTACGGCGAGTCGCCCGACGCGGACTACCGGGTGACCGGGGTGACCGGGCTCGGCATGGCCACCCGGCTGACCGTCGAGCCGGGGGAGCGGGCGGCCGCGCCGGAGCCGCTCACGCTGACGATCGGCGTTCCCGGCAGGCACAACGCGCTGAACGCCACCGCGGCGTTCGCGGTGGCCGCGGAACTCGGCGTGGCCCCCGAGCTGGCCGCCAGCGGGCTCGCCGCATACCGCGGCGTGGGCCGGCGCATGGAGCCCAAGGGCGAGGCGGACGGGGTGCGCGTGCTTGACTGCTACGCGCACCACCCGACAGAGATCGCGGCCGACCTCACCGCGGCCCGGGAGGTGGCCGACGGCGGGCAGGTCATCGCCGTGTTCCAGCCCCATCTCTACAGCCGGACCAGGTTCTTCGCCGCCGAGTTCGGCGCGGCGCTCGGCCTTGCCGACGAGGCGCTGGTGCTCGACGTCTACGCGGCCCGCGAGGCTCCCGAGCCCGGCGTCACCGGGATGATGATCGTGACCGAGGTTCCCGGCGGCCGGGCCCGGTTCGTGCCGGACGCCGCGACGGTGCCCGAGCTGATCGCCGGCCTGGCCAAGCCCGGCGACCTCGTGCTGACCATGGGCGCCGGCGATGTCACGCTGCTGGGCCCCAAGATCGTCGCTGCGCTGCGCGAGCGCGCCGGGTAATCGCCGATGTACCCGGAACGCGACGCCAGCACCCGATCACGTGTGCCCATGGTTCCACGCGCCGCCGCGACCACCGGGGAACGCG
>JASHOI010000108.1 GCA_030041195.1 Streptosporangiaceae bacterium | reverse complement strand
CCAGCGCGAGGGCCGCCGCGGCCGCGCCGCCGCGGCGGGCGGCCTGGCTCGCGGTGGCCGAAAGCAGGGATGCCACGTTCTCATCTGGGTGCAGCGCCGCCGCTGCCAGGTGCCAGGCACGCCGGTCGGGCTGGTCGTGCAGGGCCTGGGCCAGGCGGCGATGCGCCTCCGCCCGCCGTGCGAAGGCAGCGGTGTGGTAGACGGCGGAGCGCACGAGCGGATGAGAGAAACGCACTCCGGCCCGGTCCACCTTGATGAGCCCGGCGTCCTCGGCCGGGGCGAGAACGTCGGCCTTCAGCCCGGCCAGCCCGCTCGCCGCGGCGGCGGCATCCGCCTTGCCCGCGACCGCGGCCAGCAGCAGCGCGTTCTGGGCTGCCTCCGGCAGGGCGGCGAGCTGAGTGGCGATGACAGCCTGCAGCCGGTCGGTCAGCGGCAGCGGCTCGGCCGCCCACCGGCGGCTCGCAGCCGGGTCGCCGGTGATCGCCCTGGCCAGCTCGATCAGCGCCATCGGGTTCCCGGCTGCCTGATCCAGCACCTGCCGGCGAGCCCGGCCGGCGAGCGCGCCGGGCTGGTCATCCAGCAGCCGCCCCGCGTCCGCCGGTGACAGCGGGCTCAGCCGGAGTTCCGGGAAGCCCGGGCCGAACCCCGCGGGCGATGCCGTACCGCGCGCGGCAACCAGCAACACGGCCCGTTCCGGCCCCAGGCGGCAGGCGGCGAACGCGAGCGCATCCTGTGAGCCGCGGTCCAGCCAGTGAGCGTCGTCTACGACGAGCAGCACCGGGGATTCGCGCGACACGGCGGAGAGCAAGCTGAGCACTGCGATGCCGGTCAGCAGCCGGTCGGCTCCGGCCGGCTCCGTTTCCACGCCGAGCACCTGCCGCAGCGCCTTGGCCTGGCGCGTCGGCAGGCCGGCGATCCCCGACGTCACCGGGTGCAGGAGCTGATGCAGTCCCGCGAACGCCAGGTTTGACTCCGCCTCCTTGCCGGCGGCGGACAGCACCAGCATCCCGGCGCGGCTTGCGCGCCCGGCTGCGTCCGCGAGCAGTTCCGTCTTGCCCATGCCGGCCTCGCCAAGCAGGACCAGGACCCGTCCGCGATCGGGAACAGGGTCGGCGAGCGGAAGCAGCTGGGCGCGTTCGGCATCGCGACCCACCAGCCGCGGGGCGCTCGGTTGTGAGCTGAGCATCGCCTCGTCCTGGGCTGCGGCTCCGCGAGCATCACCACCGCTGCCCGCGCTGCTGGCCCGGTCGCGGCGAGCGGACACGGCGATGCAGTCGCGGAGCCTGAGGGTCAGCCCGTGTCGTATTCCGCCCGGCACCCTGCGGTTGCTGTGTGGTTCCGGAACCCCCCGGCACGGGCTCTTCAACTGCACCTAGAGCCAATATGACTGGTCGTCTTCAGTTCGTCAAGGCGCCGTACCGGGGAAGCAAGGCTCGCAGATGATCAGCACGCAGGTTTGATCTTGTTGCGCAGACTTTCCCATGATCGTGGTTGATTAATACCACTATGCGGTACTCAGACACCAAGATCATGGAATGCGGGTGTCTGCCTGCGCAATGCGCCTCGCGGCTGAGGCCGGGAGTAGGTCATGGTCCACACGGTGTGGTCTCCGGGCTTGTATTGCTTCCCATCCCGCGGTGAGCCGCAAATGTGCAGATGGGCATATGGAGTGCCGGCGAACATGACCATCGTGCCGCCGTCCCGCATTACGGTTCCTATCCCGGCGGCCTTCGCGTCTAACGGCCAGATGAGCATCCAGTGCGGACCGATCGGGATCGCGGGCTGGTCGCTTCGGTTGTGACACATGCGGGGCCAGCGAGCGTGGCGCACCGTCGCTCACGACCCTGCGGCCTTTGCCTGCAGCTCGGCGATCTGCTGACGGGCCGCGGCGACAAGTTCGTCATTGGTGTTCGCGTGACCGCTCAGCCCCCAGCCCCCGTCCACCGCCTCGGTCAGCAGCACCCAGGTGCGGTCGGCGATCGCCGGGTCGTGAGCGGCGTCCGCGACGATGCTGGTGAACTGGCTGACCACCGCGAGCTGCTTGGCGCGGTCGAGAGCGCCGGCGTTGGTCAGCACCTGTACCCGAACGTAGTTCGAGGCGCCGTCGACGTTCGACAGGTCGCCCGCGGGCAGCTCGTGCACGAACCCGGCAGTGTTCTGGCGGAACATCGGGATGTCCGGGACCCCCTCGATGGCCATCAGGGTGGCCGCGAGGTCCGCGGCGAGCTGGTGCTTGTCAGCGAAGGTTCCTGCCGTGGCGTACACGTCGATCATGGGCATTGCGGTGTCCTTCCTGTTGTGCCGCCGGGATCGGCGCGCGTCAGAGATTTACCTGGATGTCGCGTCGAAGTGGCCGGGCTCGATCCGGCCGTCCAGCCGGCGCCCCATCTCACGGGAGAAGGCCAGCACGGCGCCGAGCGGGCGGTGATGAATGGCGATGCCGGCGAACGCGCCGGCCGGGCCGGTGGTCAGCACGGTGACCCCGTCGATGTCCAGCCCAAGGGCGCGGGCCGTCCAGTCGAGGTAGGAGCGGCCGGGCGCTTCGGCAGCGCCGGTGAACGTGATCTTGTCGTAGATGTCCGAGGCGGTGCGCAGCGTGAGCCACACCTGTGCCCGCCCGGCGACGGGCCGGGCGAAGACGCTGCCGGACAGCACGACGCCCGGCTCGGTGATCGCGGCGAAGGCCTCTCCGGTGACATCCCTGAAGGCCTGCGCATAGCGTTCCTGAAGGGAGAGGTCGCTGGTCACTGGCTGCCACCGTCTGCCAGCAGGCGCGTCCCGCCGGCCGTCGCCGCGTTCATGCCCACCAGCATCAGGCGGCGCACCGGGCTGAGGTATCCACAACATGACTGCACTCAGCTCGCGGCCAGTCCAACGGGGCTGCGGCCAGATTGACATGATCAAGTTGACTGGTCATATTTGTGATGTGGCCAGGCCGAGCATGAAACAGCAGATCATCGACGCTGGCCTGGCCGAACTGCACTCTCGCGGGTACGCCGCGTGCTCCGTCGAGGACATCACCAAGGCGGCCGGTGTTCCGAAGGGCTCCTTCTATAACCACTTTGCGAGCAAGGAGCAGTTCGCGGTCGAAGCCGTCCGGCGGTATTTCCAGGTTTCCGGGTGGCCCACTCCCGTCCAGGCGACGCCGGCCGTTGCCCGGCTGCGGGCCGGGTTCGAGGCTCTGTACGCGGGAGCGCGGGTCCGCTCCTTCAGCCGGGGCTGCATGTGGGGCAATCTCGCCAATGAGGTTGCGGATCACAGCGAGGCCATCCGCGGAGAAGTGGCGGAGGGCCTGGATGCGTGGTCGGCGATGGTGACCGAGCTCGTCGCGGAGGCGCAGCGAAACGGGGAGATCAGCGCCGCTGGCGACGCGGCGCAGCTCGGGCGGTTCATTGTCAATGCCTGGGAAGGCGCGCTCACGCGGTCCCGCGTCGTCAGGAACGGCCAGCCGCTCGAGGACTTCTTCAGGATGATCTTCGGCCTCCTTCTCGTCTGACGTCATTCAGCAAGTCCCGATCCCGCGGTCATGGCCTGACCGAGTCGGCCACCATCGAGGCGAACTGCTCGGGTATCTCTTCCCAGGCGAAGTGACCGGCGGTCAGCAGGGTCAGCTGGCTGCCCGGTATCCGCTCAGCCAGATAGCGGGCGTTGGACGCCGGCACCAGGGGGTCGTCCGTGGCGCCGAAGATCCGCACCGGCACGCGGACCTCGGGCAGCAGGTCACGAAGCAGCTCAAGCTGCTCGGGGTAGCTCCGCACGTACCGGGTCGACTGCGCGAACCGGCCGTTCTCGTAGGCCGACACGTAGTCTTCCCAGACGTCGGGCTCCTGGGCACGGGGAGCCACCGGCTCGACACTCGCGCCGATCGTGGCGCGGATGTCCTGTCCCTCGAACACCTCGATGCCCGGCGCCGCGATGATGTCCGCGAGAGTGCCGCTCACCTCGAGCGGAAACGATGCCGCGCCGCCGCCGACCACGAGGCTGCGGACCGCGTCCGGGTGCCGCGCGGCCAGGAACAGGGCGGCGCTGGCGCCTACGTCGGGCGCGACCAGGGTGGGCGTGCCCAGCCCGCGCTCGGCGATGAACCGGGCCAGGAACTCGCCCATGGCAGTGGGGGTGAACACGTCGGTGCGGCCTTCGGAATGACCGAAGCCGGGCAGGTCGACCGAGACCAGGCGCGCGATCGGGGCCAGGGCCGGCCAGATGCGCCGGAACGCGAACAGGCTTTCCGGCCAGGGGCTGGTCAGCACGATGACCGGGCCGTCGGCACCGGAGTCGCCGGTGTCGGCGTACCGGATCCGGAGCCCGTCGACGACCGCGGTGTCCGTCGGCACCATGGCGGGGTTCACCGGGACTCCAGCCCGGCCAGGAACGCGGTCACGTCCGCGGCGAACTCGGCGTGGTGCTGGAACAGGAACCCGTGCGCGGCGTCGGGGTAGATCTTCACGCCGGCGTGCGGGAGCAGGCCCGCGATGAGGTGCGAGTAGCGCGGCGGGATCATCGGGTCGCCGTCGCCGTTGGCCACGAACACCGGGTGCCCGATGGCGGCCAGTCGCTGCAGCGCGGCGTGGTCCGGGATTCCCCAGGTGCAGACCGCGTCGTACTGCGCCTCACGGACGGCCCACGTCGTCGCTGCGTCCCGGTCCTCGGTCCGGGTGTACATGCGCCCCAGCGCCTCCTGCCCCGCCTTGCTGCTGGCCGGCGACGAGGTGAAGAACACCTCGAGGTATTCCTCCGGGCTGGTTTCCGGCTTGCCGACGGCCCCGATCACTTCCGGGGCCCAGCCGTGAATGCCGTCCGCGCCCTTGGGTGCCGCGGACGCCAGGACCACGCCGCGGACCAGGTCCGGCCGGATCAGCGCGATCTCCTGGGCGACGAAACTGCCGATGGAGAACCCGAGGATGTCGACGGTGGTGAACCCCATGGCGCCGATGAACGCGATCGCGTCATGTGCCATCCGCTCCATGGTGTGCGGCGTTGTTCCGGTGGAATTGCCCACCCCGGCGTTGTCGAACGCGACGACCCGCCGGGCCGCGGACAGGTCGTCGACCAGCGCGGGGTCCCAGCTGTCCAGGTTGCCGCGGAAATGCTGCAGCAGGATGAGCGGCGGTTCGCCCTCGCCGGCGTCGCGGTAGGCGTACTCGATGCCACCCGGCGCGCTGACCACTTTGTTCGGAAGGCCTGAATACGAAGTCGCCACGGTATTCCTCTCCTCACTGGTGGCTACCAGAGCCACGATCAACTCTCCGGCTGCGGGGCGGAATCAGCATGTTGACTGCACCTGCCGCCGGGCGGCCGGGTGCAGTCAAGTTGTTGATGGCGCGGTTCCCCCGGGCGTGCCCACAGTGGACGGGATGGCGCCGTCGTGGCGGCAGGAACCTGTCGGGGCCCGCCACCCCCGCGGTCCGTTGCACCCTGAGGTGCCCGTACCCGACGAGGTGCGGCTCAAGCCGGCCGCCTGGTCGCTGAGCGCTGACCGGAGGTCTACGCCGGCCGCAGCAGCCCTCGCTCGAGCACTACGGGCACGAACAGCTCGCGGTAGCCGTGCTCGTCGAACAGCACCGTGACGTGGTCACCGTCGTAACGCTGCACGGTGCCGTCGCCCCAGCGCTCGCTCACCACGCGAGTGCCCACGGCGAACGGCTCCTCGGCCGGCGTAGCCGCAGCGGGCGCGAGATCGTTGTCACAGTTACCGCACGGGCCGGGGTAGTCCTGCCCGAAGTAGGTCAGCAGGAACGACCGGCGGCAGCCGGCCTGCTCGACGTAGCGGCGCATCATCGCCAGCCGGGTGCGCTCGATCTCGTCTTCGCGCTCGGTCTCGGCCTCCGTCGCCGTTTCGACCGCGGCGACGGTCATCGTGCCGGTCCAGCGGACCTGGCCGTCCGGCTGCCACGCCGCCGCGCCCAGATCGGCCAGCCGGACCAGCGCGGCGGT